>DATDPS010000255.1:0-19657 GCA_035292625.1 Lysobacterales bacterium | reverse complement strand
GATCGCGCAGCTCGGGCCTACATTTTTACCGCCTCTTCCAGCCCGTCGATCATCGCCACGACGCGCGAAGCGCTGCATCAATTGCGCACCCGGCCCGAGCTGCGCGATCGCCTGTGGCGCAATGCCAGGCGGCTATACGAGGGCGTGCAATCCCTGGGGTATACCACCGGCCCTGAAGTCAGCCCGGTGATAGCCGTGCGCATTGGCGGCAAGGAACAGGCGCTGAGCTGCTGGAACCAGCTGCTGGAAATGGGCATCTACGTCAACCTGATGGTTCCTCCCGCATCGCCCGACAGCTCCAGCTACCTGCGTTGCAGTGTCAGTGCGGCCCACACACCGCAACAGATCGAAACCATCATCGATGCGTTTCGGGGCCTGGGGAAACGCTAAGGAGCCGCTGCGCCACCAACCTTGTGGCCAAACCCAGGGTCAGCAAGGAGGCCAGGATGGATGCCAGGCCGGAACCGGTGAGGCCAAGAACGCGAGTGAACACGTAAAACAGGATGATGTAAGCCGTGGCCCCCAGCAAGTGGATGCGCAGCAGGCTGGACGCGCGGCCCATGGCATAGGCAGCGGCTCGCAAGGATGCGCCGGCCAGGTCGAAGGAAGCTGCAAACAGCAGCAACACCATCAGCGACTTGGCCGGCACGTAATCCGCGCCCACCACAGCCAGGATGGGAGTGCCAGCGAAATAAGCAAACGCAACGAGCGCCAGGCCGACGCCTCCGGCAATCAGCGAAGTGCGAAAAACCTGCCGGGTAAAGTCGGCCTCATTGGCATTCCAGGCCCGCGTGAGGTCGGGGAACATCACCTCGCGCAGAGTCACCGCCGGCTGTGTCAACACCGCGGAAATTTCCCGCGCCAGGCGGAATAGCCCGGCGGCGGCTGGCCCGAGCAGGTTACCGGCCAGCAAGGTCGACAGATGCTTGGGCACGAGGTCGACATTGGTCTGCCAGTACACCACGCCAATAAAGCTCCAGAAATCGCTATGCTGGTCGCGCACGTCGCGCCAGCGGAAGCCTTGCCAGAAGGGTGTCTGCAGTTTGCCACGCAGCTCGCTGAAGCCGCGGGTAATCATGTACAGATTGCCAATGCAGAAGGCAAACCCCCAGGCCAGGATGAAGACCTGCATGGGGGCTTCCAGCAGCCAGGCCGAGGCCACCAGGGTCATCCGCACCATGGGCCCGACGGTGTACTGGACACCCAGCGCATCGAAACGGTCGTACAGGCGCAGGATGCCACTGCCGGTGTTGGTGGTCGTGGTCAGGAGCACCAGGGAATACCATGCCGCCCAGTTGCTCATCTGGGTGTCCCAGTGCAGGAACCCGGCAGCCAATGGCACGGCGGCCATGGCGATCGCGGCCGCCGCCCAGCTCGCAGCAAAATCCAGCAGCAGGGTGGAGCGCAACAGGCTTTTGAGGCGGCTCTCTTCGCCCTGGTCGTGCAGCGGTATGCCGAAGCGCACGATCGCTTCGAAGGTGCGGAAATTGAGCAGGCCCTTGATCACCATGATGTAGGTATGCAGCAGAATCACCAGGCCGAATTGCTCCACCGGCAACGCATTGGCCATCAGTCCGGTAGCCGTGACGGAAAACACTGCGGCGATACCGCGCCCGCGCAGCACCCGGGTGAAATTCTTCAGTACGCGGTTCAGCATGGCGGCTTAACGGAAAGCGCCACGGCGATACAGCCGCCACAGCACCGGCCAGCCGAACAGCAACGGGTGTTTGCGCTGCCGCGGTGTAGCTTCGATGCACTCGCCGGAGTGGCGGCCGATTTTCCACAGCAGGTAGTCGAAACCGCCGCTAAACGTGAGCGCGGCCTTGAGCAGACGCAACACCGAAAGGCCTTTGCCCTGCACGCGACGCAGCCACCAGGCCGCGGCCGCCCGCCGCCGGCCCCACGCGCCGGCCCCATGCACAAATTCGCCGGCACGTGGCCCCGGGCGGTAGCCCAAACCGTCGCCTGCCAGCACTGTGAGCAGAGCTTGATACCATTCGGCATTGTAGTGTTGAAGCTGCTCCGCATGCCCCGGCGGTTCCGCACGCAACTCACAACGATAGCTCAGTGACAGCCCCTTGCTGACCAGGTCAACCGCGGTGAATTCAGCCGGCAGGCAAGGAACCACCTGTTGCACGAAAGTACGTGCCGCCTGCCCAATCGCCCGCTCCACCCGTTCGCGCGATTGTTCGTCGCGACAATACAGCAAACCGCTGGGCTGGAAGAAACGCGCCCAGAAATAGGAATGGAAATCGTGCCGCATGGCGTACTCGAAGCGGCCCAGGGTCATCACCGCGCACTTGGCGCGTAACTCGCCGGAAGGCTGGCCGCACCGCACCTGGTAAACATTCGGCGGCAAGGCCCAGGCCAGGCCAGCCTGCCAACTTGATTGCAGAGCCGCGTGGTCCTCCAGCAGCACGTAGAAATCCAGCAGGGTATCGCGCTTGCCGCGCAGGTAGGAGCCATAGATGAGAATGGCGCAAACGCCTGCCCCATAGCGCTCGCGGATCGCCAGCAGCAGGGCGTCCCGTGGTTCATCCGGCCAATCGCAAGCCGCCATCAGCTGGTCTTGGACCAGGGACCTAAGCACCAGCTGTTTCACCTGCTCAGGCTCTGAAAGCGCCACGGGTGCCGCCAAAAACCCGGAAAGAGTAGGCATGTGGCCCGAAGGCCACGCCGCGTGCGCTCAACCAGGACGTCAAAGGGCCGCTGGCAAGGCGCACCGCCAGGCCCTGCAAGAGGCGCAGCAGCAAAACGCCGGTAGTCAAGGCCGACCAGCCCACCACCGCGGTAAAACCCCAGCCTGGGCGGCCGATCAGCACGCTGAGCGTCAACAGGATCAGGCAGGGGTTGCGCCGCGCCGTCACCAGCCGGAACCACGCGTCAAAGGGCCGCCAGGTAAAAATATTGCACTGCCCGAGCAAAACGAACACGCCCTCGGCCACGCGCCCCAGCACGTAGGCGCCGATCAGCAGCCAGCATTGTGCGGAAAAATCCAGGCCCAAAAAATCCGGCGGGCTGGCCAGGGACATGCCCCAGAAGATGTACCAGAACGGCGGGTGGACCAGGTCGATGGCATGATCGTAGAGGTGGCCGAAGGGGCTGGACTGGATGGTCGCCCGCGCCAGCTTGCCATCGACAGTGTCCAGCAGGGTCATCAGCCAACCCGCCAAAAGACCGGCAGAATATTGGCCCTGCAAAAAGAGCCAGGAAACTGCCAGCACCAGCAGCAATCCGATGGAGGTCACGGCGTTGGGCGACAACCCGAGACGCGCGCACCAGCGCACCAGGTGGCGCGCCGGCCGGGGCCAGAGGAATTTGGTCACGAGATCAGTAATGCCCTTGTAGGCATTGCCGTACAGCAGGTTTTCAAGTTCGTCGCGACGCGCCTCGGTAATAAGCTCCAACAAGGGTGGCTGGGCGCTGCGCAGCACTTCGTTGAAGGCGGCGAGTTCACCGGGTTCGAGACGGCTCAAGCCGCTTGGCAGAAGCGAGTCCGGCTGCGCCATATAATCAACGATCTCCCCGATTCGCGCCGCATCGACCAGTGCCGCGGCTGGCTTGCCATCAGTAGGCGCAATCAGCACAGAGTCCGGATGGGCCAGCAAGCCCTGCAGCGTGCGCAATTCGAACAGGTAATGGCCATTGAGCAGGAGTACCTGCCCGCTGCCAGGCAAATCGGTCTCTGCCCCGGACCAGCTTACGCCTCCCACTTCCCGCAACTGCCGCCGCAGGCGTTCGCGCGAGTTCAAGCCCCACAACTTGGTGGGCGCATCAGCCAGGACAAGGGCAGTTATCGTCATGTTATAGTTCGCTCGCTCGGGCAGGTCACCCGGAATGATGCGCCTGGCACCTGGCAGCAGCAATTATAACAAGCCCTGCGGGAAACAAGGCAGCACGGATACCCAACGCATGCGCCTCATCCATATTACCGATCCGCATTTGAGTAAACTGGGGAAGCACACCTTTGCTTCACTGCGCGGTAAAAGACGCACCGGCTACCTGAGCTGGACGCACAAGCGTTACTTCATCCACCGGCGCGAAACGCTGGAACAATTGATCGCGGCCGTTCGTGCCGAGTCGGCAGATCAGCTTATCCTGTCCGGCGACCTGGTCCAGATCGGGCTGGAGGACGAGATCCGCCAGGCCGGTGATTGGCTGGCTGAACTGGCGCCGGCGCAGCAAATCTTCCTGGTTCCTGGCAACCATGATGTCTATGCAAAAGATTCCTGGGCCAATTTGCGCCGGCACTGGAATTTCGTCCTGCCTGCGGCCCCCAATGGATTCGCAGATGGCCCGGACAGCCCTTATCCCAAAGTGCGGGATTTCGGCCGGCTGCGCTTGATCGGAGTATCTTCCGCCCGCGTGACGCCGGTTTTTTCCGCCCGCGGCGCGCTGGGGCATGCCCAGTTTGACCGCCTGGCCCGCCTGCTGCAGGAATCCCGCGAGCAGGGTTTTCTGTGCGGCCTGGTCATTCACCATCCGCCTTTGCCGGGCATGGCGAAGTGGCGCAAGGCGCTGAAGGAAGTCAGGGCCTTGCAGTCCCTGATCGCAGCGCAACAACCGGCAGTGGTCTTTTGCGGCCACCTGCACCACAACCTCGATCTGGCCGAAGGCGCCTCCCGCGTATTCTGCACCGCATCCGCCTCCAGCGTGCAGAGCGCGTCTTACCGGCTGCTCGATATCGAGCCTGCGGGGCAGCACTGGAATATTCGCATGCAGCTCAAATCCATTGCCGCGGCCGGTGGCACATCCTCAGCCGCGTTCGAAGTGGTGCACGAGCAGCGCTGGACAGTCACTTCCTCGCCGCCCTTCGAAGCGCACGCCGCTTGCGGTGCGCATCAAGGAACTGGGCATACACAGCCACCGCCAGCACCACCACCGCCGGGGTCATGATGACGCCGGGCGGGTGCAGCATGAACAAACCGGCCAGGTGCCCGGCCAGCTGCTGCATGAGATAGAAGGCAATACCCACCAGCCCGCCGATCACCACGCGCTGGCCGGCGGGAATGGCGCGGATCGAACCCAGCAGCATGGGCAGGGACAATAAGGCCATGCCAATGACCGCAACAGCAATACTCAACTGCTGCCACAGGACCACGCGGAAACGGTGTGTATCGAGGCCGTTGGCGCGCTGGTAATCGATCATGCGGGACAGGTCGAGCAGGGCAAGGGCTTCGAGAGGCAACACCAGGATGGCGGCCTGCCCGGCACTCAGCAAGCCAGGCCAATGCAACTCCTGCCGTTGTTCTTCCTTCACCACAGCAGCGTCGATCGTCGTCAGCGTAACGTCCTGCAGCACCCAGTCATCGACACCAGCGATGGCGGCGCGACGGGCCTGGATCAGTTGCTTGAGCCGCCCCTGATCATCGGTTGCATAGATTTCAACGCCACTCAGCAGGCGGCCAAACTGCACATCGCTGACGTGCACGAAGTGGTGTTCACTGCGGGTCCAGAAATCCAGCTCAGCCCCGGCATCCATGCTGGTTTGCACCAGCGAACGGGCCCTTATCTGGTTGGCTTCACGCTCACTGAACGGCACCAGGGACGATTGCAACACAACGGTAAACAAAGCCAGTGAAGCGGCCAGCAGCAGCACAGGCCAGGCCAGGCGTTGCCGTGAAATGCCGGCCACGCGGGCTGCGATCAGCTCCTGGTGGCCGGCCATGGCCCCCAGGCCCAGCAATCCGCCCAGCAGGGTCGTCACCGGCAGTAAATCGATCATGCGCCTTGGGGCGGTATAGAGCACCACCCTGAAGGCATCGAGTTGCGTGAACAGACCCTGGCCCACCTGTTCCAGCTCCTCGGCCAGGGCCATGAAGCTGAACAGCACCAGCAGCAACAGGAACACCGGGATCATGCCCAGCAGGAAATTCCGCATGATGTAACGGTCCAGCAGGTTCATGACCCATCCGGCCTGCGCCGGGTGTTTTTCCGGCTGCGATAAATCTTGACCCAGGGCAGGTACAGGGCAATCACCAACAGCAGGGTTATACCAGGCACCCAGCCAATGGTCGGGGACGTGCCCTGCTCCACCCAGGTCCTGCTCACATCCAGCACATTGAAGTAAACCGCGTAAATCACCAGCGCCACCAGGATGCGGGCGTAGCGCCCCTGCCGCGGTCTTCCACGGCTCAGCGGGATGGCCAGCAAAGCAAGCAACAAAGCCGACAGCGGCGTGGACAAACGCCACTGTAACTCGGCTTTGTCCGGCGCGGCCGAAGACACGATAAGTTCACGTGTCGGGCTGGCCTTGGTCTTGTAGCCCACCGGTTCTGCTTCACCGGCAGACAGCCACAAGGCAAACGAGCCCAGTTCCGCGAACAGGTCCGGCGCCTCGGCTACCCGCTTGAACAGGTATGCATCGAACAGGGTCAGGCGGTGAAAGCCCGGCCGGGCGTGATAGTCCAGCCGGCCGTTAACCGAAGTAATGACTTGCACATCGGGGCCTTTGCGGGTGCGCACAAACACGCCGTTGATGCTGCGGCCATCCGGCGACATGTGTTCAATGAATACGGTGCGGCCAGAATCGTCGAAGTGGTAAAACTGCGCCGGGCGGATACGGTCCAGTTCAGAGCTGGCCATGGCCTGGGCGCGGATTTCGTAACTGCGTTCGTAGGCCCAGGGCCGCACGACCATCGACAGTACGCCGGTCAACACGGCCAGCACCAGCGCCAGCGCCATTACCGGCCGCATCAGCCGTTTTTCACCGATTCCGCTGCTGCGCATGGCATAGATTTCAGAATCGCTGTACAGCCGCCCCATGCCGAGCATGACAGCGAAGTAGAAGCTCAGGGGCAACAGGACTTCGAGCGACACCAGTGATCTGAGGCCCGTGAGGCTCACGACTTCGGATGTCCGCAGCAATCCGGCATTGGCATCCACCAGGTAGCGGGTCAGGCTGTAGGTGGAGAAGATGGTCAACAGCACCGTGCTGACGGCAATAAACGGCAGGCCGACTTCGCGCAGCATGTAACGGTCGATGATCATCGTGGCTCCAGTTTAACCATAGTTCCTTCCGGGCCTGCTATGCTTTGCGACAATCAGCGTCTCCGACTGGCCAAGCATGCGAAATTCCACCCTGGAGCACAACCCGCAATGGGTGCCAAGCCGGCGTTTGCTGCTGCACTGCATGCTGCTGATGTCATTCTATCCGCTGGCATCGATGGCCGGCGGTGAGTTCAGGCTGAACCGGGAAGACATGATCGCCATCCGCGCCGACCAGGCCTGGGAAGACGTCGAACCCGATACCGTCCATTTTAACGGCCATTTTGAAATGTACATTCGTGACTGGCTGGTGAATGCGGACAGGGCAACCCTGCTGGGCCAGCTGGATGAACCCGATCGGCTGGTTCTGTATGGATCGCCGGCGCGTTTCAAATTGTCGCACCTGCAGGGAAATCAGCCCGAAACCGTGCAGGCTGAAGCGGCAGAAATCATTTACGAACGGGCGACCGGGCTGATCATTTTGCATGGAAATGCCAGCCTGGGTCAGGGTGAAAACGTGCTGCGCAGCAGCACCATCGAGTACGACATCGAAACTGACCGGTTCCGCGCACAGGGCGAAACCGGGGTGCAAATCAATACAGTGACAGAATCATCAAACCACTGAGTGGATTCAATGCGGCTGTGGTTGGACCTCACGCCGGACATCATCCGGCAGACCGGAGGATTCTTTCTCGGCAGCGGCCTGGCGCCAACGGTTCACCGCGATCCCGGCATGCTTGAGATCATCCATATCATCCACTTCACACCAGCCATGGCCATGGATGGAGCAAATGCCAACCTGTCCCGCACGCGCGAGCTCATCGATGGCTGACAGGTACCAGCGCGCCAGGCCGTCGGGCCCGCCCATCAACAGCTCGACCTTGCTGACAAAGGCCTCCGCGCCAGCCTGATTGAACACCATCATGCCAATGGATTCACCATTGACCTGCTCCCGCTCCAGCTTCTTGCCCACCCGCAGCAAGCGGTTGCCGGCGGCGATGATCTTCATGTCATCATCGTCGTACTGTTCTTTCCGGTCTGTTGCCAGGATGATCGGCTGGGCACTGTCCGAGTGCAGCAGGCGCGCCAGGACGGCAGGTTCAAACAGCGTATCGCCATTGATCAGCAGGAAGGGCTGGCGCATTTCATGGCGTGCCACCCAGCAGGTGCCGAGGTTGTCAGACAAGGCATAGAAGGGGTTATACAGTGTGCGCACGTTAACCCCCGTGATGGGGGCAACCACACTTTCCACCACGTGATGGCCAAAACCGGTAATCACCACCACGTCTTTTACACCGTTGGCAGCCAGGGCCCCGATCTGCCATTCGAGCAAGCTCTTGCCGTCCAGTTGCAAGCAGCACTTGGGCATGCTCTCGGTCAGGGGCATCAGGCGACGGCCCTGGCCAGCGCTCAGGATTATGGCTTTCATCGGGGTTTGCTTCATAGGAGCTTTCATTGGGTTGCTATCTCTTTCCAATCAAACGGGCCAGGTTTTGCGGGCAGAAAGCCCATACAGTCAAGGCTGTTGAAAACAGGGCGGGATTTTACACTTTTTCGGGCCAACAATTTGTAATTCCCGGATTTTCTTCCGCACATACGCCTTCGCGTCAGCACCAGTACAATGCACTACAATTGCCCGGCAGGATCCCGGACGGAGAGCCCGATGCTGGTCGATCTTTTGAACGCCGGTCGCGAAATGACCGTGCAGGCCGACGTGTGCGTGGTAGGCGCCGGTGCGGCGGGCATGGCCATGGCGCGCGGCCTGGGTATCTCCGGTCATGACGTGTGCCTGCTTGAAGCCGGCGGCATGGACTATGAACCCGAGACGCAGGCGCTGTTCGAGGGCCGCAACATTGGGCTGCCCTACTACGATCTCGACCATGCGCGCCTGAGGTTTTTTGGCGGCACGACCAACATCTGGGGCCGCCGTTGCGTGCCGCTGGATGCCATTGATTTTGAGCGCAGGGATTGGGTGCCGCACAGCGGTTGGCCCATCAGCCGCGCCGATCTCGATCCCTGGTATCGCCTGGCGCACGATTCACTGCAACTGGGTGAGTTCGACTACAGCACAGCTTTGTGGCAAAAACTAGGCCTGAATCCAATCGACTTCGATCCCACGGAAATCTCAACCACCTTCTGGCGCTTTGATACCCTGCGCGAGCGTTTCAGCCGCGGCCAGAGCGAGGACCTGGTAGCTTCTTCCCGCGTGCGCATTTTCCTGCACGCCAACCTGGTCGCCATGCACACTGACGAGCACGCACGGCAGATCACTTCTTTCGAAGCCCGCTCCCTGCAGGGTCACCGCCTGATCGTGCGCGCCCGCCACTACGTCCTGGCCTGTGGTGGCATCGAGAATGCCCGCCTGCTGCTGCTTTCCGACGCGGTGGTTCCCGGCGGCATCGGCAATGCGCACGACCAGGTGGGCCGCTATTTCATGGAACACCCGCACGGCCGTATTGCCCACGTGGAAACGCGGGATCCGGGCGGATTCTGGGCTTTGTATCGCAAGCGATACTTTCGCAGTGCTCCGCCCGTTGCGCCGGCCCTGGTCGCCTCGGAAGCATTGCAGCGCAGGGTTGGAATCCTTCACAGCGCTGCGACATTCAAACCACAGCGTGATCCCGGCAAAGGCCTGGCGGTGACCAAGAAGGTGTACATGAGCCTGAAACACAGCCTGAACCCAACGCGCTCCGGACGTCGGCTGTGGCACGGCTACCAGGGCATGACAGACTGGCTGCAAGGCCACGTATCCATGCCCCTGCTGCGCCTGGGAGTGAAGGCGGCCCGCCTGCAACTCTACATCGTTGCGCGGGCCGAACAGGCGCCCAACCCGGACAGCCGCGTCACGCTGTCTGAGCAGCGTGATGCACTGGGGTGCAAGCGAACCGACCTGAACTGGCAGCTAACCGCCCTGGACAAACACTCGGTGCTGGAACTGGCTTTGTCGCTGGGGCGTGAATTCAGCCGCCTGGGTCTCGGCAAAGTCAGCCCGATGGAGTGGCTGCGGGACGGCACCAAGGCCTGGCCGGTCGACCCGACGGTGGGCAACCACCCGATTGGCGGCTACCACCACATGGGCACCACGCGCATGAGCTCGGCGCCGGCGCATGGCGTGGTGGATGCGAACTGCACCGTGCACGGCATGGACAACCTGCACATTGCGGGGAGTTCGGTGTTCACTACCGGCGGATGGGCCAATCCCACCCTGACCCTGCTCGCCCTGGCACGCCGGCTGGCTCATCATATTGACAGGCAGTTGGCGAAGTCCTGAAAAGAGCCAAGGAGGGGACTGAGCCTTGGATGCTGCCCGCTAAACCGTAAATTCCGGATCCTTGGTGAAATATGCGGGCTAGAATTCTTGCTCACGGCCGTTCAATTGGAACAGCAACGGACTGGATAGTCCGCACCCCCAAGGATGGCAATTCCCAGGTGGTGACCCAATTTGACGAGCACATCATTTGCGGAGAAGCAATCAAGTTGGATTATGGTCGGCTTCAACCTGGAAGTTCTGCCGATGTTTCTTATGGTAAGTCCCCCATGATGAAAACCTTTATTAATCATAGCTTCATTAAGTCTTTGTAAAACGTCTGTTAAATTTTCTCGATCACGAAATTCTGCTGGTCTGGCTATTCACATTTGCTGTCAGGAGTACGATACTTACGCGGTTGAATTTACAAATTTGCTTGTCCAACAGCGTACCAGAGGTGCTTAAATTCGGAGACGTCAAATCTTCGATCGCCTTGAGCCTCCAATGCAGGGCTTTACTTCCGAGTTTGATAGTACCTTTACCAGGAAAGTCCTCAATGAAAATTGGGTTTCTCTACAATCACGAGCAAATTCACCAAGTCCTGCATAGTGCGCCCATAGCATTCGAAATGTCGCGTTCGCGACCGGACATCGAAGTCCGGCTCATCATATCGAGCGAGGCACAGCACGACGTGCTGAGCGATCTCGCCAAGAACTACCCGGGACATCGTTGCCAGTGGCAAAGAATCAGCTTACCCGCGAAAGTCGGCTGGGTATGCTCACGAATATCTGGCTGCATTCCGGTTGAGAAAGTTGCAATGCTTAAAGCCAATGTGTTTCATTTTGCCGATCTTGACGCCTTGGTGGTTACGGAAAAAACGTCATTACTGCTGAAGACCCACTTCGGTTTGAGAAATGTGCGCTTTATTCACACCCGGCACGGTGCCGGGGATCGGGCGATCGGTTTCGACAAGGAAAGCGGAAAGTTTGACCTGGTCCTCTTGTCCGGCAAGAAAATCAGGGATCGCCTGCTGGCGGCAGGACAGTTAAGAAATGGCCAGTATGTCATCACCGGCTATCCAAAGTTTTCAGCTGTTCAAGCCATGGAGAAAACGGCGATTAAACTATTTGACAACGACCGGCCCACCGTACTTTACAATCCGCATTGCTCGACCAAACTGTCTTCCTGGTATCGATTTGGGCAGGACATACTTGAATACTTCTATCAATCCAACAAGTACAACCTGATTTTTTCTCCGCACGTCATGTTGTTCGAGAAGCATCTCCAGGCCAATTTGCACAGTTGGCATATCAGGCTGCCCGGATCGATAAAGAGCAAGCACCTGCACTGCAAACACATTCACCTCGATACCGGCAGCCGACGGAGTACGGATATGAGCTACACCCTGGCTGCCGATCTCTACCTCGGCGATGTCAGCAGCCAAGTATATGAATTTCTTGTGCGGCCACGGCCCTGCGTGTTTGCAAACCCGGGCGTGGAAGGCTGGGAACACGATCCGAACTACCTGAGTTGGCAGTTTGGTCCGGTTTTCAACCGCATCGAGCAGCTTGATCGCGCACTCGATGAGGGGTTCAATACCCACCCGAAATACCGGCCCATACAAAGTCAGAATTTCTCATACACATTTGACCATCACGATGGCAATGCGGCCTTGCGTTCAGTGCGGGCCATTGTTGGCTACCTGCAACGGCAGCAGTCACGCCCTGCGGTCGCAAAGAGCAGCGTTGCAGGCAGAAATCAGGAACTTTCCAAACCAACCGTTCAAGCCATTCCAATTCAGTGATTGAAAATTCATCTGCGGTCAGGTAGCAGGCTCTCAGAAAGTAATAGCACAATATCCGTGGAACGGCGCCCTCACTGCGGCTCGCATAACTGGCAATACATTAGTGCTCGCGTAGTGAAAGTCCTTGTTCCAGCTTACGCAACAACTGCTCTCCACTTTGGCGAAATACCTCGGGGCTGAACAAGGTAGTGACCCGCTGGCGCGCGGCGATGCCCATGGCACGGGCCCTGGCCGGATCCCGGATCAGGCTCAGCACGGCCTGAAGCAGCCCATTGACATCGTCAACATCACATAGCAATCCGGTTTCCCCATCAATGATACTGTACTGCAGCTGCCCAACCCGGGTTGCAATGACCGGGAGCGCAGCCTGCATGGCTTCGTGCGCGGCAATACAAAGACCTTCGTGGTGAGATGGTTGTATGTAGATGTGCAGATTGGCCAGGAAATTTGCCGTGTCTTCAACATACCCGACGAAGTGTACATTTTTCAGGTTCAATTCTTCCAGCAGTGATTCAAGGGACTGCAGTTCCGGCCCGTCACCACCGACCACGAACTCGATGCAGCTTGACAGTTCCGGGTAATCGTTCTGCATCCTTGCCGCAACCTGAATGAGAACTTCATACCTCTTGTTGGCATGCACTCTGCCCAGACTGCCTATCCGAATCGGGCCGGCACCAGGCCAGGGACGAGATATAGGTGAGCCAGGAAGCGTATGAAACATTGGCCAGATGCTTATTTTGTCAGGTGGGACGCCAAGCTCGTTGATAGCAAATTCTCTGACGTTTGCGGAATCCGTCACCCACTGCCAGCTGAGCCTCTTTGTCATGCGCAACAGGAAGAGATTGGAACGCTTCAAAAATGCGTTGTGTTGCCAGCTCACCACGGGAATGCCGAGCGTTTTTCCCGCCAGCTGTCCGAACAGCGTCGCGCGCGTTAGGGACGTCCAGATCAGGTCCGGGGATTCGCGTCGAAGGCTGCGGATCAACCGCCAGCAAGACCCCAGGAAATTCCACTTACCCTGGCCGAGAATTTCATGGCTAATCCCCGCCTTCTCGAGTGTTGCGCAGGCTTTTCCGTCCTGCATCATCAGCCCGTACACTTTTACCTCGTGTCCACCTGTGCGCATCAGACCAACCAGTTCGGGGATGGGAAACGCCGCGCCACCGCCGTTGAATCCGTTGATCAAATAGAAGATGCGCATCTGTGGTTACCCTATTCAGGCAATTGCTGACTGGCGATATGCCGTCGGTACACCACGGCCATCCAGGTCACGGTGACCACGGCAAACAAAACTGCATGCACACCCACGCCGGGCAGTTCAAAGGCATACAAGAGGGTGAGCAAAACCGGCAACAGCAGCAGCGTGCTGAACAGGTTCACTTTCAACACCGTGGCAGGTTTACCGCAGGCCACGATGGCAGAGGCGAGAGGGAAACCGAACAAATGTATCGTGCGAGCGACAGCGATCAGAATCAGCACCCAATAGGCAGCCGCAAAATCCGCCCCGCCTATCAGGGCCAGAATGTTGCCGCCAAACAGCCCCAGGATGAGCAGCACAGCCAGGCCAATCATGGTTGCTATAAGCGCGGTGCGGAGCACCACCCGACTGACTTGTCCGAATTTTTTCTCCGCCACCAACTGTGATAATTCCGGATATAGCGGTTGGCCGATCAACAATACAGGTTGCGCCAGTATCATGCCGATTCTGAGCGCAACCTGGTAAAGACCGGTGGCAGCCGGACCAAGGACCCAACCCACCGCAAGCGCCGGCGCGCGGCTGCCAAGCACGTCAAGTGAAATATCCATCTTGTTGGCAAGAATAAACCGCCAGATCCCTTGGTGTTGGCGAGTAACCTCCTCAGGCCATTTCAACAGGCCAGCCAGCAGACCTTGCCTCGAGAGTTCTCGCAAACCGAAAAACCACTGCGTTCCCGCTTCAGCCAGAGTGCCCACCAACCAGGCCCAAAGGAAGCCAACGAGCCCTGCATCCAACGCGTACGCTATGAGTGCACCAAGCAGGCGGACCAGTGGTCCCATCGCCTGTTGCACGGACAACAACTTGATGCGCCTGAACACGTAGAGCACGCCTGCGGGCATCGAGTGCATCATGGAAACACAGGCCAGGCTGTACCACACGATGACTGGCAACGCTTCCGCAGGCCAGGAAAATTTCCCGGCCGCGTAGGGTGCCAGTATCGCCGTGACCACGATTGCCAGGCTTCCGAATCCGAGTTCAACGAGCAATATGAAGCTGAGCAGCTTGCTGAGATCTTCCCTGGAATTTTCGGCCAGGCATAGTGCAGCATAGCGAACCAGGGCGTTGCGGCCCTGGACGGTGAGTATTGCAGCCATCGACAGCGTATATACATTCACCAGCACCAGGACACCAAAATTGGCAGCGCCCAGAGCATGGGCCGCCAGTGAAACATAAACCAGGCTCAACAATCCAGCGACCGCTTTCCCGCTCAGCAACACACTGGCATTCCTGTAGATGCGCTTGACCGCCTCGTCGTTGAACCAGTGCCGAGGATTAAGATGTAAAAGCTTTGTTTTCAAGGTATCAAGGTCAATGCCATCCAGCTCATATCGTCGGTTTATTGCAGCTGCAAACTGGATTGTGCGGGGTGACGCGCAAACCCAAGATGTTGCTGATAACTCAATCGGTTCGAGATATCCGGGACTAAACTGAGCAGACTGGCATTCGTTCGTGCCATTGCTCCCCTATTTCATTCAATACTAAAATATATTCGGTCAAGCCGCCTGCTTTCGATCTGCGGGTATGATTGCCAGTTTTGGACCAATGAATCCTCGCACACTAGGTCTGGCATGACAGCGGTTGGCCCATAAGCCGAGCTGATCTCGATCCCTGGTATCGTCTGGCGCACGATTCACTGCAACTGGTTGAGTTCGACTACAGCGCTGCCTTGTGGCAAAAACTGGGCCTGAATCCAATCGACTTCGATCCCACGGAGATCTCAACCACCTTCTGGCGCTTTGATACCCTGCGCGAGCGCTTCAGCAGCAGCCAGAGCGAGGACCTGCTAGCGTCTTCCCGCGTACGCATTTTCCTCCACGCCAACCTGGTCGCCATGCACACCGACGAGCATGCACGGCAGATCACTTCTTTCGCGGCCCGCTCTCTCCCTGCAGGGTCACCGCCTGATCGTACGCGCCCGCCACTACGTCCTGGCCTGTGGCGCCATCGAGAATGCCCGCCTGCTGCTGCTTTCCGACGAGGTGGTTCCCGGCGGCATCGGCAATGCGCACGACCAGGTGGGCCGCTATTTCATGGAACACCCGCACAGCCGTATTGCGCACGTGGAAACCCAGGACCCGGGAGGATTCTGGGCCTTGTATCGCAAACGTTTTTTCGCAATGCTCCACCCGTTGCGCCGGCCCTGGCACACCGCCTGGCGCATCACATCGACCGCTTGTTGCTGAAAACCGGCCAATAAAGGAAAGCTTCAGCCTCCCGATCAAACGATCACCGCGTTTCGTCAGCCAGGATGTTTTGCCTGACCTGGCCCTCGGCATGCTCCTTCAAACCGCGAAGGCCGGCGCGCATTTCACGCCGAACGATGTGCCGGACCAGTATTGCGTCAAGCGCCGCGCCCAGGATACCCAAACGCATGGCGTATTCCACGGAGGTGGCAACGATGGTCTGGCCATTGACATGCTCGATCAGCCAGGACTCCTTCACATCTTTCATGGGATAAGGCGCCTGCACCACGTCAAATGAGAAGCTTCGGCCATCGGTCCACTCCGTAACGGACTCCTGCAAGCGGAAGCCCCAGGCATGGCGCAGTTCGCGGCGCGTGCCCACCCCGGCCTTCTGCTCCCCGATTAATGCCGAATGCTTCATGTAAGGCGCCCACCCCGCCACCCCACCGAAGTCTGCCAATATCGACCAGATGACCGGGAGAGATGCACCGATTTCTGCCCTTTGCTTGATCAGGCGCATTTCTGGTGCATATTTCCCTTGATTTTTCCTGCTGATGTCTTCAAAACTTTTCGAGAAACCTGTAATGACGTAGCCAAGGATACCGCCAAGAGGACAAACATGCGACTCTCTGCGCAACCATCCGTTGCGGACTCCCTTTCATCCTTCTCCACCGATGAAAAAGCTGGATTCACACTGACGGATGGGTCGCGTATCGCGGTCGTTGGCGGCGGGCCGGCAGGTTCGTTTTTTGCCTATTTTCTGCTCAAGATGGCCCGGTCCATCGACCTGGACATCGCGGTTGACATCTTTGAACCGCGATCTTTCAGCCGCTGCGGACCAGCGGGCTGCAATCATTGTGGTGGTGTTATTTCCGAATCCCTGGTTCAAATCCTGGCCGCAGAGGGAATCAATCTGCCGCAACAGGTCGTGCAGCGTGGCATCGAATCCTATGTAGTGCACATGGATGTCGGCAGCGTCGCTATCCAGAGCACGGCCGGAGAGCAACGAATAGCAGCCCTCTACCGGGGTAATGGGCCGCGTGAAGGCGGCGATGCTCCGTGGGAAAGCTTCGATGGCTATTTGCAAGGCATGGCCACCGGGCTCGGTGCACAGGTGGTGCGCAAACTGATTACCGGCGTGGACTGGCGTGAAGGCTTTCCCTGGTTGATCTCCCCGGACGGTGCAGCGACCCGTTACGACCTCGTAACCGTGGCCAGCGGCGTCAACAGCAACTTCATCAAGCTGCTGGGCCGGCTGCCAGAGCCACTCTTCCCCCCGGACACAACCCGTGCTTACGTTTGCGAGTACCGCTCCAGCGAACGGGAAATTTCCCGCATTCTGGGTGATGCCGTGCACGTATTCCTGCTGACCATTCCGCGGCTGGAATTTGCCGCAATTATTCCAAAAGGACAGTTTGTGACCGTGGTCATGGTGGGTGATGACCTGGACCAGAAACTGGTTACGGAATTTCTCCTGGACCCCGTAGTGCGCGCGTGTTTCCCCACGGATGCCACACCCTGCGTATGCAGTTGCTCACCGCTGCTCAACCTGGGCGCACGCTCCCGCCCATACGCCGATCGCATTGTACTCATCGGCGACAGCGGAGTTACCCGCCTGTACAAGGATGGCATAGGCGCTGCCTTAAGAACGGGGAAAGCGGCCGCCAGCACCGCCATTTTTCACGGCGTTTCGAAAGCTGCATTCGCCCGGCATTTCTGGCCGGCCTGTCGCAGGATCGAGCAGGATAATGCGATCGGCAAAGTCATGTTCGGAACCACGGCCATCTTCAAACGATTCCGCTTCCTGCGGCGGATCATGTACCGCATGGCCCGGCGCGAGCAGGAATTGCCCTCGCGCCGGCCGCACATGAGTTCGCTGCTGTGGAACATGTTCACTGGAAGTGCGCCCTACACAGATATTTGCCGCGATGCGCTGCACCCGGGGTTTGCAGGCAACATGATCATGCAGGCGGCGGCCGGACTGCTGCCCTCGGGTGCTGGACGCAAGGGGGTCGAAGGTCCATGAGCAGCGCCCTCGGCACGGTCTACCGGGATGGCGAAACCATTGTGCGCCAGGGTGAAATGGGCGACTGCATGTATGTTGTCCAGGCTGGCCAGGTGGAAGTTGTGCAATCGGCCGAGCATGGGGAGCAGCACCTGGCTTTTCTCAAGGCGGGTGATTTCTTCGGTGAAATGGCCGTTTTCGAGCACGAGCTTCGATCGGCCACCGTGCGCTCGGTGGGTGAGTCGCGCGCGCTCAAGGTCGACAAGAAAACTCTGCTCAGGCGCATCGGCGAGGATCCTTTGCTGGCCGTGAATCTGCTCCAGACTATGTCTCATCGGATTCGCGATCTCAACGCCGAACTCTCCCATCACCGGGAAATTCACCTGTGAATGAAGAGATGAAACGACCAGGTGAAATTCCGCCACCCGGTGCGGACCGCATTACGCCGGCTTACCGGCCAAAGCAGGTCAAGAAGACCGCGCCGTGCCAGGCCAGCTGTCCGAATTGCGGTGATATCCGCCAGTGGATCGGCCTGGTGGCTCAACGCCAGCAAACGGGAATTACGCGAAACGAAGCTTATGCCCGTGCCTGGCGGGTCATCACGGATGTCAATCCTTTCCCCAGCTGCCTGGGCCGCATCTGCCCACACCCCTGTGAGCAGCACTGCAATCGCGCGGAGCTTGACGAACCCCTGTCAATCAACGCGATGGAGCGGTTTCTTGGCGACTATGCCATCGACCAGGGGCTGGAACTTGAACGGCTCCATGACGGCACCCACGGGGAGTGGATTGGTGTCGTCGGCGCTGGACCGTCCGGGCTTTCGTTTGCTTACCAGATGGCGCGCCGCGGCTATCGCGTTACGGTGTACGAAGAGAAGGCCAAGGCCGGTGGAATGCTGCGTTACGGCGTTCCCGAGTTCCGCCTGCCGCAGCATGTGCTGGATGCCGAGATCACTCGTATCCTGGACTTGGGCGTGGAGCTGAAACTGGGTGTGCGCATTGGCCGCGAGCCCGGCCTGGATGAACTCCGCTCGCGGCACGCGGCCATCTACCTGGGACTGGGTGCGCAGATGGGCCGGTCCATGGGCATTCCCGGTGAAGCGGGACCTTCGGTTTGGCTCGGCACACACTATCTCGCAGCAGTGAACAGTGGCGTTGAGGTCCATCTTGGTTCGCGGGTGCTGGTCATCGGCGGAGGGAATACGGCGATGGACGCGGCCCGCAGCGCCAGGCGGAGCGGAGCGGAGGTGACGATCGTTTACCGGCGTTCACGGGAGGAGATGCCGGCAATACAGGTTGAAGTAGAGGACGCACTGGAAGAAGGCGTCAACCTGATTCTACTGGCTGCGCTTGTGCGCGTGGATCGCTCAGCCGATGGAACATTGTCAGGCATCACCGCGTGCCGCATGGAGCTGGGTGAGCCGGACCAGTCAGGCCGAAGACAACCCGTAGCGCTTGCCGATAGCGAGTTCATGTTACCGGCGGACTCGCTGATTGCCGCGGTATCCCAATCCCCGGTCATCGATGGCTTTGAAGCTCTCGAACACGAAGGGCCTTTCCTCCAGGTCCATGACGGCAGCGCCATTGAGGAAAGTGTGCTGGCAGGTGGTGATGTGCTGGGCCTGGGGATTGCCGGGAATGCCATCGTGCAGGGCCGGCGGGCTGCCGAGAAACTGCACCAGAAGCTCCGTGGACTTGAAGACGATGCGGCGACAGTGATGGCAAGTGCCTCGATCGGGCCTGACCGGGTTAAATTCGATTCAAAGGCTCACAGCGCAGCGACCAGGCCACCCCGGCTTCCGGTAGTGGAACGCATCACTTCGGCATCCGCGGAAGTCAGCGGCAGGATTACCGAAGCAGCATTCCTGTCGGAAGTGGAACGGTGCTTCTCCTGTGGCGCCTGCCTCGGCTGTGGGCAGTGCTCGATGTTTTGCACCCTGGGGTGCTTTAGCCGGCTCGAAGAAGTTGAACCTGGGATGTACTTCACGCTGACGCTTGATAATTGCGTGGAATGCGGCAAGTGTGTCGAGGTGTGTCCATGCGGATTCCTCGAGCTAAGCTGAGCCGCAAGTGGCACAGGGCCAATATTCAGTCAGCCAGCCAAAAGCCCAGGTCGCGCTGCAGCAGCCGGGACAGAAGTTCGATATCGGCACGCAGGTAATCAGACACAACAG
>DATDPS010000254.1:0-15515 GCA_035292625.1 Lysobacterales bacterium | reverse complement strand
GGATCAGCGCCTCGCGCATGACCAGGCGGGCTTCCAGTGGCTCCGGCCTGGCGGCATTTTCATCCATCAGACGCGCCAGCAGGCCACTGTCCAGGCTGCCCCAATTGACCCCGATCCGCACCGGTTTGTCGTGCTCGATGGCCAGTTCGATGATGGTGGCAAATTGCTCATCCCGCTTGCGGCCAAAACCCACGTTACCGGGATTGATGCGGTACTTGTGCAACAGGCGCGCGCATTCGGGCACTGCAGTCAGCAACTGGTGGCCGTTGTAGTGGAAGTCGCCGATCAGGGGCACGTCGCAGCCCATCATCTCGAGGCGACGCACGATGTCGGGCACGGCCCGGGCAGCCTTGAGAGTGTTGACAGTGATGCGCACCAGCTCGGAACCCGCACGCGCCAGTTCCGCCACCTGGCGGGCAGTCGCGGCAGCATCGGCCGTGTCGGTATTGGTCATGGATTGCACGACGACCGCTTGTTGGCCGCCCAGCAATACCCTGCCGATGCGAACCAGCGGAGTTTCCCGGCGCGGGGTAATGGCACTCATCGGCAACAGGCCTCAGTCCGCTTCGCCGCCAGGCGCGTCCGGCGCCTTTGCGCTGGCGCTGTTTTCACCTTGTGCATAGTGTTCGTGGTGGCGGGAATCACTGATGATCGGCCAGGCGGCCTGCAGGTAAATCCACATCGACCAAAGCGTCAGCGCTGCCGCGGTGTAGAGCAACAATTCACCAATCAGGGCGATAGGGATCCAGCCCATGGGGTCGTGGTAAAGCAGAAAGCCGATCGCGGTCATCTGGAAGCCGGTTTTCAGCTTGCCTACCCAGGAGACATTGACCAGGGCCCTGCCCCCCACTTCCGACAACCACTCGCGCAAAGCCGATATGGTGATTTCGCGGCCGATGATGACAGCTGCGGCCAGGGCAAAAATTGCCGCGAAAGTTTCCTGCCGCTGGACCAGCAGGATCAAGGCGGTCGCGACCATGATCTTGTCTGCCACCGGGTCGAGAAAAGCGCCGAAACGCGACATTTGCCCCATGCGCCGGGCGAGATAACCGTCAGCCCAGTCGGTCACGGCCGCGAGCACGAACACCACCGCGCAGGCCTGGTTGGACCAGGCAAACGGCAGGTAGAAAAACAGTACCAGGACCGGAACCAGTGCGATGCGCAGCAAGGTCAGAAGGGTCGGAGAAGTCAGGTTCATCAGTTACTGGCCGGGTTTAACAGGAGGCTATTCATTATTGCAGAGTGCAGTCGATAAAGACATCGCGCTGCGTCGCGTCAATGCAGCGATTTGAAGATCAGCTCAGCCAGCAGGCGGCTGATTCCCGGCACGCTGGCCAGCGCTTCCACACCGGCCCGGCTCACGCCCTGCAGACCGCCAAAGTGATTGAGCAGATGCCTGCGCCGCCTGGGACCGACACCCGGAATGTCCTCCAGGATGGAGTGGGTGGCGGCCTTGTTGCGGCGGCCGCGATGCCCGGTGATGGCGAAGCGGTGCGCCTCGTCCCGCACTTGCTGCGCCAGGTGGGAAGCCGGCGACGCCGGTCCGGGGTGAAGGCTTGGCTCTGGCGCGGGCCGGACCCACTCCTCGTATCCCGGCCGTCGCGACGGGCCCTTGGCGATACCGACCAGTGGAATACCCGCCAGTCCCAGTTCGGCCATGACTTCGATGGCCTGTTGCAGCTGGCCTTTGCCGCCGTCGATGAGCACCACGTCGGGTAAGCTGCCCTCTTCTGCCTGCACGCGGGCATAGCGCCGTTGCAGCACCTGTTTCATCGCCGCGTAGTCATCGCCCGGGGTGATGTCCTTGAGGTTGTAACGGCGGTAGCGCGACTTGACCGGGCCATTGCCATCAAACGCAACGCAGGCGCCGACAGCAAGGTTGCCGGCCGTGTGCGATATGTCAAAACACTCGATAAAGCCCGGCAGTTCTTCCAGCCCCAGCAGGTTTTGCAAAGACTCGAACTGGCGCGTGATATTGGCCTGCCCCGCCAGGCGCAGCTCAAGTGATGATCGGGCATTCTGCGCCGCCAATTGCAGCACTTTACGCCGGTCGCCGCGCGGCCGGGACTGGATTTCCACCTTGCGCCCCGCGTTCAGGGAGAATGCCACCTGCAGCGTCTCCAGGTTTTCAACCGGGTGCGAAATCACCAGTTGCGGGGGCGGGACGCGTTCCTGGTAATACTGGCCAAGAAACGCATCGAGCACTTCGGCCGGTTCGTGTTGCTCGGTCTGGCCGGGAAAAAAACTGCGCTGTCCCAGGTTACGGCCGTTCCGGTAAGTGACGACCTGAACGCAACTCCTGCCCTGCTCCTGGGCCACGGCGATGAAGTCCAGGTTGCCGTTGCCGCCAGCAACGAGCTGCTGTGCCTGAATTTGTTTCAGGGTGTTGATCTGGTCGCGATAGACCGCTGCCATTTCGTAGTCCTGTTCGCCAGCGGCCCGCTCCATGCGCCGTATCAGGCGGTCAATGATTTTTTGATCCTTGCCCTCGAGAAACAGAGTCGCGTCATTGACCTGCTCGGCATATTCCCCTGCATCGACAAGGCCCACACAGGGAGCGGTGCAGCGCCGGATCTGGTATTGCAGGCAAGGGCGTTTTCGATGCGCGAAGTAGCTGTCTTCGCAATTACGCAGGCGAAACAATTTTTGAATCAGGTCGATGCTTTCGCGCACCGAACTGGCCGAGGGGTAAGGTCCAAAATACCGGTGGGCCCGGTTACGCTGGCCGCGATGAAAAGCAATGCGTGGGAATTCGTGTCCGCTGCTGATCAGCACCCAGGGATAGGATTTGTCATCCCGCAGCAAGATGTTGTAGCGCGGCATGAGCGACTTGATCCACTCGTTTTCCAGCAGCAAGGCCTCGCCTTCACTGCGGGTGATGCTGATTTCGATCGACTGGATACGCGCCACCATGCGCATGATGCGTTCGATCTTGGGCCGCATATCAAAATAGCTGCCCACGCGCTTGCGCAGGTTGCGCGCCTTGCCGACATACAGGGCCTGGCCAGCCTCATCGCGCATCAGGTACACACCCGGCCGTGTGGGCAGGCGCGCGGCAAAAGCTTTGCCGTCGAATGCTTTGGTGATTTCTTTATGGGGCACGGTTCAGATATTTTACATATATAAATCAGTATTATACATAGTATACATAATGATTTACTTTATTAAACGGCGAACACGCTCCAGGTCTTCGGGTGTGTCGACTCCCGGCGGGACGAAGAGGCAGGCTTCGGCCATGACCATGCGTCCACCCGTTTCCAGTATGCGCAGTTGTTCGAGTTTTTCGGCCTGCTCCAGCAAGGTTGGTGGGTGTTGCGAAAATGCCTGCAGGCTTGCCGCGCGATAGGCGTACAGGCCGATATGGCGTTTCCAGCGCACCCCGGCTTCAAGCGCCGATGCCAGGCTGCCCCAGGCACGCGGATACGGAATCACCGACCGGCTGAACAGCAAAGCGGTCCCATCCGGCGCGGTCACGAGCTTGACGACATTGGGGTCGCGGATATCGCTGCTATTGTCCAGCGGCCAGTAAAGGCTGGCCGCCTGGGCCGATTCGTCCGATGCCAACAGCCGTGCGACCTGGTCCAGGCACTCCGGCGGCATCAGCGGTTCATCGCCCTGCAGGTTGACGATTACAGTCTCTGGTGGCCAGCCCATTGAGGTGACACATTCTGCGCTCCGGTCGCTGCCGCTGGGGTGTTGCAGCGATGTCATCACCACCTGCGCGCCAAATTCCCGGGCAACAATGCGGATGCGCTCGTCATCGGTGGCAATGACCACGGTTTGCGCCGCAGACTTCAAGGCCTGCCGCCAGACGTGCTCGAGCAGGCTGCGCCCGGCCACTTCGGCCAAGGGTTTTCCGGGCAGGCGTTCCGCTGCCATGCGGGCCGGAATTACGATGTGGTATGCGACGTTCACGGACGCAGGGTCTCCCCTGGCAGCGCGGCTGAAAGTTTGCTCAGTAGCGCGGACTCCCAGGCCGATGGGAGGCTGGCCTCGACCGCGAGATACCAGGCGTTTTCCAGCCCCATCCCGCGACATTTTACCGCGTCCTTTTCAGTCATGATCACCGGTATTCCTGGCTCCAGCCGTGCAAAATCCGCCCGCGTGAACCCGTGGTGGTCGGGAAAAACATGGGGGAGCACCTGCAGGCCGGCATGTTGCAGAGTGCGGAAAAAACGTTCCGGGTTGCCGATCCCGGCCACGGCGTTGACGCGGCAGCCGACAAATTGCGTCAGGCGCCAGCTCTCATCACCTTCCAGCGCATAGAGCAAGCCGGGTACCAGGTTCATGCGCACGGTGTTGGCGGTCTCCGTGACCGGTTTACTGCCGGCATTGACGATCACGAAATCGAACTCGGGCAATCGCTTCAGTGGTTCACGCAAGGGGCCGGCGGGCAGCAATCGCCCGTTGCCGAAATCACGCTCGCCGTCAACCACGCAAATTTCCACGCGGCGCGGCAAACGGTGGTGTTGCAGGCCATCGTCGGCAATCACGACGTCCACTCCGCGCTGGAACAGTAATACTGCCGCAGAGCAACGATCTGCCGCCACGACCACCGGCACGCCGCTGCGGCGGGCGATGACCAGGGGTTCGTCGCCGGTATTCAAAGCATCGGACTCACGGGTGACTTCAACCATGCCGCCTCGTTTTCTGCCGTAGCCGCGGCTCACCACACCGGGTTTCAACCCGGCTTGTTGCAGAACGCGGCACAGGCGAATGACCAGCGGCGTTTTGCCGCTGCCGCCAACGCTCAGGTTGCCGACTACCACGATGGCACGGCCACGCAGCGCCGCGGGCTGTTGGCGCCGCTTTACCAGCCGGTCCAGCAGGTAGCCAATTCGATACAGTGGCACCAGGGCTTTCAGCCAGGCTGGAGCTTCTTCCCCGCCATACCAGATCCGGTTCAGCCAGGTCTCAAGACGGTGCCGCATGGCCTGGTTTTTCCAGCCCGAACTGGGTGTGATAGAGGTTGGCATAAACCTGGCCACCGCGCAGCAGTTCACGGTGCGTGCCCGCCTCGACCACCCGGCCATTTTCCAGCACGATCACCTGGTCGGCATTTTCAATGGTTGACAGCCGGTGGGCAATGACCAGCGTCGTGCGGTGCTTCATCACTTCGGCCAGGGCCTCCTGGATGACCCGTTCAGATTCGCTGTCCAACGCCGAGGTGGCTTCGTCCAGGATCAGGATGGGCGCATTTTTGAGCAAGGCGCGCGCGATCGCCAGGCGCTGCCTCTGTCCGCCGGAAAGCAAGGCGCCATTTTCGCCCACCAGGGTGTCGAGTTTCTGCGGCAGACGTTCGATGAACTCCATGGCGTGGGCCGCCAGGGCCGACCGTTCAATGGACTCGCGGCTCGCCCCGGCCAGTGCACCGTAGGCAATGTTGCCGGCGACGCTGTCGTTGAACAGCACCACGTCCTGGCTTACCAGGGCAATCTGGCTGCGCAGGTTGTCCAGCCGGTATTCCTGCAACTCCACGCCATCCAGCAGAACATGGCCGCTGCTGTAGGGATAGAAACGCGGCAGCAGTCCGGCCAGGGTTGTCTTGCCGCTCCCGGAATGACCCACCAGCGCGGTTACACTGCCGGCGGCCACCTTGAAGCTGATGTCGTGCAAGACCGGGATCGTGCTGCCCGGGTAGCTGAAACCCACGTTGCGGAATTCCAGTTCCCCACGCACGCGTTCTGTCGAATAGCTGCCCGTATCCCGCTCCGGTTCGAGGTCGATCACCTGGAATATGCTGTCGGCGGCCGCGATGCCCTTTTGCACCTGGGACTGCACGGTGGTCAGCCGCTTCAGGGGAGGTATTGTTCCCACCATGGCCCAGAAAACCGTGGTGAACGTACCGGCGGAAATCCCGTTGAGCATATCCGGCCGGGTGGCAATGATCATCAGCAGAACGATCGCCAGGCCGGCGGCGAACTGGACCATGGAAGAACCCGTCAGGTGAGTCACTTCCATGCGCATGTGCAGGCGCCGGGTTTTCTCGTTGACTGCATCGAAACGGCTGATCTCGGCATCCTGGCCACGGAAGACCTTGACCACGAGATGCCCGGTCACTGCTTCCTCGGTCACGTGCGAAACATTGCCCATGGAGTCCTGAATGCGGTGACTGACTTTGCGAAAGCGTTTGCTGATGAAGGTCACGAGCAGACCGATCATGGGTACCAGCAGCAGCATGACCAGGGTCAGTTTCACGTTGGTTGTTACCATGACGCCGAGCAGAAGCAGCACCAGCACGATGTCGCGAAAGGCTGATACCACCGACTTGGTTGCAGCATGCGCCACTTGCTCGCTGTTGTAGGCCAGCTTGGAAATCAGCTGACCGGCGCTGAACTGGTTATAAAACGCCGCGGGCAAAGCGACGTACTGGCTAAACAATTCATGCCGCAGGTCGGCAACGACTTTCCTGCCCACCCACTCCATGCCATAAACTCCGGCAAAGTTACCGATGATGCGCATGACACTGATCAGGGCGATGACACCCGCCAGCCACAAGCCAAAAGTGGAGTCCTTGCCGACAAAGACGCGGTCGATCAGGGGCTCCATGAATTTCACGAAGGCCGCCTGCATGCCTGCGTCCACACTGACTCCCAGCAATCCGAGCAGGAACATGGGCCAATAACGCCGCGTGTAACTCCAAAGCCGCCGGTAAATTGCCAGCGACGGCGTCATGGCAGCAGTCATTCGGAAGTTCCGTCGGCGCGGTTGGTAGCGATCGACAGGTTGACAAAGCCCAATTGGGCTGCCGCGTCCATGGCAGTTACAACGAAGTGATGAGGCGTCTCGCGATCGGCACGCAACAGCAGCGGCAGGCTGCGATTGGTCCCGGCCTGCTGGGTGAAAGCGGCCTTGATCGTCTCCACCCGGCCATCGACCAGTTGCTGGTCGTTGAGGTACAGGCGGCCTTGCGCATCGATTACCAATTCCAGGCGGTCCGGCCTGTCAGTCGCCGCTTCCATGGAGCTGGCCTCGGGCAGTTTGATTTTCAGCGCCGCTGGCCGTTCAAAAGTGGTGCTCACCATGAAAAAAAGCAGCAGCAGGAAGACCACGTCGATCAGCGAAGTGAGGTCGATGGTTGGCTCTTCCTGAAGGCGATGACGCAGGTTCACGGTTCAGCCACCCGGCACGCGCGAAGAGAGTTGCGCCACGTTGCCGCGCTCGATGGCTTCGATCAGGTTGATGGCCTGCTCTTCCATGGATACGACGTACTGGTCAACCCGGCCCTTGAAATAACGGTAAAAAAAATAGCTGGGAATGGCGACGGTCAGGCCGGCGGCCGTGGTGATCAGTGCCTGGGAGATGCCGCCGGCCAGTGCATTGGCGTCACCCACGCCAACGGCGACGATGGCTGCAAACACCTTGATCATGCCGATAACCGTGCCCAGCAAACCAAGCAAGGGCGAAATGCCGGCGATGGTTCCCAGTGTATTGAGAAACCGTTCGAGTTCATGCACCACGTGGCGCCCGGTATCCTCCACCGACTCCTTGATCAACTCCCTGGGCCGGTGCCGGTTGGCCAGAGCGGCCGCCAAAATCCGCCCCAGTGCCGAGCTCTGCCGCAACTGCTCTATGTGCCGCTTGTCCAGCTCGTGGCGTGCCGCCCACTCCTGCACCTGGTCGGCCACGTGCGACGGAGTGACGTTACCACGGCGCAAAGTCCAGAAGCGCTCGGCGATAATGGTCACGGCCAGGATCGAACACAAAATGATCGGCACCATCAGCCAGCCGCCGGCATAAATCATTTCTAGCACGCTGGTTAACTCCTTGTGATGCGGGCACAGCGAATGATACATGCGCCACCTGGTTGAGGCCATCACGCAAGGGCCTCAGGGGCAGGATGCGCCAGCTGGCCAGCGCCATGGCGCGGATTTGACCACGCGGGCGCTTTGCGCATGCACTCGCCCGTCCCCATTGATGAGCAGGCGAATGCCGCCGCACTCATCTGTTGACCAGAAGGTGATGCCAGCATCGCGATAGCGCTGCCGCACCTCGGGGCGCGGGAAGCCAAAACGGTTGCCAACGCCGGCAGTGGCCACTGCGATCGATGGTTGCAGTGCGCGCAGGAATGCGCTCGATGAAGAGGTCTTGCTGCCATGGTGCGGCACCAGCAGCATGCCGCCGCCGGCCAGACCGGTTTTTACCAGGCGACTTTCCACGGCCTCCGTGACGTCGCCCGGCAGCAGGACGGAATAGTTACCGGTGCCGATGCTGAGCACACAGGAGCTGTCATTACCCAAATATGGCAAATGGCTGGATGGGTGTAAAACCTGGAAGCCGATGCCATCCCACTCCCAGCGCAAGGCATCATGGCAGGGGCGCACCCCGGCCACCGGCCGTGGCAGGTTGCCATGCACCACGGCTGCCGGGTAGGTTTGCAACAGACGGCGCATCCCGCCGGCATGGTCCAGATCGCCGTGGCTGATCACGATGCGGTCGGGTGTACGATGCCCGGAATGCACAATGGCCGGCAAGATCACCTGCCTGACCAGGTCGAACTCCACGCCGTCGCCTGGCCCGCTGTCATACACCAGCAGGTGCCGGGAGGAATTCACCAACAAAGCCGTGCCCTGCCCCACGTCCAGTATATCCAGCCGCAACTGGTTTTCAGGCGGTGATGGCGACGCCATGAATAACGGCAATAGCAACGGCAGCCCCAGCCAGCGGTGGGGCAAGCCGCGCGGCAACAGCAGCAACAGCGCGCCCAGGGAGGCGATGCCCAGTTGCCACAATGAGGGCTGGTGCAGCGTCAGTGAGGCGTGCGGCAGGCCGGCCGCCAGGTCCAGCCCCTGCAACAGTCCGCCGGATGCATGCCCGGCCAGGGTAAATGCCAGCGCGCCAAGCCCGTCCGCCAACGGCAGGAGAATCAATCCCAGCAGCACGAGGGGCACCACGACCATGCTGACCCAGGGAATGGCCAGCAGGTTGACCACCAGACCCGAAACGCTGACTTGTTGAAACCACCAGGCCGACAGCGGCATCAACGCCAGCATGATGGCCAGCTGCGCCAGCAACAGTCCGCGCCAGCGGCCAAGCCGTGCGGCGCCGCCGCCGGCGAAAATGAATAGCAGCACGCCGACCGCGCTGAAGGATAACCAGAAACCGGCGCCCAGGATGGCCGGAGGATCGAACATGAAAACGCCAGCCAGGGCCAGCAGCAGGGCCTGGCCGGGATGGACCTGGCGCCGCGTCAGCAACACCAGTACTCCGGCAGCCAACATCAGCAAGGCGCGCAGGGTCGCGGTTCCAAATCCCGCCAGGCCAGCGTAAACCACCGCCAGCAACAGGCCGGCTGCCAGCGCCAGTGCATGGGTCTGACCAGCGGCCCAGCGCAGTGGTATGGCCAGCAGCAGCAGCCGTGCCAGCCAAAAGCCAAACCAGGCGGCGAGGCCGATATGCAGGCCCGAAATGGCCATTAAATGCGCAGTCCCGGTCACCGCCAGGATGTTCCGGTCCTGCGTGCTCATGCCACTGCTGTCGGCGATGGCCAGGGCGCTGACGATGTTTCTGTTGCGTTCGTCCGCCACCGCCAGGTCAATGTGTGAACGCGCGGCCTGGCGCCATCCATCCCAGCCGGAACGAAGCCAGTGGGCCGCCTGCAAGCGAGTACCCGAACGTACCGTGGCGAGGCCGCCTACGCCTTCGGCAAACAGCCATCGCTCGCGGTCGCTGCCGTGAAAATTCACCGGGCCCCAGGGCGGACGGAGCCTGAGCTCCAGGCGCCAGGTTTCGCCTGGCTGGAGGAGCGGTGCGTCGCGGTACCAGTACGTGAGCAATTGGCTTGGCAGGGCAATGGCCAGTGGACCAGCGAGGGGTTGAAATCGAAAGCGCGTGAATTCAGGGCCATGTACCGGCAAGCCAAGCACCCGCCCTTCAATCATCAGGGTACTGCCGTTGAGGGCCGGGTCCAGCCGGTCTGCCAGCCGGCCCTGCAGTATCAGACTCGCCCAGGCCAGGCCAAGGCAGACAGCGGCTAATAGCCAGGAGCGCTGGAACAGCAGCACGAGCAGGAGTGATAACAGCACGGGCCAGGCGGGCAACGCGTAGAAGAACACCAGGTGAGCCAGCACGACTCCCGTGCTGAGGCCAGCAGGCAAACGCCAGCCAGCCCGGCCCACGGTCAAGTCAGGGAACGAACCTGCCCCAGGTGCAGTTCCAGCTGCTGGTCCATGCGTGCAGCCAGCCGCGTGTCATGCGTGACCAGCAACAGGCTGGTTTGCAGCTCCCGGTTCAGTTCCAGCAGCAGGTTGTAAACATGATCGGCGGTCCGTTCATCCAGGTTTCCGGTGGGCTCGTCGCCCAATACCACCCGCGGTCCGCCCACCAGGGCGCGCGCCACCGCGGCCCGCTGGCGCTCGCCGCCGGACAGCTCACCGGGCTTGTGGTCGAAGCGTTGCCCCAGGCCCACTCGATCGAGCAGAATGCGGGCGCGCTGACTGGCTGCCGCTGCGGACTCGCCCCGGATGAGCAGGGGCATGGCGACGTTTTCCACCGCGGTGAACTCGGGCAACAGGTGATGGAACTGGTAAATGAAGCCCATGGTGGAATTGCGCATGGCGCCGCGCGCGGCTTCGCTGAGCGCCCACAAGGAATTGCCCTCGACCAGCACTTCACCACTGTCCGGTCGGTCCAGGCCGCCGAGGATGTGCAGCAAGGTGCTCTTGCCTGCCCCTGAAGCGCCGACGATCGCCAGGGACTGGCCAGACTTTAGCTGCAGGCTGACATCGTTCAATACCTCGATTTTCTTGTTGCCCTGCTGGAAGGACTTGCTGATACCGCGCGCCTCCAGCGCCATTTGTGGCCGGCTTTCACTCATAGCGCAGGGCCTCGGCGGGATGGGTGGCTGAAGCGCGCCAGGCGGGGTACAAGGTGGAGACCAGCGACATGATCAGTGACATGAGGGCAAATTTGGACACATCGGCGCTGCGCAGTTCCGAGGGCAATTCCGTGATGTAGTAAATATCCGCCGGAAACAGGCTGAAGCCGAACACCTGTTCCAGAAACGGCACCACCAGGCCGATGTTCAGCGCCAACAGGATGCCGCCGACCACCCCAAGCACGGTGCCGATGATGCCAATCAGGCTACCCTGGATGATGAATATCCGCATGATGGTCCCGGCCCTCGCTCCCATGGTCTTGAGGATGGCGATATCCGCCTGCTTGTCCGTCACCACCATCACCAGCATGGAGATGATGTTGAAGGCCGCAACGGCGATGATGAGGGAGAGAATGACCCACATAACGGTCTTCTCGGTGCGCACGGCCTGGAACAGGTTGCCGCGCTCCTGGGTCCAGTCGCGCACGATGTACTGGCCGGGCAATTCAGCGGAGATGTCGCGGGCTACGCGCCATGACTGGTCCATGTCGTTCAATTTCAGCCTGACCCCTCCCGTGCTGCCTGCGGGCATGCGCAACAACCGTGCCGCGTCGTCGATGTGCACCAGGGCCAGGCTGGAGTCATTCTCATATTCGCCAAACTCGAAAGCCCCCATCACGGTGAAGCGACGCATCAGGGGGCTGGCGCCCACCGGCGTCGCCTTGAGGCGCGGCGCAATCACCGTAACCCGGTCACCAGGCCCCACGCGCAGGGCCGAAGCCAGTCCGATTCCCAGGATGATGCCGTACTCCCCCGGCCGCAGATCGGCGATGCTGCCGGTGAGCATTTTTTCAGCCACCTCGGAAACCCGTTTCTCGTAAGCCGGGTCGATGCCGCGCATCACGGCGCCGGAAGATTCAATCCCCTGCAACCACACGCCCTCCTCAATGTAGGGCGCCGCGCCGAGCACTTCGGCATGGCCTTCTACGCTGCTGATGACGCTGCGCCAGTCAGTCATTTCAGCGCCAACCGGGCGGATGGTGGCGTGGGCTATGGCCCCGAGGATGCGGCTGCGCAGTTCTTTCTCGAAGCCGTTCATGACCGAAATCACGGTAATCAGCGTGGTCACGCCAAGGGCAATCCCCAGCATGGAAACCAGCGAGATGAAGGAGATGAAATGGTTGCGCCTCTTGGCCCGCAGGTAACGCAGGCCAATAAAGGCTTCGAGTGGACGGTACATTGCGCGAATTAGAGCATAGCCCACCGGCTACCACCAGCGCCGAATGTCACTGTGTGCTGTAGGTGATTGACCCACCCGGATGGGTGCGCATGGCCTTACCGCTCAAGCCTGTCCAGCACCTCGCGCAAGGCCGGCGGCAGCGGCGCATGGCAGTTTATGGTTTGGCCGGTGATCGATTCAAAGCCCAGTTGATGGGCATGCAGAAACAGGCGATTAAGCCCCCGCGCCCTCCATTTTTTCACAGCCGCAGGGCTGGAGTAGCGCTCATCTCCCGCCAGCGGCATCCCCAGGTGTGCGGCGTGAACACGAATCTGGTGCGTCCTGCCGGTGAACAGTTCCGCTTCCACGTAACTGCAGTCGCTATAGGCTTGCAGCAGCCGGAAGTGGGTCAGTGCATCTTTACCTTCCTCGTCGATGCCGACTACGTGTTGGTGTTCCCCACGGATCTTGAGTACCGGCGCGTCGACCGTGACGCGCGCTTCCTTCACGCGACCATCCATCAGGCATAGGTATTTTTTCACGATGTCGCCATCGCGGAACTGGGCCGCAAGGTGCTTCAGGGCCGGACCGCTGCGGGCCAGCACCACGCAGCCGCTGGTTTCACGGTCAATCCGGTGTGCCAGCTCCACGTACTCGCTGGGCCTGCTCTGGCGCACCGCGTCAATCAGGCCCCAGGGCAGATTGCTGCCCGAGTGAACCGCCATGCCGGATGGCTTGTTGATGACGAGGTAGTGTGCGTCTTCGTGCAGGATGGCATGACGAACCTGGCCGATAACGGCGGCCGAGACGGCGGCCGGTCCACTGTCGAGCGCGCGCACCGGGGGAATCCGCACCTCGTCGCCTGCCTGCACCTTGTGGTCGGGTTTACACCTTCCGCCGTTGATGCGCACCTGGCCCGTACGAATCATGCGGTAAACCGCCGTCTTCGGCACACCTTTGAGGTGCTTCGCCAGGAAGTTGTCCAGGCGTTGCCCTGTATGGTCTTGGGCTACCTTTAGCAGTCGTGTGCTGGTCTTTTTAATCGACTCTGAATTCAACGGGCAACTCATTGATAGATGGGGAAAAGGCTGTTATATTACAGCCCTTCGGAAGTCCGCGCTGGATGAAATACCAAGCTCATCAGTCCCTCCGGTCACCTCAGCCGATTGCATTGGCAAGCGTCATTGGAAACACATCAGCCCGGTCAAACGGGACTATGGTCCCCGCCCGGTTAGTTTATCCGAACACGCCTGTTTCGCGCGCACGCGCGTTGCGGGACTGGACCACCCGGCAGCGGCAATCCCTGTTTTGATGGGGCGTGTGCCTGATGCAGGCAAACAGATACTGAGATTTGTGCGACCGCCCCGAGGCGGTTGTGACGGACCGGCAAACTGCTACACCGCCGGCTAATACTTACTGAATAGGCAAGCCTGGCGCGGCATAACATTCGCCGCCCGGTACATGAATCGCGTGATACTGGCGTAATGAGGCCGGTATAGCCGCGTGTTCAGGCCAGGTTGCCTGAGGAAAAATGAAATGTTAAGAATGCTGATAAACGCGACTCAGCCTGAGGAGTTGCGTGTGGCCATCGCAGATGGCCAGACCCTGGTTGACCTGGATATCGAAGTACCCGCGCTCGAACAGAAAAAATCCAACGTATACAAAGGACGCATCACCCGCGTCGAACCCTCGCTGGAAGCCTGTTTTGTCGATTTCGGCTCGACCCGCCACGGTTTCCTGCCGCTGAAGGAAATTTGCCCCGAGGCCTACCAGCCATCCGCCCGCGACAAGGCGGGCAAGGCGACGGTCAAGGAAGCGGTCAGCGAAGGGCAGGAAATCATCGTCCAGGTGGAAAAGGAAGAGCGCGGCAACAAAGGTGCGGCGCTGACCACGTACATTTCCCTGGCCGGACGATACCTGGTATTGATGCCGACCAATCCCAAGGCCGGCGGAGTGTCTCGCCGCATCAGCGGTGATGAACGCGATGATTTGCGTGAACAGCTGCTGAAGGTGACCGCCCCGGACAACGTGGGGGTCATCGTGCGCACGGCGGGCGTCGGCCGCGAAGCCAACGAACTGCAGTGGGACCTCGACTACCTGCTGCAGTTGTGGGATGCCATTGCCAAAGCCGCAACGGAAAACAAGGCGCCTTTCCTGATTTACCAGGAGAGCAACCTGTTCATCCGCGCATTGCGCGACCACTTGCGCAACGAGATCGGTGAAATTCTGGTGGATGATGAAAAAGTCTACCAGGACGCGCGCAAGTTCATTGAAGACGTCATGCCCCAAAACGTGCGCAAGCTCAAGCACTATACCGACGATGTGCCCTTGTTCAGCCGTTACCAGATTGAAAGCCAGATCGAGTCGGCGTTTTCCCGCACGGTGCACCTGCCCTCCGGTGGCTCGCTGGTGATCGATCACACCGAAGCCATGTTGTCCATCGATATCAACTCGGCCCGCGCCACCAAGGGCTCCGACATCGAGGACACTGCGTACAAAACCAACCTGGAAGCGGCGGACGAGATTGCCCGGCAACTGCGCCTGCGCGATCTCGGCGGGCTGATCGTGATCGATTTCATCGACATGATGGATCGCAAGCATCAACGGGACGTGGAGGAGCGGCTCAAAACCGCCCTGCAAATCGACAAGGCCCGGGTCCAGACCGGACGCATCTCGCGCTTCGGGCTGCTGGAAATGTCACGGCAGCGGCTGCGGCCGTCGCTGGGTGAGTCCAGCCAGGAAACCTGCCCGCGCTGTGACGGGCACGGCACCATCCGCAGCGTTGAATCACTGGCGCTGTCCATACTTCGCCTGCTCGAAGAAGAGGCGATGAAGGAGCACACCGCACAGGTGATCGTGCAGGCTCCCACCCAGGTGGCCAATTTCCTGCTGAATGAAAAACGCAAGAACCTGAATGGTATCGAAGCGCGTCACGGCGTGCCCATCCTGATCCTGTCCAATGAGCACCTGCAGCGGCCCAAGTTCGAGATCGAGCGCTTGCGCAGCGCGGATATGAGCGACGAACCCAGCTATGCACACGTGCATGAACCAGAAGAAGCAGCAACATTCGCCGAGCAGGAAAAGGCCGCCAGGCCCGCCGCGGGCCCGGCTGTTTCCGCCATCACCCCGTCACGTCCCGCGCCGCAACGCGAACAGCCGCAGGCCATACCGGTAAAACCGGTTCGTGGCCGCTTGGGGCAGTTTTTCTCGCGCCTGTTTGCAAGCTCGGAGGTCAAGGCGGAGGCACCAGCGGCAGAGAGGCCTGCTTCGCGGCCGGACGAGAAGGACCGGGTGGCCGGCAGCCAGCCGCGGACAACAAGCCAAACCCAGGGCAGACAGGCCAGGCCGGGTTCCGGCGCTGGCGGTTCGCGTGGTGGTGAGCGCGCGGACAGCCGCCGGCGCGGCAGGCCTGCACGCAGCGCCGATGGACGGACGGACCAGGCAGGCAAGCCTGCCCGCCAGGCAGCGCCAGACGACAGG
>DATDPS010000253.1:0-62339 GCA_035292625.1 Lysobacterales bacterium | reverse complement strand
ATGCCGTGGAGCGGCTCAGACCAACTCGATGACATGGATCCGGTCGCCGTGATGGAACAGTATTTCACCGATATCCTGAGCCTGAAAGCGGAGCCTCACGAAACGCCACTGGCGCCCCTACTGCTGACCGTCAGCGGTGACATCGACTCGGACCAGGCCCTGCGCGATCTTGAACGCGGCTTGGGCGACCTCGGCGTGGCAGCCTTCACTCCACCACCCGGTTTGGGAGCCAGCCAAACCATGGACATCGTATCCACCCTTGCCGTGGCCGTGGCCCAGGAGCAACTGGGTTACGTGGTGCGGGCACCCGCACCTGGCGAGCCCGCTGCGGCAGCCTGGCAAATGGCCCTGTACATACTCAGTCATGGCTACGAGGGCCGCCTGGGCAAAAAAGCCATCGCCGAGAGGGGCCTGATCTACTACATCGACAGCAGCTACCAGAGCGACGGCCGCAATGGCTGGATCAGTCTCGGTATCGGCGTTGATCCCCACAAACTGCCGGCCATGAAGCAACTGCTGCGTGAGACCCTGGCCGGGCTGCTGGCCAATCCGCCATCGCAGCAGGAAATGGACGAAGCCCGCAATCACTTGCTGGGCCGCCATGTCAGCGCCGTGCAGAGCAACCCGGAACTGGCGGGCCGCCTTGCGCGTGACTGGTTGTGGTATGGCCAGGCGCTCAGCTACGAGGAGTTACAACACAGGCTGAACGCCGTGCAGCGGCAGGACATCATCGAGCTGCTCCCTGCCTTCATCGATGGAACCACGGTATCGATCCTCAACCCTGAAGCCGTGCCCGCGTCCACGCCCACCTTGGGGGTGGTCAAACCCTGACCGGCTGGATGCGGGCGACTTCAGCCAGGCCCACATCGTGGATGTACTGCGGCGGGTGGATGTTCAGATTCCGCCGGCGTTGCAAGCCTTCGAGCACCTGCTCGAACTGGACTCCCGCGGCATTGAGGCGGCTGACGTAATCCTCCGCGTCGCCAACGCTGCCGCGGTTTTTCGATCAGCGGTCGCCGTCGGAATCCTCGGTCGTACCCTCACCTTCAGGCGGGCTCGCGTTAATATTGCTTTTGCTCAAATTCAGGTTTGCACTCTCTACCGGTGCCGGCGGAACGGCCGGACTGGCCTGGCGGTTATCCGAGTTACTCTTGCTGCCTTTAACCGTTGTTGCTTGCACTGGTGTCGCATCACCCGTCCCTGCTTGATTCCTGAACGTGTTGCTCCTGGTGGTGTTGATTGTCGCTGCTGCAGCGGGCCCAGCCCCGGCGCCCGCCTGTTGCGCGGTATGGGTCGCTTCGTGGACGGGCGCAATGGCACCGCATGGGCTGGCCGGGCCAATAGCACCGCAGTTCCGCAGACAGGCCTGCAGTGCGGAAGCATTGTTCTGGTAGTCTTCCCGGCAGCGCGCATCGCAGGCGGCGCGTTGTTCGCTGCTGCCGGGCGCCTCGTCGGCCCGGGCTGCAAAGCCGGCTGCTTGAAGGATGACAAGAAGGAAAAAACCAAACGCGTAACTGTGCATGTTCATGAGACCATCTCCCCGGGGTGTACCCGCATAGACCGGCCCAATGCCGTCCTGGTCGCTGCCATCATACGCCCGCGTCATGAATGGCACATGAATGGCCGGGTCAGTGCGCCACGCCCGAGGCCGCGCCTTCATCAACCATTCGTCCGCTGGCGAAGCGATCCAGCTGGAAGGGTTTCAGCAGACGATGAGGTTCGTCGTTGACGATGGTATACGCCAGGGTGTCCCCGCCCGCCGGGATGGCTTTGTAACCGCCGGTGCCCCAGCCGGTGGAAACAAACAGATTTTCCACCGGTGTTTTTCCCACGATGGGGCTGACATCTGGGGCCATGTCGCAAATGCCCGCCCATTGGCGCATCAGGCGCAAGCGCCCCAAAACCGGCAGCAGTTCCAGCAGGGCCTGCAGGGTGTCCCGCTGTGTCGCCAGGGCGCCGCGCTGGGCATAGGAGTTGAACAAATCAGCCCCGCCGCCGATCAGGACCTCGCCGCGATCCGTCTGGCTGACATAGACATGGATGTGGGCCGACATCAGCGCCACGTCGAACAGAGGTTTGACTGGTTCGGTCACCATCGCTTGCAGAGCCACGCTGCTGATGGGCAGGCGCAGCCCTGCCATGGCTGCCAGGTGGCCGCTGTGGCCAGCGACACACAGGGCGAAACGATCGGCGGCGATGGCGCCGCGGGTGGTCTCCACGGCCACGACACGGCTGTCCGAGCTCAGCATCCCGGTAACTTCGCAGTTCTGGATGATGTCGACGCCCGCCGCCGACGCTGCCCGGGCATAACCCCACACCACTGCATCGTGCCGTGCGATACCGCCGCGTTTCTGGATGAAACCGCCCCAGATGGGTAGGCGGCAATCGAGGTTGATGTGTAGCACCTGTTTTTTTATCTGTTCACGTGACAGCACTTCCGAATCGATGCCGTTCATTTGAACGGCATTGGCCCAGCGGCGGTAGAGTTCCAGCTCGTGGGCGCTGTTGCAGATCGCCAGGATGCCGCGCTGGCTGAACATGATGTTCATGTTGAGTTCGCCGGCCAGGTTTTCATACAGCTTCAGCGAGTGTTCATAGAACGCCCCGCTTGCCGGGTAAAAGTAGTTCGACCGGCATACTTGGGTGTTGCGCCCGGAATTGCCGCTGCCGAGCCAGCCTTTTTCCAGCACCGCGACGTTTTTCACGCCCTGGTACCTGGCCAGGTAGTAAGCGGTCGCCAGGCCGTGCCCCCCCGCTCCGATCACCACGACATCGTAGTTCTTCTTCGGTTTGGCATCGCGCCAAGCCCGGGGCCAGCGGCGATGACCGCGTATGGCGTTACCGAGCAGCGAGAAGCCGGAGTAGCCGGGCATGCAAAAAATTCCTAATTGACGAAGATGGCGTAGTAAATCACGTAAAACCAGGAGAGCAGCCCATGCACTATGGCCCAGCCGAGGGAATGGTTGATGTTGAATGAAATGGCCATGGCCAGGGCGGAGCCAAAACTGGCCCCATGCCACCCAACTTGTTTGACTTCGATATGCCTCATGTCATGCTCCCCAGGTCAAATAAACTGATACTGTTCAGAACAAACGCTGGATCTCCGCCACCGTCAGCGGGTGATAGGTGGAGTTCACTTCCGCAAAAATTGTTTTTGCCAGACCCCTGTCCTGGCCGTTCTTCACCAGCGCTTCGTACACGGGTTTCACCAGGCGGGTGCGGCCATAACTGCCCAGGTAAGCGCGCATGGCTGCGTAGGCCGGCAGGTGCCGGCGCGCCGCCACCTGCATGAACCAGGCCCGCGCGATTTCCGCATTTCCGGATTGGCTGAGGCCGAGCCCTTCATCCAGTTCACGCAACTGCTCCGACGTCAGCGTAGGCGGCAGAGCCTTGATGAAATACACCGTGGCCTGCGGGCTCCACTCTTCGTATGGCAGTTCGCCAACAGGCAGCTCGCCACTGGACCATGCCGCGGCAGCCGCGGCAGCCCGCTCCAGGCTGACCGACGTCGGCGCAGCGGCATCCGCCGGCAGGCCGGGTTGGTACAGCCACTGCTCCAGCTGGCCCCGGGTGTACTTGCCTGGATATTTCTGCAACAGGTTTACATCGGCGTAGTCGAGAAATTGTTCGCTGCCAATGGCCTGCATGGCGAATTGCCTGAAATAACCCGCCATGTACTCATCAAAAACTTCCCGGCCAAACACGCCTTCCAGGTTTTCCAGCAGTAACTGGCCCTTGGAATACTCCAGCCCATCCTGGCCCACATCGGGGTCGCCCGTGTCGAACCTCGGCGCCAGGGCTTGCATGGCAGCCGGCACGGTGTTCAATTTCTCCAGCAAATCCTGGTAGGACAGCAATCGCTCTTCATCTGCGCGCTCCCTGCCGTACAAAACTTCCATCAGGCGGGCTTCGAGATAGGAGGTGGTTCCCTCGTTCAGCCAGATATCGCGCCAGGTAGCGTTGCTGACCAGGTTGCCCGACCAGGAATGCGCCAACTCATGTGCAATCAGCGAGGTCAGGCTGCGATCACCGGCCAGGACGGTTGGAGTGATAAACGACAGGCGCGGATTTTCCATCCCGCCGAAGGGAAAGCTGGGCGGCAGGATCAGCAAATCGTAGCGCCCCCACTGATAGGGGCCATAAATGTTTTCTGCGACGTCCAGCATGGCCTGGGTATCGGCAAACTCATGGGCCGCCGCCGCCAGTACTTCGGGTTCCGCGTACACGCCCGTGTCTTCGCCAAACGACTCAAAAAACACATTACCCACCGCCAGCGCCAACAGGTAGGGTGGAATGGCCTGTGGCATGGAAAAGCGATAACTTCCATCCCGCTCCGCCAGGGGGTCGTTGTCCGCGCTCATCAGCGCCAACAGTCCAGCTGGCGTTTTGATCTGGGCCGCATAGGTGATGCGCATTGATGGTGTGTCCTGCAAAGGGATCCAGCTACGGGCATGGATCGACTGCGACTGCGTGAACATGAACGGGTGCTTCTTGCCCGCGGTCAGTTCGGGCGGCAACCACATGAGCGCCGAGGCCTCCGGCCCGGTGTGGTATGCGATGCGTACCTGGAATTCATCTTCGGCTTGAAAATCCCCCGGCAGGCCGATGATCAGGGCCGTGCCGCGAACCGGGTCAGTCCCGCCCGGTTGCCAGGCCAGCTCAAGCGGCTGCATGCCGGGTTGCAGCCAGTGCACGGCCGTCACCACCAGGCCCTGGCTGTCGAAAATGATTTGACCTGCGTTGGGGTCGATGCGGCGCATGTGCAGGGTGGCCTGGCCGCGCAACTGGCTGGCCTGGAAATCGACCTCCAGCTCCAGGTCCAGGTGACGGGTGGTGAATTCCCGGGTATTGGCAAATGAAAAATAATCGTGGGCAGGCTCATATGGGGCAGCCGCTGTCGCCGCGATTTCATTTTCGGCCATGGTGCTCTTGACGGCCGCATCCTGCTCTTCGGGATCGGGATCGGGCCCGGGGCCGCAGGCGACCAGAAACAAAACCGTTAATAGCAGCCACGATACAGTGCGCATTGAAAAACTCCGGCGGGCGGTGAATTACGGTGACCTGAATTCGCGCGTTTTCAGCTTGCGCCCCTATAATCCCACGATGCCTGAGGCCAATACAATTCCACGCTGGGAAGAAGTGTCCCCGGTTCCGCTGCCGGCAGGATTGCGCCTGGAGCATCTTCGTTATTGCAGCCCGTTTGCCGCCGGCCTGCTGGACCGGCATCCAGACTGGGCGGGCAGCCTGGACGAACACTTCCCCCCAAGCACTGCTGAATTAACCGCGGAGATCGCTTATCACGGCCTCGACAGCGGCTTGCGGCATTTCCGCAACCGGCAAATGCTGCGCATCATCTGGCGCGACCTGAGCCTCCTTTCCACGCTGGACGAGACCTTCAGTGACCTCACCGTTCTGGCCGAAATCTGCCTCTCGGCCGCCATCACCGGCAACAGCCTCCTATTGCAGGAAAAGTTCGGCGCACCCTTCGATGAACACGGCCTGGAACAGCAACTGACGGTCATTGGATTGGGTAAATTCGGTGGCGGGGAGCTCAACCTTTCATCCGACATCGACATTATTTTCTGTCATGGCGGCAGCGGCGAATGCCGGGGTGGCGGACGGCGCGCTTTGTCCAGCGAAGAGTACTTTAACCGGCTCGCCCGTGCCGTAATTTGCAGCCTGTCGGATGTCATCGAAGAGGGTTTCTGTTTCCGCGTGGATACCCGGTTGCGGCCTTTTGGCGATTCCGGGCCACTGTGTCCGAGCCTGGCGGCGCTGGAACAGTATTACCAGCGTGAAGGCCGTGACTGGGAACGCTACGCGCTGATCAAGGCGCGGCCGGTTGCCGGTGACCTTACCCTGGGGACGGAGTTGATGGAGCGCGTCCGGCCCTTCGTCTACCGCCGCTACATCGATTTCACCGCGGTCGAGGCGCTGCAGGACATGCATGCCGCGGTCAGCGATGATGCCAGGCGCCGTGACCGCGTTGACGACATCAAGCGCGGGCCGGGCGGAATCCGTGAGATCGAGTTCCTGGCGCAATGCTTCCAGTTGCTGCGCGGGGGCCGTGACCTGGAATTGCAGACGCCCTCGCTGCTGCAGAGCCTGCTGGGCATCGGAACCCTGGGCCTGCTGGACCAAAAAGCGCTGCGGGAGATTCGGGCGGATTATGTCTACCTGCGGCGCCTGGAAAATCGCCTGCAGGCTTTGCGCGACCAGCAAACCCACAGCCTTCCGGCGGGCCAGGATCTGAAACGGCTGACGCGAGCCATGGGCGAGGCAGACGAAGCGGCGATGCTGCGGAATCTGGACGCGGTGCGCGCCAGCGTCACGCAACGCTTTCAATTGATCTTCCCTTCCCAGGCCGCGCCCAGCCCGGAACCGCGGTGGGTCGAGGCCTGGCGCCACCTGCAAACCGATCGCCAGGCTACGAGGGCAGAGTCCGGGCCATTGGATGAAAAGCCCATGTCGGTATTCCTGCGCAGCCTGGAGCGCCTCGCGCTGAGCCAACGCGCACAGCGCCGGCTGGACCAGTTCATGCCGGTGCTGCTGCATCGCCTGGACCGGCGCGCACTCGACGACCGCAGCCTGAACAGGCTTTATAACCTGGTGGTGGCGATCAGCCAGCGCAGCGCTTACCTTGTCCTGCTGGTGCAAAATGCGCCCGCGCTCGACCGCATGATCGAATTGTTCGCACGCAGCGAGTGGGTTGCGGCATGGGTGATCCGCTTCCCCGCGCTGCTGGACGAGTTGATCGACCCCTCGCTGGGGCGCCAGATCCCGGCATTGTCCGACCTGGTTCAAAGCGTCCGCCGCCTGATGGCCGCTGCGCAGGAAACCGAAACAGTGCTGGCCGGGCTCAACTACCTCAAGCTCGCCACTTCGCTGCGCATTGCGGTGGCCCAGCTGGATGGCGCCATCGACTGCGCGGGGGCCCAGACCGGGCTGGCCAATCTGGCGGGCGCCATACTGCAGGGCGTGCTCGACCTGGCCACGGCGGAAATCGAATCGCGGCATGGCCGCATGCCACCCGCCGGTCCGGTCCTGGAAGACGGCGCCGGCAACAGCCTCGCCCTGGTCGCTTACGGTAGCCTGGGTGGGCTCGAGCCCGGCTATGAATCAGACCTGGATCTGGTCTTTCTGTTTGATGGCCATGAGGGTAGTTCTGACGGCCAGCGCAGCCTGCCCGCCGAACGCTATTACGCCCGCCTGGCACAACGACTGCTGAGTTTTCTCACCGTTATGACCCCTTCGGGGCGACTTTACCCGGTTGATACCCGGCTGCGCCCCAACGGCAGGGCCGGCTCGCTGGTCAGCTCCCTGGATAGTTTTGCCGAGTACCAGTGCAAGGCCGCCTGGACCTGGGAGTTGCAGGCCCTGACCCGCGCCCGTTTTGTCGCTGGCAATGCTGAAACTGGTGAGCGGTTTGCCCGCATCAGGCGAGACGTGCTTGCGCGCCCGCGCGAAACCGAACGGCTGCGGGCAGACCTGCACGACATGCGCGTCCGGATGGCGCAGGAACACGCGGGTACGGAGACCGCGGACGCACCGCCCAAGCACCAGCCGGGTGGCCTGGTGGATATCGAGTTCATCGTCCAGTTCGGCGTGCTCGTGAATGCCCCCCGGCACCCTGAGGTGGTCGCCAGCACATCCACCCTGGAGCTGCTGCGGTGCCTGGCCGATCTGGGCTGGCTGGTGTCGGCCGATGCCCGGGTCCTGGAACACACGGCGCAAGCCCTGCAGCAGCAACGCATGCTGGAGGTCCTGGTGCCTGGAGAACACCTGCAGCGCATCGAAAGTTCCCAGGCAGCGGCCATCTTTGACCGCCTGTTCGGGGCTAGTCCTCAAGCAGCTTCCTGAATTGGCCGGGCCAGGGCCATATCCATTTTCTGCGGCCCAGATTTTGCTGACAGCCACCTGCCACTGTGCCGTAGAATAGGCGGTTCAAAACGAGCAAACCATCCAGTGCCGTTGCGCTTTTCGGAGATTCATCGTGACACACGCCACAGACGCCGCTGATCCAACACTGGACGATGCCAGCACCAAAACCGTCTACACGGTCAGCCGCAAAGACCTTCCCCTGTCCTGCCCGACAGCCGGGCAGAAGCTGTGGAACTCCCACCCGCGCGTCTACCTGCCCATTGAGGAAACCGGCCAGGCGACCTGTCCTTATTGCAGCGCGCGTTACGAATTGCTTGACTGAATCCTCCGCCATCGAGTGTGCGCCATGCATATCGCCCAGGCCCTGGTATCACTGAACCTGGGCGGATCAGAGCTGGTTGCCACCGAGCTGTCCGAGTTCCTGGTTCGGGCCGGCCACCGGGTCACGGTGATCTCCGCCGGGGGCCCGCTGCAGCAGCGCATCGATGCCTGCGGCGCCGCCCGCGTTGAATGGCCCCTGGGGAAAAAGAGCCCGGTCACGTTGCTCTATATCAAGCACCTCGCCGACTGGATGAAACGGGAACGGCCGGACGTGGTGCATGTGCATTCGCGCCTGCCCGCCTGGATCTGCCGTCTGGCTCTGCGCCGATTGGCCCGCGGCGAGCGGCCGGCGTTCATCACCAGCATGCACGGTCATTACTCGGTCAACAGCTACAGCGCCATCATGGCGCAGGCTGACCGGGTAGTGGCCGTTTCCGATCACATTCGCCAATACACCTTGCGCAACTATCCGGTCAGTGACCCGGCGCGTGTCGTCACCATCCACGGCGGCACCAGCCCGCAGTCGTTTCCCTATCAGTACCGGCCTGGCGATGACTGGTTCAGCCACACCTTTGCTGAGTTTCCCGAGCTGCGCGCAAAACGTCTGCTGTGCCTGCCCGGAAGGCTCTCGCGCTACAAAGGGCACAGTGTTTTCATCGAGTTGATCGCGGCGCTGTCCAGTGATTTTCCGGATGTCCATGGCGTGGTGATTGGGCAGGCAAGGCCCGGTTCACGCTACCGTAGCGAACTGGAAGGTCTGGCCGAGCGCAGCGGCGTACTGGACCGCATCACTTTTACCGGTGCACGGCTGGATATCCGCGACTGGCTGTCCGCCTCTGAGATTGTGTTCAGCCTGTGCAGCGATCCGCCGGAGGCGTTTGGCCGGACCGTCCCCGAAGCTCTGCGCCTGGGAGTGCCGGCCATTGGCTGGAATCACGGCGGAGTGCAGGAAGTCCTGGCAAAAATGTTTCCCGCGGGCGCGATCCCGCCGGATAACCCGCTGGTTTTGCTGGCACGTACCCGCGAATTCCTGCAAAACCCGCCCAGGGTGCCGCCCAGCACAGCTTTTCTGTTGGAGGATTCGATGCAACGCACCCTGGAACTTTACCAATCCGTTTATAAGGGCGCAGCCCAGGGAGCCAAACCATGAAGGTATTCATTCGGCGACTGCAGTTGGAATGGCCCAGCTGGACCGCCGTGCTGTTCATCGCCCTGCTGCCCTTTGGGCGCTGGTCAGAAATTCCCTTGTCCCTGTTTGCGCTGGCCCTGATCTTCCTGTTACGCAGCGAGCAGCATCGCCAATCGATGCGCCGGTCAGTACCTCTGCTGTTGCCCTTGTTCCTGTGTTTCTGGCTACCCATGGTCTTGTCCAGCATCGACTCCATGGCGCCGGAGAAAAGCTGGACCCAGAGCCTGGCCGCTTTACGCTTTCTCGCCGCCGGGCTGGCCATGGCCGCCTTGCTGCATGCCCCCTCGGCGCGCTGGAGAGTGCTGCGCTGGTCGTCGTACCTGCTCGTGTTTTGGGCGGTAGATGGCTTTATCCAACTACTGCTGGGCAGTGACATCTTTGGCATCAGCATGCATCCGGACCGGCTCAACGCCCTGTTCATGGTGAAGTACCAGTTTTATGGCCCAACCCTCGCCATGCTCTCCCCTCTGTTGCTCGAGTATGCGCGGCGTGAATGGCCGAGTTGGGCCTGGGCTTTATCATTTACCCTGATTTTGGGCGCGGTGATGATCTCCGGCATGCGCTCCGGCTGGCTCAGCATGGCCGTCGTGCTGGTCGTGTATTTCGTGCTGATGCTGAAACGGGAGAACCATGAGCTGCGCCGCACCATGCTGACCGTGCCCTTGCTGGCCGTGTTGATCGCGGCGGGAAGTTACCTCGCTTCGCCGCTGTTCCAGCAACGCGTGGCGCTGACCCGCGCCGTGTACGAAGGCACGGGAAAGTCCATCGACTATGCGTCATCGGAGCGCGTGCCGATATTCATTACCGCACTGGAAATGTACCGCCAGAACCCGGTCAACGGCGTGGGGGTGCGTGCTTTCCCCGCGGCCTACATGGTCTACGCCGCAAAGGATGACATCCACATCGCCAAGTCGGGCGGCAGATCTGGCGCTACCCATGCGCACAATATCGTGCTCGAGGTGGCCGCGGACACCGGCAGCATCGGACTTATCGGCCTGGTGCTGGGCTTGCTGCTGGCTATCCGCGGCTGGAAACGGTCGGCGCCAGCGCAGCGCCAGGACGCATTTCCTTTCGTGCTGGCGCTGGGACTGATCCTGTTTCCCCTCAACTCGCACTTCGCCCTGTACGGCACCTATACTTCGTCGCTTTGCTGGTTCCTGGCTGGCCTGTGGGCTTCCTGCCTGCGCGAACGCGTCCCGGCCTGAAACCATCCCGCCAACCGCCCCCGTTCACATCATGGAATGCAGGATGGACGCCGTGATCAGGGCGACAGTCAGCAGGAAAAACAAACGCAACAGGTTTTTGACAATGTTCTTCATTTTATACAGTGATTGCGTCTCCCCTCGGCTGGTTCCTTAGCCGTAAAACGGACTTTCCCCGTCCGGCCGTGTCTTGAATCGCCGGTGAATCCACCAGTACTGTCCGGGCGCCGAGCGTATTTGAGCCTCCATGATGGCGTTGACCCGGGCCAGGTCGGCGCTGGCATCCGGCCCGGGAAAACCGTCCAGTGCGGGCAAAAATCGCACGGTGTAGGTCCGGCTCGCCGCATCATAAACCGGAAACATCGGCACCACGGCACAACCGGTAATTTGCGCCAGGCGGTGTGTAGCCAGCAGGGTGGCCGTCTGGATGCCGAAAAATGGCGCAAATACGCTTTGCTCGCGGCCAAAATCCTGGTCCGGCGCGTACCACACCAGTCCGCCTTCACGTAGCAGCCGAATGGCGCTGCGCATGTCCCGCTTGCTGATCATCGATGCCGCGTAGGTGCGCCGGCCGCGGTTCTGATACCACTCCAGTACAGGGTTGCGCAGCGGCCGGTAAATTCCACTGGCCGGCAGTTCCGGGCCCAGGCCCAGCACCATCAGGCGCGCGCCGATCTCCAGGCAGCTCAAGTGCGCTGTAACCAGCAACACACCCCGTCCGTCACGGTGGGCCGTCACCACGTGCTCACGGCCATTGACCCGGCTTACGCGCCGCATGTAGCGTTCAGAAGCGGACCAGGACCACGCAATTTCGAACACCGCTCGCGCCAGCGAACGAAAACAGTCACGCAGGATGGCCTCGCGCTGCGCTGTGTCCAGCTCAGGAAAACAGCGTTCGATGTTGCGTTGCGCGATCCGGCGCCGGCTTTTCATTGCCCAGCGCATGGCGTTTCCCAGGGGTACTGCCAGCACCAGCGCCGGCCATTGAGGAGTCTTGCCCAGCAACCACAGCACACCCACCCCCAACCAGGAAGGCCAGTAAGGTGGCGACAGCGGGGGCAGTGCCTGGGGCTGGGTGGGCATGCCGGTATTGTCCCTGCTTCGGGACGTGAATCAAAGGGCAGGGTGGTGGGAACACGGTAGTCCCCTTCAGGACACGTCGTGAACCCATCCCTGGGGACTTGGATGAAACATCCTGTTTCATACAGTCCTGCAGGGGACTACCGCGTTCCTTTGGCTGCGAGTGTTGAGATGGAGCATGAGGAAATGTACTCTGACTCTAGGTTCCTCAAGGCCATACCCAACGTGCGCACGCTTTATTTGCTCGCCAGTTATCTCCTGATGCCCTTGCTCCTGCTGCGCCTGGCGGTGCGCGGCCTGCGTGACCGGGACTATCTCAAGCGCTGGAGTGAGCGTTTCGCGCTGCATGGCCCGGCAGTGCCGCCGGGCGGCATCGTCGTCCACGCCGCGTCCCTCGGGGAAGTCAATGCGGCAGCCCCCTTGATCCGCGCCTTGCGCATACGCTTTCCCGATTTGCCCCTGACCGTCACCTGCTTCACACCAACGGGCTCAGCCCGTATACGGGCCTTGTTTGCCGCGGATGTTTGCCACGTTTACAGTCCGCTGGACCTTTACGGCGCAGTGCGGCGTTTTTTGTCCCGCGCTCGTCCCTGTCTTTTGCTGGTGATGGAAACCGAAATCTGGCCCAACCTGTTCTTCGCGGCGGGACAGCGCGGGATCCCCCTGCTGTTGGCCAATGCCCGCATATCCGACAAGTCATTCAGGGTTTACCGGCGGTTGCGGCCACTGGTACGCGAGGCCCTGGCCGAGGTCAGCGGCTTTATGGCACGAAGTGAAACCGATGCGCGACGCCTGGCTGAATTGGGTGCGGCCGCGGGCCGCATTGAAGTGACGGGCAACCTCAAGTTCGACCTGGACGTGCCAGACGGTCTGCATGAACACGGGTTGGCACTGCGCCGCAGTTGGGGGTTGCAGCGCCCGGTACTGCTGGCCGGCAGCACGCATCAGGAGGATGAAGTTGCGCTCATCGAAGCTTTCAAGGGCTTGCTCGGTGGATTTCCCACCGCGCTGCTGGTGCTGGTACCACGGCATCCGGAACGTTTCCAGCTCGCCGCTCAACTCGTTCGCGCGGCCGGGTTGAGCGTACAAATGCAAAGCGCCGGTGCGGATTGCCCGGCTTCAACCCAGTGCCTAGTGGTTGATGCGATGGGTGAATTGCTGCGTTGCTATGCCGCCTGCGACGTGGCCTTTGTCGGCGGCAGCCTGGCTCCCGTCGGCGGTCACAACCTGCTTGAACCGGCTGCGCTCTCGGTGCCCGTCCTGTTCGGCCCCCACACCTCCAACGCTGCCGACATCACCGCGCAATTACTCGCCGCGGGCGCCGCGCAGGTGGTGCGCGATGCCGCTGAACTGGAGCAGGCCGCTGCCCGGTTGCTTGGCGACGAGGCCCTGCGTCAAAGCATGGGAGCAGCAGGCCTGGCCCTGGTGCAGAGCGGGCGGGGCGCGCTGGGGCGTACGTTGCAAATCGCCGCGGGCTTGCTGGTCAGACCACTCGCATGAATCACTGCAGCAGTTGGTTGACCACCCGCAAATCCTGGTCGGTCAGGAGACCGGCGACCCGCTTCAACCTGAGGTGGTTCAGGATGTACCCATGACGTGACAGCGAGTTGTCACGCTGTGCCTGGTAGAAGCGCTGTTCGGCAATCAACACGTCAACGATGGTGCGTGTGCCAACCTCGAACCCGGCCTGGGTTGCCTCTACCGCGCTTTGTGCCGAAATCACAGCCTGGCCAAAGGCGCCCACTTCCTCGATGCTACCGATCACGCCCCGGAATGCGTTGCGCGTCTGCCGCATGGTCGCGCGCTGCACATCATCGAGGTCCTGTATCGTGGCTTCCATCAGATAACCGGCCTGGCGGGTGCGTGAATTCACCACCCCGCCCTGGTAGATCGGTATGTTCAGCAGCAACTGGATTTGTGTGTCGTCGACACCCAGCGTAGTTGTGCCGATGGGTTGTTGAAAGTCATCGCGGATGAGGTATTCATTGTTGGAAAAATCGTTGTAGCTGGCGTTCAGCGCCAGGGTCGGATAGTGCCCTGAACGCTGCAGACGCATGTTGGATTCCGCAACTTCGACTGCGGCCTGGTAGGACAACACCGCCGGGCTGGTGGCCATCGCCATCTGCACCCAGTCCTCGGCGTTGGCCGGGTTCGGCTCCACCAGCGGTAAAACTTCCTGCAGGGCGTTGTAATCCTCGAAATAGGTGCCAGTCAGTTCGCGCAGCGCTTCCTTGGCATCGGCCAGGTTGTTGCGGGCGACGATGGCCCGGGCTCGGGCATTGTCGTAACTGGCCCTGGCTTCATGCACGTCGGTGACCGCCGTCAGCCCCACTTCAAAGCGTTGCTCAGCCTGCTCGTACTGCCGTTGGAAGGCCTTTTCCTCTGCTTCAGCGAAGGTCACACCGTCGGTCAGGGTCAGCACCAGGAAATATCGTTCAGCCACGCGCACCAGGAAATCCTCGTAAGCAACCTGGTACAGGGCATCGGCCTGAGAAATCTGTCCACGGGCAATATCGAGACTCTCGTAATTGGCCTGGTTGTAAAGGCTTTGCCGCAGGTCTATCCGGTAGTTCTCATTGTCCACGTCGCTGTCTGACACCTGGTTGCCGGCGATGTCGATTTTGGAAGTGCCGCGAGTCCAATACCCGCTCGCGCCGAGGTTGGGCAGCAAGTTGGCCCAGGCCTGGGTCTTGTTCTCGCCAGTCGCATCGCGTCGGTATTCGGCCGCGCGCAATTTCGGGTCATTTTTCTCGGCCAGGTCGAGAACACCCACGAGATCCACCGCAAAGGCGGCAGGTGTCGCCACCAGGGTGCAAAGCGCCATGATCCATGACCTTGATTTAGTCAACATGATTTACTCCTGCCGTTTTTCTGCGCCGTGGATTTACTTGCCGGCCACTAGAACTTGAATTCAGGCGCGGGTTCTGAGTTTACCAGACGGATCAGGTCGGTTTCGAACAGGCTTTCCTCGCGCCAGTCACTGAAGCCCACCCGGGTCAGCAACATGGCCTGCATGGCCGGTGACTCACCGGTGACCACGAACAAGCGGCCCCCGGGGTTTACCCAGTCGCGAAACTGCGTTGGCACCTGGGGCACTGAACCCGTGACGACCACCACGTCGTGTGCCTGCTCAGGCTGCCAGCCGCTCATGACATCACCTACGAACAATTCGACGTTGTGGGTATGCATGTCCTGCAGGCGCAGCGCGGCTTCCTGGTGCAGGTCCTGGTAGATTTCAACGCTGACCACCCGGCTGGCAAGGCCTGACAGGCAAGCCGTTATGAATCCACTGCCGGTGCCAATTTCCAGCACGCTGTCATCGTCCCTTATGCCCAGAGATTGCAACATGCGGCCTTCAACGTTCGGACACATCATGCTCTGACCATGGGCCATGGGTATCGCCAAATCAGCGAAAGCCATCTTGCGATACCGCACCGGCACGAAATCTTCGCGGTGAACTCTTTCGAGCAATTCAAGCACCTGAGTATCAAGCACTTCCCAAGGCCGCACTTGTTGTTCCACCATGTTGAAACGGGCGCGTTCGAAATCCATGTTTATAATCCTTTTCACTGGCCCTTCCGGGCCCGAACACAAACCGGCAAGACTAAGACTTCGCCCAGCTTGCGGCAAGGACAAGCCTGCAGTCTTGCGGCATGTCAATTAAGTGCCATTAGTCATTGCCGGACTCCATATCCTTTCTGCCGGAGCGGTAAAATTGGTCAAAGTCGCACTGCAGCGATATTATGCAAGGGTGCCCCGGCCGGCTTGGGCGTTTTTTTGCGAGCGGCCCTGGCCCTGGCTTTTTCATTGCCTTTTAACAGACGCACCATGCACGCTCTTGGTTACTGTGCGCCACCTATTTCGCGGAGTCTCTAGTCCGGGCCCCAGGATTCACCCTACCGCCAGAGGTATGCAGATGAACGCAGCTCCAGAAGACCTTGTGCAGCAAACCACACGGCTCAGCAGTGAGGTCACGCAGCCGTTCCCGGCCTCGAAAAAGGTCTACGTGTGCGGCAGCCGTGACGACATTCGTGTCGGCATGCGGGAGATCTCGCAAAAGGACACCCCGGCCATGTTCGGCGCTGAGCAGAACCCGCCCGTCCTGGTCTACGACAACTCCGGCCCCTATACCGACCCTGTGGCCAGCATCGATCTGCTGCAGGGCCTGCCCCCGCTGCGCATCCCCTGGATCGAGATGCGCCAGGACACGGTGGAGCTACCCGGGCCAAGCTCTGAGTTTGGCGCCGCAAGACAGGCTGATGCAAAAACCCGCCACCTGCGCTTCCAGCACCATCGCTCGCCCCGCCGCGCCAGCGCCGGCGTGAACGTCACCCAGATGCACTACGCTCGAAAGGGCATCATCACCCCGGAAATGGAGTACGTGGCGATCCGCGAAAACCTGCGCCGAGAAGTGCTGCAGGAATCCGCATCAGGGCAGAAATTACTGGTACAACACCCCGGGCAATCATTCGGAGCCGCCATTCCGGCTGTCGTGACGCCGGAGTTCGTGCGGAACGAAATTGCCCGTGGCCGCGCCATTCTGCCCAACAACATCAATCATCCCGAATCCGAGCCGATGGTCATTGGCCGTAATTTCCTGGTCAAGATCAACGCCAATATCGGCAACTCAGCCGTCACTTCGAGCATCGCTGAAGAAGTCGAAAAAATGGTTTGGGCCCTGCGCTGGGGTACCGACACGGTGATGGACCTCTCGACCGGGCGCCACATCCACGAAACACGTGAATGGATCATCCGCAATTCACCGGTGCCGATCGGCACGGTGCCCATCTACCAGGCTCTGGAGAAAGTTGATGGGCGCGCAGAAGAACTGACCTGGGAAATGTTCCGCGACACGCTGGTCGAGCAGGCAGAGCAAGGCGTCGACTACTTCACCATCCATGCCGGTGTGAGGCTGCCCTGGATTCCCCTGACCGCCGACCGCGTCACGGGCATCGTATCCCGCGGCGGTTCCATCATGGCCAAGTGGTGCCTGGCGCACCACAAGGAGAGTTTTCTTTACACGCATTTCGCGGATATCTGCGCAATCATGCAAGCCTATGACGTGGCTTTTTCCCTCGGCGACGGATTGCGCCCCGGCTCCATCGCAGACGCAAACGACCGCGCCCAGTTCGCCGAACTCGAAACCCTGGGCGAACTGACCCGGATAGCCTGGGAGAACGACGTACAGGTCATGATTGAAGGCCCCGGGCACGTGCCCATGCAACTGATCCGGGAAAACATGCGGAAGGAGTTGAAGGATTGTCACGAGGCGCCGTTTTATACACTGGGCCCCCTGACCACCGACATTGCGCCCGGCTACGATCACATTACATCCGCCATCGGCGCGGCACAGATCGGCTGGTACGGCACCGCGATGCTGTGCTACGTCACGCCCAAGGAACACCTGGGCCTGCCGGACAAAAACGATGTGCGCGAGGGGATCATCACCTATCGCATAGCGGCTCACGCGGCCGACCTGGCCAAGGGACACCCGGGTGCCCAGATCCGCGACAACGCACTGTCCAAAGCGCGCTTCGAGTTTCGCTGGGAAGACCAGTTCAATCTCAGCCTCGATCCGGAAAGGGCGCGCGAGTTCCACGACAAGACCATGCCCCGCGAGGCGCATAAACTGGCGCATTTCTGTTCCATGTGCGGGCCGCATTTCTGTTCCATGAAAATCACCCAGGATGTGCGCGACTACGCGCGCGCGAAGGGCCTGGAAGAAGATTCCGCGCTGGAGTTGGGCATGGCGGAGAAAGCCGAGGAATTCATCCAGCAGGGTGCGGAAGTGTACCGGCGGGCCTGAGCCGCTCATCAACCATGCAAAGAACCCTGTTTTTGCAATTTTTTCATGGGTATGCCGGTCATGGATAGGGCAGAGGCTCGCCAGGCAAGGTTCAATGCCCTGACCGAGGCGTATGGCGCCGACCTCTACCGTTACGCCATGTGGATTTGCGGCAATGACGCGCTGGCCAAGGATCTGGTGCAGGAAACCTGTTTACGGGCATGGAAGGCGCTGGACAAACTGAACGACGACGCGGCTGCGAAAAGCTGGCTGATTACGATACTGCGGCGGGAGCATGCCCGGACATTCGAGCGCAAGGTGCCCAAATTCACCGATGTGGACACCATTGAGGTTCCGGAAGACGTCGAGCTGGAGCCGGACGACCGTGTGGAAATAGAGTTGTTGCGGCGAAATATCCTGAAATTGCCGCCGAAATACCGCGAGCCGCTGTTGTTGCAGGTAGTCATGGGATACAGCTGCGAAGAAATCGCGGAGCAACTGCTTATCAGCAAGAGCGCGGTAATGACGCAACTTTTCCGGGCACGGGAACAACTCAGGGAACGATTGCAAAAAGACGGGGTAACTGGAAATGTCCATGCACTATTCTGAATTCAAACAAAAACTTGGTGCGGACCCCGCCAGCCAGGATCCGGAATTCCTGCGCGCCCGCAATTCGTCCCCGGAATTCGTCCGGGCGGCGCTTGAATCTGACCGCTTCGAGCAAGCCCTCAGGCGCGCTGCCAGGTTACCGGCGCCCGTGGATCTGTTGCCGCAGCTGAAAAAGATCAGCCAGGCGAACGCTTCCCGGCAGGGCACATGGAAGTACTACGCCATGGCCGCCAGCCTGTTTTTGGCCATCGCGGCCGCGGGAATTGGCTGGCGCATGCGCGCGGTGCATTTCGATTCTGTGGAGCAGTACGTGGCTCAACATTACTTCGTCGATGGCCCGGAACTGCTGGCCCAAAGCGAGGGTCGCGTGGCTGACAACGTCGCTCAGCTGTTGGCCCTGTTCGAGGCCGAAATTTCCCCGGATGTGAGACGCATGGTCGGTGCGATCAAGATCTGCCCGACCCCGGACGGCAACGGCGTGCACTTTGTGTTGAACACCGAGCGCGGCCCGATTACCGTGATTTTCATGCCCAGGACCCCCGTTACCGATGGGGAAATGGTGGCCTTCGACGGCATGGAAGCCCAGTTGGTCGCCCTGGAGCACGGCTCTGCCGCCATCATCGGGAAGAGCGGGCAGAAGGTATCCGATTTTTACACCCTGGTGCATGATTCGATCACTCCGTCCGGCGCCAGCGCCTGAACCGTTCCAGGCCCGCAACCAGCGGCCCCGATAGCAAAGCCGCAGACCCATGACCTGTAACACCCCCCCGGGAGGTTCAAACCTGCTATCTTTTGCCGATGATTGAATTTTCGGGATTTTTCAACACGCGGCAGGCAAGGTTGATCTGGGCAGCCATCCCGGCTGCCATCCTGCTGTGCTGGGCGATCATGATGTTCTGGCTGAACCACGAGCCGGAGCTGTTCGACCCTGCTGAGCGCAGCGCCAGCCATGCTGCCGGGCACGGACATGCGCTCGTAACAGGGTACACAACCACCGCGACGCTGATCGAAACGGCGGAGGTTTTGCTCAACAAGCGCGGCGGCTACCTCTCAAACGACATCATGCCGCCCTGGGTGTTCCTGGATAATGTTCCCAACTGGGAATTTGGCGTGCTGACCCAGGTGCGCGACCTGGCCCGAGCCATGCGCAATGACTTGAGCCGCTCGCAGACCCAATCGACCGAGGACCTCGACCTGTCCAAGGCCGACCCCCTGTTTCACTACGACAGTGAACGCTGGTTTCCGCCAGACACGGAAGGCCGTTACCGCAAGGCCAATGCGGCCATGGAGGCTTACCTGACCCGCCTGTCTTCGCCGGCCCGGCCTGAAGCCCAATTCTATGCCCGGGCGGACAATCTCACCGATTGGCTGGCGGTGGTGGAAAAGCGCCTGGGCTCCCTGTCGCAAAGATTATCCGCCAGCGTGGGGCAGGTGCGCCTGAATACCGACCTGTCCGGCGATGCCGACGCGCGCCAATCCACCAACGCGCCATCGGAGGTGGTGGTGAAAACACCCTGGACGGAGATCGACGACGTGTTCTACCAGGCGCGCGGCACCGCCTGGGCCCTGGTGCTATTCCTGCACGCCATGGAAACCGATTTCGACGCGGTCCTGCGCAAGAAAAACGCGCAGATCAGCTTTCGCCAGATCATCCGTGAGCTGGAGTCGGCGCTGGCGCCGATTCACGCACCCATGGTGCTCAATGGCAGCCAGTTCGGCCTGTTTGCCAATCATTCCCTGATCATGGCCAACTACATTTCCCGGGCCAACGCCGCCATTATCGATTTGCGCCAGTTGTTGCAGGACGGTTGAGCGTAACTCCTGTGCAAGACACCGGTACGGAGACTTCGTCCGGCCGCTTTGCGGTATAGTTGCAGGACGTGGAAAATCAGCGGGGTTTTTGTATGCGTACGGCAATCTTGTGTGTGATGTTTCTCCTGCTCATAGCCTGCTCCGCGGACTCGGTCAGCGACCGCAGGGTTGGCCAGGTGGTTATCTGTCACAAGGACAAGAAAACCATCACAGTCTCCAATGCGGCGAGTTTTGCGCACCTGGATCACGGTGACACCATTGGGCCGTGTCCAGTGGAGAAATGATTGCGCGCTTTCTGGCCGGGGCCTGAATTTGATGAAGCTGCGGCCTCTGCCCTATGAGCAACAACTGGATTTGCGGCCGCCATCTGCTATTGATCTTGTCGTAATCCACTGCACCGAATTGCCCGACCTTGAAACCGCACGCTCGTACGGTGAGGCAATTCACTATCTGCCTGCCGGCACCGGCAACTCGGGTCATTTTTACCTGGATCGCGAAGGCAACGCACAGCAGTGGGTAGACCCCGCGCGCATCGCGCACCATGTCCGGGCCTATAACGAGCGCAGCATTGGCATCGAGCTGGTAAATCGCGGGCGCTATCCCGACTGGCTGCACAGTGAGCGGCAAACCATGCAGGAGCCCTATCCCGACGCCCAGGTGCAGGGCTTGCTGAACTTGCTTCATTCCCTCTGCACCAGCTTCAATTCCCTGCGTTGGATCGCCGGGCATGAAGACCTGGACAGCGCCCTCGTCCCCGCCGCCAATGACCCCGCCGTCCTGGTGCGCCGCAAGTGCGATCCGGGTCCGCTTTTTCCCTGGGAGCGGGTGGCGTTTTCCGTGCCTCTGCGCCGCCTGCGGTGAATCGTCACCGCGCACCGGTGCAACATGCGGGTTAAAGTAGTGCAGATTTGCTACTCGCTGTCCGGGAGACCCCGTGGAATCAAGCCACCGTCAATGCTCTCCGTGCACCGCCTGCTGCGACGGCTGGCTCAGCGCTGAAATTAGAGGCCACAAGGTCCATGCAGGCCAGCCTTGTCCCTACAGCACCGCGCACGGCTGCAGTATCTACACTGATCGGCCACAGGACCCGTGCAGGAACTTCATCTGCTCCTGGCTGGTGGAAAAAAGCCCCCTGCCTGACTGGATGCGCCCAGATCTCTGTGGTGCCATCGTGTTGCTTTCAATGCCCTGGCATGGACAGCTCGTTATCTTCACAATACCCGTTGGAGACGTTATTCCGGATCGCACACTGGAATGGCTCAAGCACTATGCACAGAAGCACAAGCGACCGCTGATTTTCTGCGAGCGCGTCCGCAGCAACGGTAACTATTCAGGACTGAAGCGTTTCGGCTTCGGCCCGCTGGCGTTTCGCCAGCAGGTGGCGGCGCTGATGGCGACCGAAAGCGGCGCGGTGGAAATGCGCTCCAGTTTGCCGTGAAGCCAACTCTAACCTGCGTTCATTGCTTGATATGAATCAGGTGTGGGCGATGACAATCGCGCGGGTGGGCGCCGGATAGCCTTCCAGCGTCCGTCCGGCATCCGACGGGTCCAGCGCCTGGGCCAGCGATTCGAATCGCATCCATTGCGTACTGCGCTGCTCTTCCGTTGTCGTGGCGGAAACGTCCGTCAAAACCGCCGCCTGGAAGCCCGCCCTATCCACCCACTGGAGCAGTTGGCCAGTCGTCGGTACCGCCCAGACGTTGCGCATGCGCGCATAACGTGAGGCTGGCACCAGTACCGGCCCGCCGCTCTCACCCGGCAATACCAGGGTCTCCAGCACCAACATTCCGCCCGGTTTCAGCAGTTTGCGTATCCGCCGCAGGTGCTCAAGCGGATCGCGTCGGTGATACAAAACCCCCATGGAAAATATCGTGTCGATCCCGGCCGGACCCGCCGGCAGGTCCTCCACACCCAGCGGCAGAACGAAGTTGGGAGCATCTCCGGCAAAATGGCGGCAGGCCAGCCATTGCATGAAGAAAACCAGCATCGGATCGATACCCACCACTAGCCTGGCTCCTTCTGCCAGCATGCGCCAGCCGAAGTAGCCGTTGCCGCAACCGATGTCCAGCACGAACTGGTTGCGCAGGTCTACGTGCGGCCGCACACGCTCCCACTTCCAGTCCGATCGCCACTCGCTGTCGATCAGCACCCCCGCCACTTCCAGGGGGCCTTTCCGCCAGGGATGGAACGACAGCAAAATTTCCTGCAGCCGCTCCCGGTCAGCGACGGGATGTCCCAGAATTGGCGCCGCACGGCGCGCATCCAGGCAGCTTATCGCGGGTGGCAAACGCCGCAAAGCTTCAGTCCACAGTGGCGAGTCACCATGCGTATTTTGCTGCGTCACGTGGGTGGCGTTTTTACACAGCGCCTGCAACCAGTCATTTCCCACCGCCTGCTCGTCAAGCGCGGCAAACGCCTGGCCACACAGGTCAGCGAAAGGCGAGGTAAGAGGCAAAATTGCATGCCTGGAAAAAACATACGGCACGCTGCCAGCCCGCTTCCTCCAGCCGTTGCCTGTGCCTGGCGTCACTGTCTGGCTGCAGCACACGCTCCAGAGCGCCGCGTTTGCGCGCGATCTCCAGAGCGGAATAGCCCTGTGCGCGCTTGAATTCGTGGTGCAGGTTGGTTTGCAGTTCCTGTACCGCGGGGTCGTCAAAACAGATCTTTTCGGACAACACCAGGATGCCGCCTGGCCGGGTTCCTGCAGCAATGCGCTGCAACACGAATTGTCGTTGTTGTGGCTCCACAAACTGCAAGGTGTAGTTGAGAACCGTCATGGATGCATTGCTGACCACCACTGTGCGGATATCGCCCAGAACCCAGTCCATAGCGGCTTCTCCGCCTAAGCTTTCCAACCGTTCCCGGCAGCGCTGGATCATGGCCGGTGAGTTATCCACGCCGATAAAACGGACACCGGCGGCGCCCGTTGCCTGACGCATGGCCAGTGTGGCAGCGCCCAGCGAACAGCCCAGGTCATACACCTGACTGTCCGCTTGCACGTAGCGATGGGCCAACAGGCCAATCATTTGCAACACCAGGGTGTAGCCCGGCACCGAGCGCCTGATCATGTCGGGAAAGACCCGCACCACGCGTTCGTCGAAAACAAAATCGCCCGTGTCAGCCGGCCTTGCCGGGTCGGTCCTGCCCCTGTCGCGCGTGTCCTGGTACAGCGTGTCTTTTTCACTCATTACACTGTTTCTTCGTGTTGACAGACCGGTAAATGACTTCTGGCGTATCCGTTCGAGGGCCGTGTCTGCTATCGTGATGGCAGTGGACCTTTCCTGCAACCCGGTCTGTGCCCCTCCAGTCATGAGACCATGGTAAAGGCAGCTCGTGTCAACCCATCACGGAGAGTCGTCATGTTCGATAATCCTTTGATCTGGGCCATTGTGGCCGCTTTTCTTGGCATCACCATGGTGCGCAAGGCGGTAATCATCGTGCACCAGGGCTATGAATACACGCTGGAGCGTTTCGGGCGGTACAGCGCAACCCTGCGCCCGGGCTTCCATTTCATCGTTCCGTTCATGAACCGGATTGGCCACCAGATCAACATGATGGAGCGCGTGGCCGACGTGCCTTCACAGGAAGTGATCTCCCGAGACAACGCCTTGCTGACGGTGGATGGCGTGGTGTTTTTCCAGATACTGGATGCCGCCAAAGCCGCTTACGAGGTGCACCACCTGGAACACGCCATACTCAACCTGACCATGACCAACATTCGAACCGTTCTCGGATCACTGGACCTCGACGATGCCCTGTCCAAGCGAGATGAAATCAACCATCGCCTGTTGAACGTCGTTGACGAGGCGACCACGCCGTGGGGCGTCAAGGTCACGCGCATCGAGATCAAGGACATCAGCCCGCCCAAGGACCTGGTTGACTCCATGGCGCGGCAGATGAAAGCGGAGCGTGAAAAACGCGCCAACATCCTCGAAGCGGAAGGTTTTCGACAGGCACAAATTCTGCGTTCAGAAGGTGAAAAGCAGGCGGCCGTGTTGCAGGCCGAAGGCCGCAAGGAAGCTGCCTTCCGCGACGCCGAAGCACGTGAACGGCTGGCCGAAGCCGAAGCACGTGCAACCACCATGGTTTCCCAGGCCATTGCCTCCGGCAACATCCAGGCCGTGAACTACTTCGTTGCGCAAAAATATGTCGAGGCGCTGCATGCTTTTGCCACTGGCCCAAACAACAAGACCCTTTTATTGCCGGTGGAGGCAACCAGCATTCTGTCCAGCCTCGCCGGTATCGGCGAAGTGGCGAAAAGCGCTTTCGGCAAGGCCGCAGGCGACCAGTGAGGAGCGGGTCATGAATTGGTTTGAACAGGTGGTTTTCTGGCACTGGTGGATCCTGGCCGGGGTGTTGCTTATCCTGGAGCTTACCAGCCCGGTGTTCTTCTTCCTTTGGTTGGGGATCGCTGCGGCCGCCGTTGGTTTGCTGCTGTTGGTCATTCCTTCCTTGACCATTGAGCTGCAACTGGTGCTGTTTGGCATCCTCTCGGTGATCGCCGTCATTGCCTGGCGGAAGTACCGCGAAAGCCGCCCCCAGGTCTCCGATCAACCGCTGCTGAATCAACGGGGCCGCCAGTACACCGGGCGTTTGTTTACGCTCGACCACCCCATTGTCAACGGCGTGGGTAAAGTCGAGGTCGACGATTCAACCTGGCGCGTGAAGGGTCCTGATCTGCCGGCCGGAACGCTTGTCCGGGTGGTTGATGTGGATGGCGTCATCTTTATGGTGGAGCCCGTGCCTTAGTGGCCGGCCTGACCCGGCCCGCGCCTTCTGTCGGAGCGGAGCATCCCGCAAAGCTTCGTCCCGCCCATGCATAATTGATCAGAGGCTCCCTAAGTGTACTGCAACGGATTTCTATGACGTTTCAAGAATTTATCAAGGGGCTGGATGATTTTTGGTCCCGCCAGGGTTGTGTGCTGGTGCAACCCCTGGACCTGGAGGTGGGAGCGGGAACGTTTCACCCGGCCACTTTTCTTCGTTCCATCGGACCGGAACCGTGGAATGCCGCTTACGTACAACCCTGCCGCCGTCCCACGGACGGGCGTTATGGAGAAAACCCCAACCGCTTACAGCACTACTACCAATACCAGGTGGTGATGAAGCCGTCACCGGAAAACATCCAGGATCTGTACCTCGAATCGTTGGCTGCCATCGGCATAAACCCGCGCGTTCATGACATCCGCTTTGTCGAAGACAACTGGGAATCACCTACCCTCGGCGCCTGGGGGCTGGGTTGGGAAGTGTGGCTGAATGGCATGGAAGTCACCCAGTTCACCTATTTTCAACAGGCCGGGGGGCTCGAGTGCCGTCCCGTGCTAGGAGAGATTACCTACGGTACCGAACGACTGTCCATGTATCTGCAAGGCGTGGACAGCGTGTATGACCTGGTGTGGACCGACGTGGGTGGCCGCAAAGTGACTTATGGGGAAGTCTTTCTGCAAAACGAAGTTGAGCAATCCCATTACAACTTCGAGCATGCCAACGTGGAGGCTCTTTTTGCCTGGTTCGATACCTGTGAACTGGCCGCCGGAAAACTGGTGGGCTTGAACCTGCCGCTGCCCGCTTACGAGCAGGTGCTAAAAGCTTCACATACCTTTAACCTGCTGGACGCGCGCCGCGCTATCTCAGTAACTGAACGGCAACGTTACATCCTGCGTGTTCGAAACCTGGCCAAGCAAGTCGCCGAAAGCTACTTCAACCGCCGCGAAGCGCTGGGCTTTCCGGGCCTGGAGAAACCGGCGCCATGACCAAGGGTTGCGACACGGTCAAAGAGCCGGCGGCCGCCGACCTGCTGATTGAAATCGGTTGCGAGGAATTACCGCCCAAGGCCCTGGACGAGTTGCGCGAAGCACTGTTTGGCTCCGTATGCGCCGGGTTGGAACGAAATGGCATCGTCTTCGATAAACCAGCAAGTCGGGCCTATTCCAGCCCCCGGCGCCTGGCCCTGTTGCTAAAGGCCGTGGCGGCGCGGCAACCCGACCACGAACAGGAGCGGCGCGGCCCTGCGATTGCGGCCGCTTTTGACAAGGAAGGCAAACCCACGGGGGCCGCCGTGGGTTTTGCTCGGTCGGTGGGCCTGGACATCCAGCAATTGCAAAGCCTTGAAACCGACAAAGGCAAATGGCTGATGGCTTGCATCCGTGTCCCGGGAAAGGGCCTGGAAGAAATAATTTTTCCCGTTCTTGAACAGGCCATCCACCAATTACCGGTGCCGCGGCCCATGCGTTGGGCCGATCACGATTTCAGCTTCGTGCGCCCAATGCACTGGCTGGTCATGCTGCACGGTGGCCAGGTGCTTCGTGGCCACTTGCTGGGCCAGGAGGCGGGTAACAACACTCGGGGGCATCGCGTGCATGCGCCCGGCCCACACCCGATTCCACGGGCTTGCAGTTACCTGGAAGTCCTGCTCAAGGCCCATGTCATTGCGGACCAGGATGTGCGCAAGGCATGCATACGCGATGCTTTGCTGGGCCGGAATCCGGCAACCCGCATCGATGAAGCTTTACTGTCGGAAGTGAACAACCTGGTTGAATGGCCAGTTGTAATCGACTGCAGCTTCGACGCCGCATTCCTGGATATACCGCACGAAGTCCTGGTGGCCAGCATGCAGGACCACCAAAAGCTTTTTCCGGTCTTTGCGGAACCTGGCACGACGCACATCAGCAACCGCTTCCTGGCCGTTGTAAACCTTCAGTCTGCCGAAGAAAGCCAGGTACGCGAAGGTTTCGAACGAGTCACTCGGCCACGGCTGGCGGATGCCCGCTTCTTCCTGGAGCAGGATCAAAAACATCCTCTGGAGGCGTACATCCCACTACTGGATAAAGTAATTTTTCAACAGAAGATCGGATCTGTTGGTGACAAATCGCGAAGAATCGCCTCACTTTCAAAGAATATAGCTGAAAAATTGGCTGTCGATCCGGGCCCTTGTGAACGCGCAGCCCGGCTGGCCAAGTGCGATCTTTTGACGCAAATGGTAGGGGAATTTCCCGAATTACAGGGCACCATGGGCCGCCATTACGCACTCCATGCTGGCGAGCTGCCGGCCGTGGCTGATGCCATCGAACAACATTACCTGCCACGCTTCGCCGGTGATGCCATTCCAGCGACTCCTGCCGGGCGGGTCGTTGGCCTGGCAGATCGCACCGATACCCTGGTGGCTGTATTTGCAGCAGGACTCAGGCCCACGGGTAACAAGGACCCCTTCGCGCTTCGTCGTATCGCGCTTGGCCTGGTGCGTATTTTGGGTGAGGCCGGTATTGAACTGGCCCCTGATCGCCTGCTGGCCATGGCTGCCAACGAGTTGTCCGCACAGGGTCACGAAGTGAGCCCCGCATTGCTGATCGAGGTGCGCGAATTCGTCATTGAGCGCGCCAGGTCGTATTTCCGTGACGCCGGCCATAGCGCTGAAGTGGTGCAGGCTGCCATAAGCTCGGCCTGGAGCACTTTGCCTGACTTACAGGCCCGGCTGGAAGCGCTGAGTGCGTTTTTGGGGCAAGAAACCGGGCTAAGCCTGGCGGTCGCCAACAAGCGAATGGGTAATATCCTGCGCAAAGCTGAAACTGGCGTTGGGCATACAATTGACGAAGATCGCTTCATATTGCCCGAAGAAATCAGTCTTTTCGCGACAATTCAGCAGGTTGAAGCGGCTGTGGTGCCCCTGCTGAATCGCGGTGATTACAGCGCGAGCCTGGACCTCCTGTCGAGTCTCCGGCCCGCTATTGATCGTTTTTTCGACACAGTTTTGGTCCTGGATGAAGACGCCGGATTGCGCCTCAACCGGCTCGCGCTGCTGTCCCGTCTTAAAGGGCTGTTTGACCGGGTCGCCGACCTGTCGGTGCTGGGGTAAGCCATGCCAGGCACGCGCCTGCTGGTGATCAGTCGCGACGACATCCTGGCCGCCATGGAGAGCGTCTCCAGTGAAAAAATCCTGCGCTCGCTGGCTGCCCTGACTCGACAGGGGTATCACTTGTTGGCCGCCGCGCCCCAACCCACGCAATGGAATGGCGAACACGGCAACCCGGACGATTCGCTGCTCGGGCCAAACAGCATTCGCAAGCGATTGGCTGCCCTCGGGGGCGTGCTCGATGGGGTTTATTATGTGCGGCGCTCAATGTTGACCAAAAAGCGTAACCGGGAGGATGCGCTATTGGAAATCCTGCAGCGTTATTCCGCCAGGCCCGAACACGTTGTGTTGTTAAGTTCCAAGCGTAATTTTGCCAAGGCGGCGCGAAAATTGGGCTTGCAAACCACGCAGCTTGGCCCGGAAAAGGATCTTGCCACGGAACTTGACCGGCTTGCCGAGGAGCGGCTGTCGCAGGACAGTTAACCCGTGCGGCAGGCTGATCAAACCAAAGCCCAAGTTAGGGTTGGGACGCCTTCGTGCCGTCCCTGGCGACAAACTTTGTTCAACCCAGATTATCCATTAGGACGCTCTTCAAGCCTAATGGATAATCTGGGTTAAATGTCCAGATTGGTTACTTCCAGCGCATGTCGTTCGATAAACGCGCGCCGCGGTTCCACTTCGTCACCCATCAGAGTGGTGAATATCTGATCGGCAGCAACCGCATCCTCGATAGTGACTTGCAATAAGCGCCGGGTTTCCGGATTAACCGTAGTGTCCCACAACTGCTCCGGGTTCATTTCGCCCAGGCCCTTGAACCGCTGGATTGTCCGGCCTTTGCGACTTTCCGCCATCAACCAGTCGTAAGCTTCCCGGAAGCTGCCAACACCCTGCTCCGCTTTGCCACGAATGATTTTTGCGCCCGGTTGAATTAACCCGAACAGTGTGTCAGCGAGACGACCGATCAGGCGGTATTCGGGGCCCCGGAAAAACTCGGTGCGAACCCGTTTTGACAGGGTGACTCCGTGAGTAAGCTTGTTCAGGCTCAGATCGTAACCCTCTTCGGCTTTGCTCACTTCGATCTCATAGCGCACACTGGCAGGGCTGTCGGCATTGAGCCTGGCCGTCATGCGCTCCGCCCAATCCTTCACTTGCTGTTCATCCCAGTTGATTTGATATCGCTCCGAATCAACCAAATAAGCCAAAAACAAAGAGTCATATCGTTGCGCAAGGCGGACCCCGGCCTGCCTGACAGCCATGAAGTCGCGCATCAGGGATTCCAGCGCCCCGCCGCTCAGCGGAGGGCTCGCAGGATCAAACAGCATCTGCGCGTCGTCCATCGCCCGCGCCAACAGATAGTCGTTCAGTTCGGCATCGTCTTTGAGATACTGCTCCTGTTTGCCCTGCTTGATCTTGTACAAGGGTGGCTGCCCTATATAAATGTGGCCGCGCTCTATCAATTCATGCATTTGCCGGTAGAAAAAAGTCAACAACAGGGTGCGGATATGCGAGCCATCAACGTCCGCGTCGGTCATGATGATGATGCGGTGGTAGCGTAACTTGTTGGCGTCGAATTCATCCCGGCCGATGCCGCACCCCAGTGCCGTAATCAGGGTGCCAACTTCAGCGGAAGACAGCATTTTGTCAAAGCGCGCTTTTTCCACATTGAGTATCTTGCCTTTGAGCGGTAATATGGCCTGGTACTTACGATTGCGGCCCTGTTTGGCGGACCCGCCGGCCGAGTCACCCTCGACCAGGAAGATTTCTGAAAGAGCCGGATCTTTCTCCTGGCAGTCAGCCAGTTTGCCGGGCAAACCGGCGATATCCAGGACGCCCTTGCGGCGCGTCAATTCCCGCGCTTTGCGTGCCGCTTCACGCGCTCTTGCCGCCTCCACGACCTTGCCCGTAATGGTCCTGGCTTCAGCCGGATTTTCCAACAGGAAGTCACGCAGGCAGTCGCTTATTACCGACTCCACCACCGGTTTCACTTCGGAGGAGACCAGCTTATCCTTGGTTTGCGATGAAAATTTCGGATCCGGAACTTTGACCGACAACACGGCGATAAGCCCCTCCCGGGCGTCGTCCCCCGACGTCGCCACCTTGTCTTTCTTGGCCGCGCCAGTTTCTTCAATGTATTGGTTGATGGTGCGCGTCAGAGCGGCACGAAAACCCGCCAGGTGAGATCCGCCGTCCTTTTGTGGAATGTTATTGGTGAAACAAAACACCGTTTCCTGGTATGCGTCAGTCCATTGCATGGCTGCTTCCACCACGATGCCATTGGCCTCCGCGGTGAAGTGCATCACCGTGGGATGCAGCGGGTTCTTGTTGCGCCCCAGGTGCTCAACAAAAGACTTGATTCCCCCTTTGTATTCAAAGACATCTGACTTTTCGCTGCGCTCGTCAACGAGCTCTATGCGCACCCCGGAATTGAGGAAGCTCAACTCCCGCAGGCGCTTGGCAAGGATGTCGTAATGGAACACCGGATTGGTAAAAATCTTGCGGCTGGGGCGAAAGTAAATCTTGGTGCCGGTTTTGTCACTTTCCCCAATGGCTTTCAGTGGCTCTTGCGGCACGCCGAGGTGATAGGTTTGCCGCCAAACGCGTCCCTCGCGCCGGACTCGCAACTGCAACTCGTCGGACAGGGCATTGACCACGGATACACCCACACCGTGCAAGCCACCTGAAACCTTGTAGGAGTCGTCATCGAATTTGCCCCCGGCATGCAGCACTGTCATGACGATTTCTGCCGCCGAGCGGCCCTCTTCGGCGTGTATGTCAACAGGAATGCCACGGCCGTTATCCTTTACGCTTACCGCATCATCTTCGTGGATGGTAACGTTTATGTAATCACAGTGTCCGGCTAATGCCTCGTCAATTGAGTTATCCACAACCTCGAAGACCATGTGATGCAAACCCGTGCCGTCATCGGTGTCGCCGATGTACATACCCGGCCGCTTGCGAACAGCGTCAAGCCCTTTGAGAACTTTGATATTTTTTGAGCTGTATTCGGAATTTGTCATCTTTGGTCCGGCCCGCAGAGGGCATATAAATCAGTGGTGTTGCAGGGAGCGCCCGGAAGGTGCAATCGCCGCTGGCAGGCCATCACAAGGGCTTTGAGCAGAGTTCACATACCGCGCAAATTATAACACTTCCCGCACTGTGCCGCGTTCCACGTGGAACACTTTATGGGCCTCCCTGGAGGAAGGCGCACGGGTGCCGGTCACCCACACCTGCCCGGCGCAGGTCAAGGCGTTTGCAAGGGTGGACGTGAAGTGCTCCTGATCAAACTCAGACGCAAGGTCATCCAACAATACCAGCGGCAATTCGCCTTTGGCCGCCAATAACCTGGCTTGCGTCAGCAACAACTCAGCCGCGAGTTTCTTTTGCTCTCCCCGTGATAGCAGGGTTCGGATCGCCCGGCCGTTTCGGCTTATCAGGATATCTGCACGGTGCGGGCCCTGGCTGGTGGCGCCGCTGTCCAGGTCGTGTTTGCGTGAGCGCCCCAGGGCCTCCAGTAGCGAGCTCCCTTTCCAACCCGGAAGGTAGCTGAGGTGCAGCTCGTCTGGCGTGGGTGCTGAAGCCGTGCCCGGTCGCCGGCCATACATCTCCCACAGTTGTTCAAAATAGGCCAGCCGCAGTACGTGTAAAGCTTCCCCCTGCGCAGCTGATACCTCATCCAGACTATCCAGAATCTTGATTTCTTTCGCCCGCAACGCGGCATTCCGCTGTTTGAGGACGCGGGAGTATCGTCGCCATGCATCAAGGAATGCCGGTTCCACGTGGAACACGCCCCAGTCAAGGAACCTCCGGCGAACATCAGGCGTTCCGCTAACCAGGAGATTGCTGTTAGGCTCCATCAGGACCAGGGGTAGCTGGCGGGTGAGTGAGCTCAGCAGGGCTACATCCTGGCCGTCTTTGCGGGCTTTCCACAGACGGCCATTACGCTCCAGCCCCAGTTTGTGTGTCCGGCCGGAGTTTTCGGTTTCGGAAAAAATTCGGAAAGATCCCGCTGCGGCTCCCGTCAGTTCTTCTGCATAAGCGGTTTTAAACGATTTACCCCGGGAGAGCACCACCAGTGCCTCCAATAAACTGGTCTTGCCGGCCCCATTATCCCCGTAGAAGAAATTGAGCCTGGGGTGCGGTTCAATTCCCACCGATCCCAGGTTGCGGAAATTTTCTATGTGCAGAGACTTGATGAACATGTTGCTTTCGCGCGACTTTATACGCGCTTCTGGGCCAGCAGGAGCGGTGTGATGACGCTCGCCGTGTTCGATGAGCGACTTAGAGTTTTAATGGCATGACGACGTGCCGGTCTTCCCCGCCACCCGCCGCCATGATGAGGCAACTGCTATTTGCATCACGCATTTCCATCGAAACCTGCTCAGATTCGATTGCGTTTAGAGCTTCGAGCAAGTAAACAACGTTGAAACCAATCGTCAGTTGATCAAAATTCAACTCGGCTTCCACGACCTCTTCCGCTTCCTCATTCTGCGGGTTATGCGCCATTATTTTTACCACTTTTCCCGCCGCTTCCAGCCGTACACCTTTGTATTTTTCATTCGACAGTATCGCCGCGCGCTGCAGGGCCACGACCAGCCCGGCGCGGTCCGCCTGAATCTTTCGGTCCGTACCAACAGGAATCACTGCCTGGTAGTCGGGAAACCGTCCATCGATGAGCTTGGAGGTAAGCGCAATGCTGCCCTTTTGCAGTCGGACATGGTTCTTACCCAAGCCCAGAATCACTTTTTCCTGGCTATCTGTCACTATGCGCGCCAACTCCAACACACCTTTTCGCGGCACGATGATCTGTCGATTTTGTTTTATTTGCACTTCACCACTGAAGTCGCATACCGCCAATCGATGACCATCCGTCGCTACTGCCTTGAGCGTGCCATCCTTGAATTCCAGAAGCAGCCCATTAAGGTAATAGCGAACGTCCTGGTTGGCCATTGCGAAGGATGTTTTATCCAGAAGATTTTTGAAGCTATCTTCTTGAATTTCAATGCTTTCTACTGTTTCAAACTGGTCTGTCGCCGGAAAGTCCGTGGCCGGTAGCGTAGCCAGGGTATAACGGCTTCGGCCGGATGAGACAGTAAACTTTTCACCCTCCAGGGTCGCCCCGATGTCCGCCCCGTCGGGTAGCATGCGCACGATATCAAGCAGTTTTCGGGCCGGAACGGTAATCTCCCCCTCCCGCTCCACCTTGGCTGCCGCCGATGCAATCAGTTCGACTTCCATGTCCGTTCCGGTTATGAACAGGCGCCCGCCAGATTTGGCCTGGAACAGAAAGTTGGCCAGAACAGGCAAGGTCTGCCTGCGCTCCACAACACCGATAACCTGGCTCAAAGGTTGCAGGAAGATTTCTCTCTTGATGCTGAATTTCATGGCCGTATCCCTATCGCTAATTATTTATATATTTATTAAGAACAGTAGTAGTAATAAGCCGTGTGTACAACTCGAGATCTGGACATTTATCCATATACAGCACCATGTTACAGAACATTAAAGCTGTCAGGAACTCAGCCTGAGCCCTGTTGGCTATTTGTGGATAAAACCCTACCTGAATTTCATCACCAGCTTATCCACAGCATGTTCAGGCCTTAATCACCCCACGGAACACGCTCAGGCAGTCAGCAAACGGACCAGCTTGGCCTTGTCTTCCCGTAAACGCCCATCGGTGGCGCACAGACCCTCGATTCTACGGCATGCATGCAGCACCGTGGTATGGTCCCGGCCACCAAACGCTTCGCCGATTTCAGGCAAGCTGTGTTCGGTGAGCTCCTTGCACAAGGCCATCGCCATTTGCCGCGGCCTGGCGAGAGTACGCGTGCGACGCGGTGACAGCATGTCAGATACCTTCAATTTGTAATACTCCGCCACCGTACGTTGCGTGTTTTCTATCGTAATCAGGCGATCGTGCACCAGCAACAGGTCGCGCAAAACCTCCTGCGCAAAAGACTCCGTAATCGGCCGCCCGGAAAAGCGCGCATTGGCGAACAACGTATTCAGCGCCCCTTCCAGGTCACGCACGTTGGAACGCATGCGTTTTGCTATGAGGAACGCAACCGACTCATCCAGCAACAAGCCCCGCTCTTGCGTCTTGTTCATCAGGATGGCTACCCGGGTTTCAAAGTCTGGTGGTTCAATGGCAACGGTAAGGCCCCAGCCAAAACGCGAACGAAGGCGGGCCTCCAGGCCTGAAACCTCTTTGGGAAAGCGATCACATGTCAGGATGATTTGCTGCTTGCTGTCGAGCAGAGCGTTGAAGGTGTGAAAAAACTCTTCCTGGGTGCGTTCCTTTCCGGCAAAAAACTGTATGTCGTCGATCAGCAAGGCCCCGGCAGTGCGGTAGTGTTGCTTGAACGACTCGATACTGCCGTGCCTGAGGGACTGGATCATCTCGCTGACAAAGCGCTCGGAGTGCAGGTAGATGACCCGGGTATCGCGATTCTGTTCGCGGACCAGGTTGCCGGCAGCATGCAACAAGTGCGTTTTGCCAAGGCCGGTGCCACCATAGAGCAGAAGCGGGTTATAGGCCTGACCGGGCTTTTGCGCCACTTGTTGGGCTGCAGCAAAAGCCAACTCATTGGATTTACCCTGCACAAAATTATTGAATTGATACCGCGCGTCCAGGCCGGTGTCGTGCTGCTTGCGGGCTGCTACCTCATCGGAGCGCATCGGAGCGGTACCGGCTGAGACATCGACAATGACTGAGTCGCGCGCAGCCCCGAGGTGCTCGAACACATCCCGGATACGCTCCAGGTGATTAAGAGCGATGTAATCACGTACATACTGGTTGGGTGCCAGCAAAGCCGTTTGCCCTTTGCTGCTCCTGGTCTGCAAGGGGCGGATCCAGGTATTGAAATCCTCTGCGGGGAGTTCGCGCTCCAGGTAAGTCAAACAAGTTTGCCAGTGGTTTTGCGGCATGCCTGCGAATGGTTCGTGGTTTCTCTGGTTTTGAAGACGCCGCATCGACCTGCGACTGCTCTGGCAAGCAGGGCAACCGAGGAGTTCATCCGGGACGGCCTAGTCTAACGCGCTGTGGATAACTTGGCCACACCGTTTTTTCCAGTCGCATCAACCCGGCATGATTTAAAGCCAGGGAAGAGACCAAGGCCGGGAGAGACTCAGTCAGGCTTGTCGTGTTGTCGTGCCCAAGTTACAATTCGCCTCTTGTGTCGATCGCACGGGGCTTTTCGGCGTCGGTTTAAAACTGGCCCCGGGCCTGCCCATGAAAGGAAAAATGCCATGAAACGTACATTTCAACCCAGCTGCCTGAAGCGCGCCCGCCGTCATGGTTTTCGTGCCCGCATGTCCACTCGCGGAGGACGGTTGGTCCTTGCTGCCCGCCGCGCCAAGGGCCGTAAGCGGTTATCTGCCTGACAAAAACCGGTAGCGCCCAAGAAAAGAGGCGGCGCAAAAGATAAAGAGCCTTGACGGCTTCGCCTCACGCAAGGAGTATCCACCGACATGACCCTTTCGCGTCGGTCCCGCCTGTCAGGACAAGCAGCTTTCAACAGAGTGTTTCAACAAGCCGTGGTTTCGGCCGATGCCAGCTTCAAGGTCCTGGGGCGCTGCTCGGACCAAACAGAATCGCGTCTGGGAATGGCCGTTTCACGGCAGGTCGACAAGCGGGCCGTGGAACGGAACCGACTCAAGCGCGTTGTCAGGCAGAGCTTTCAGGAGCATTACGCTAGCGGCGACCGGCGCGACGCTTTGGATATCGTAGTCTTGCCTCGCAGACCGGCGGTTTCCGAGAGCAATAAAAAATTATTTGAACAACTTTCGCGGCATTGGCGGCGAATCGATGAACGCATTAAGGATGCACCGCCCCCAAAGCGCACATGACGGTGTCGCCTGCGTCACCGGCGCCATTTCGTGAGCGCCGCAACTACAGGTAACAGGATCTGGCATACATGGGAAATCTTCGATCGGTTTTGCTGATAAGCCTGGGTTTGCTGGGATACATGCTATGGCTGGAGTGGCAGAAAGACTACCCTGCGGCCCCTGTGGCGCCGCCGGCCGAAACCGCGTCCTCCTCCCTTGGCACCGGCTCACAATCGCCGCAATCGACGGCGGCAGATCAGGACCTGCCACGGGCGCCGCAACCGGCACCGTCAGAAGCGCGAACCAGCCAGCCAAGCGAAGGGCTGGCGGGCATGCAGGCCGAAAACCCGACAGTGTCTGTTACCACAGACGTGCTGGAACTTGAAATCAGCCTGCAGGGTGGAACGGTGGTAAGCGCCTTGTTGCTCAACTACGCCGTGGAACAAAAAGAACCGGCAAAAAAAGTAAACCTGCTTGACCCAACCGGGGATCAGCTGTTTATCGCACAGTCGGGCCTTTTGTCCAATGAGGCAGCCCCCAACCACACGGCTGTCTATACTTCCAGCCAGGCAGAATACCGACTGGCCGATGGTGCGGACGAAGTCAGGGTACCCTTGACCTGGCGGTCGAATGAGGGCATTGAGGTGACCAAGACCTTTGTCCTCAAGCGCGGACGATACGACATCATCGTCAGGCACCAGCTGGAAAATGGCAGCGATTCTGTGTGGACAGGCAGCCGCTACGACCAGCTTCAGCAAGCGGTAACACCCGACAAGGAAGAAAAGGGGTTTACCAATCCAGGTTCTTACAGTTTCAGGGGCATCGCTTTCTACAGCCCCGAAGACAAGTTTGAAAAAATCCAGTTCGACGCGGTCGCCGAAGAGCCTTACGACAAGACCTTCAGCGGCGGCTGGCTGGCGATGATCCAGCACTATTTTTTTGCCGCGTGGATTCCTGCAGCCGATGAGCAGGCGACATATACGACACAGGCTATTCAATCCAACGGCTGGCCGCGTTACATAGCGCGAGACGTGTCGCCGCTGCAGAGCGCCAACCCAGGAGGACGCACAGAATTCACCAGCCGCCTCTACCTCGGGCCCAAGCTGCAGGATGACCTGGAGCAAATCGCCCCTGGCCTCGAGCACACGGTCAACTACGGTATTTTTACCGTTTTTTCCAAACCTCTGTTTTGGTTGCTGGCCCACATTCACACGTTGGTTGGCAATTGGGGCTGGGCCATCGTGCTGCTCACGGTGCTGGTCAAGGCGGCGTTTTTCAAACTGACGGAAGCCCAATACAAATCCATGGCGCGGATGCGCAAGTTGCAACCGCGCATCGAGCAGCTCAAGGAGCGCTACGGTGATGACCGGCAGCGCATGAGCCAGGCCATGATGGAGCTGTATAAAACCGAGAAGGCCAACCCCCTGGCCGGGTGCCTGCCCATGGTGGTGCAGATTCCCGTGTTCATCGCATTGTATTGGGTGTTGCTGGAGTCGGTTGAGTTGCGCCAGGCTCCGTTTATTCTCTGGGTCACCAACCTGTCCGCGCGCGACCCCTACTTCGTGCTGCCATTACTCAACGCGGGTTTCATGATAGCCACTCAGCGGCTGACGCCCATGGCGGGCATGGACCCCCTGCAACGTAAGATGATGAGCATGATGCCAGTGGTATTCTCCGTGATGTTTGCTTTTTTTCCGGCCGGACTGGTGCTCTACTGGGCAACCAATGCCGGTCTGTCGCTGGCGCAACAGGTGTACATCACGCGGAAGATTGCAGCGCGGGAGAAATAGCACCGCGCACCTCCACGCCCCCGAGACCGCGCGCGGGGGTGCAACGCGGCGCACATAATTGATCAGAGGTTCCCTGGCCCCATGGCTGTCCGCAATACAGACCCAAACGCACACCCAGGCACCGACACCATTTGCGCCATAGCCACCCCCCCCGGGGTGGGCGGTGTAGGCATCATTCGCATCAGCGGGCCGCGGGCCCGGGATGTTGCCATCGGTGTCCTGGGGCGGGTGCCTGCCGCCCGAAAAGCCACCTACGCTGAATTTCTTGCGGCATCCGGCGCCAGCATCGATAGCGGAATTGCCCTGTATTTTCCCGGGCCCCGCTCCTTTACCGGAGAAGATGTGCTGGAGTTACAGGGACACGGCGGCCCCGTGGTCCTGCAGATGACGTTGCGAAGAGTGCTGGAACTGGGAGCCCGGGCCGCGCGACCGGGCGAATTTTCCGAGCGGGCTTTCCTTAACGACAAACTGGACCTGGCCCAGGCTGAAGCCATCGCTGACCTGGTCAGTTCGGCCACCGAGGCGGCAGCCCGTGCCGCGCAAAACTCCGTGAGCGGAGTGTTTTCGCGCCGCGTCGAGGAATTGCAGGAACAGCTCACCGGCATTCGGGTTGTCGTGGAAGCGGCCATCGATTTTCCAGAGGAAGAGATCGACTTCCCCGCTGCCAGCGCTGTCTTGCAGCGTTTACAGGAAACACAGGCGCAACTGCAGGCCCTTTTGCGCGAGGCCCGCCAGGGGCGCTTGTTGCGTGACGGGGTTGTATTGGCCATTGTCGGCCGTCCCAATGCGGGCAAGTCCAGCCTGCTGAACGCCCTCTCCGGCCAGGACAGCGCCATCGTGACCGAGATTCCGGGCACCACGCGCGATGTATTGCGCGAATGGATCGATCTTGACGGTTTACCCGTGCACGTGGCCGACACCGCCGGCATACGGGAGACTACGGACCGCATCGAGGTCGAAGGGGTTAAGCGCGCCCGGCGCGCCCTGGAGGCGGCGGACATCGTATTGTTGCTGATCGATGTCAGCGTGGAAATGGAACAGCAGTGGTTGCTGCTGGATGAGGTGCGTGATCCCGCGTGCTGCCTCATCGTATTCAACAAGATCGATTTATGCTCGCGCCCACTGGCGTCCACTGGGAAGCTTCCAGCACAAGCCAAAGCCTTGCCCCGTGTGTCCATTTCCGCCAAAACGGGCGAAGGCCTGGATCAGCTGAAAACACAAATCCGGGCAAGCCTCGGCGCTGCCGAGCAAGCAGAGGGGGGCTTTTCAGCCCGGCAGCGCCACATTGATGCGCTGACGCGGTCGCAGCAGCACTTGGAGTCGGGTGAACAACGCCTGGTGCAGGAACGGGCGCTTGAGTTGCTGGCGGAAGAGTTGCGCCTGGCGCAGCGGGCTTTGGGTGAAATCACAGGTGAAATGCTGCCTGACGACCTGCTCGGCCAAATTTTCGCCAGTTTCTGTATTGGCAAGTAGGAATTTAATTTGATTTTGGCAGGTCAGGCCGGGCAATACGTGTCGTGCAAAAGCTTGATGATTTCCAGTGCGGGGGTATCAGCCAAACGATAGTAAATGGTCTGGCTTTCGCGGCGGGTTTGCACCAGGCCCTGTTCGCGCAAAACCGCCAGGTGCTGTGACAGGGCCGATTGGCTCAGATCGACGCGCTGGTTGAGTTGACCGACGGAGCACTCTCCCTCCGCCAGCAAGCACAGGATGATCAGCCGGTTTTCGTTGGCCAGGCCCTTGAGCAGGAAAACGGCATCGGAAGCGCTACGGCGCATGGCTTCCCAATCAGTTTTCACAATTTTCTTTTTGGAAAGCCCCGTTGCCATGGATCAAATTTTATTTACACCCAGGCTAAATTACAATTAACTTTATAAGACATCTCGAATGTAACGCTACGCGAAAGGAGGCCGACATTGAGCCTGGAAATCATGCCTGCTTATGAAACGGAATCGGGCACCTGGAGCTACCTGCTTGCAGATACAACGCAATCTGTCGCGGCAATCATCGACCCAGTGTGGGTGTTCAACCCGGTTTCGAGCCAGGCGGACACGGGCTTTATCGATCAAATACTGCATACGGCCGAGAACCGGGGCTACCGCATCCAGTGGGTGTTGGAGACGCACGCGCACGCCGATCACCTTTCATCAGCAGGCTATATCCGCGAAAAAACCGGCGCACAGATTGCCATAGGCCGCGACATTTGCGCCGTGCAGAAAATTTTTTCGCGTGTTTTCAATCTCGCGCATTTGCCTGCGGACGGCAGTCAATTCGATCGCCTCCTCGGCGATGGCGATGTGCTCCCGCTGGGGAGCCTGGAGATTCGCGTGATGGAAACCCCGGGACACACCGCCGACAGCATCACCTACCTGGTTGAGGAGGCCGCGTTTGTGGGTGACACCCTGTTTGCGCCGGAATATGGAACGGCGCGCTGCGATTTTCCCGGTGGCAATGCGGCAGACCTTTTTGATTCCATTCAGCGCATCTACCGCTTACCCGATACAACCCGTCTTTATCTCTGCCACGACTACCCCATGGAGGGCGCAGAGCCGGTTCACATGATATCGATCACCGAATCACGTAAAAACAATATCCATGTGAATGCAAGTACCGGGCGGGAGGCGTATGTTGCTATGCGGAGGGCGCGGGACGCCAGTCTGGGACTGCCGCGGCTGATCCTGCCGGCGTTGCAAGTCAACATCCGTGCGGGCGCGGCCCCGGAAGCAGACGAAAACGGCGTGTCTTACCTGCGCCTGCCGTTCAATCGGACGATAGCGCAGATACTTGAAGGAGAGAAGCAATGAGTACCATCGCCGTCATGGGTGCCGGTATCGGCGGGCTAGCCACAGCATTTGAGTTGCAGGACCGCCTTGGCCGGGAGCACGAGGTGGTGTTGGTATCCGACAGCAGCGAATTTGAATTCTCTCCATCCAACCCCTGGGTAGCAGTGGGCTGGCGCAAGCCTGAATCCGTCCGCATCAAGCTCCCCGAGATCTTGTCCGGGCACGGTATCCGCTTCATTGACCGGGGGGTGAAGCGGGTGCAGCCGGAAAACAACAGCCTGCTGCTGGAAGACGACGAGGTCCTGTCCTACCGGTTTCTCGTCATCGCCAGCGGGCCGCGCCTGGCGTTCGATGAAATACCTGGCCTGGGCCCGCACGGAGGATTTACGCAATCGCTGTGCAAAACCGACCACGCCAGCCTGATGGCTGAACAGTTTGAGGCCTTTTGCGAAAACCCTGGCCCCGTTATCGTGGGCGCAGCACAGGGTGCGTCCTGTTTTGGACCGGCTTACGAGTTTGCTTTTATCCTGGACACGGAATTGCGCAAGCGCAAGATCCGGGACCGCGTGCCCATGACTTTCGTAACCCCGGAGCCGTACATCGGTCATCTCGGCCTTGATGGTGTGGGTGATACCAAGTCACTGATGGAATCCGAGATGCGCAATCGGCACATCAAGTGGCACACCAACACTCGGATCGAGGCCGTGGAGGAAGGGCTCATGCACGTGGCCACGGTGAATGAGGCCAAGGAGGTAAGCACTCGTCTCGATATCCCGTTTACCCGCGCCATGATTCTCCCGGCATTTACCGGGGTGGCCGCTGTAGCGGGGATCGAAGGGCTGGTCAACCCCAGGGGTTTCGTACTGGTGGACAAGCACCAGCGCAACCCGGCGTTCACCAATGTTTACGCCGTTGGTGTATGCGTCGCCATCCCGCCGGTTGGGCCGACGCCGTTACCCGTGGGCGTGCCCAAGACCGGCTTCATGATCGAGTCGATGGTGACCGCCGCGGTGAATAACATAGCCCTGGAACTGGAGGGGAAGGAGCCGACTGAAAGCGCGACCTGGAATGCGTTCTGCCTGGCGGATTTCGGTGATCGCGGCGTGGCGTTCCTGGCTTTGCCGCAGATACCTCCGCGCAACACCAACTGGTCGGGCTCTGGCCGATGGGTTCACTGGGCCAAGGTGGCGTTCGAAAAGTATTACCTACGCAAAATGCGCCAGGGTAAAGTGGAACCCTTCTTTGAGCGCTACGCGATGCGCCTGTTGGGTGCCACCAAACTGAAAGACTCCATTACGTCGCGTTGAGCCCGGCGTCAGCGCTGGATCAGTCGCGCGGTTGCGGCACCAGGGTCGTGCCCGCTTCGAGCCCGGAGGTAATCTCCACCTGGTTGCTGCCCACGGATCGCCCCAGGCGCACGAAGCGCCGTTCAACCTTCCCATCGCGGTAGACCCAAACCACGGTGAGCTGACCGAAGTTAGACACCAGGTCAGGAGGGATCAACAAGAGCTTTTCGGTTCCCGCCGGTATCAACAGTCGGGCGTACATACCCGGCAAGAGATCATCCTGGTACTCGGTGCGGGCCTTGACCAGGAAACTGCGCGAACCGGGATCTGCGGCAGGCACAAGCTCTTCGATCTGGGCAGCCAGCTTGCGCTGCAGGGTCGGGATTTCCACCGCTACATCCGCGCCGACCCGCAGTGGCAACGCGAGACTTTCACGTACGGCTGCCTCGATGCGCAGCGACATGGGATTATACAAGGACAGCAATCGCTCGCCCGGCGAGGCGGTATCGCCGGGCTCGGCAAAACGGTCGACCACGCGGCCATCGAAGGGTGAGCGTATCCCGGTGTAACTGATCGCCACCTCGGCTTCCTCCACCGCACGCTGGGCGGTGTTCAACTCAGCCTGCAGCGCATCATGGCTGGCGCGCGCCTCATCCAGCACGGCCTTGGCCACCAGGCCCTGACTCTGCAGGTTTTCCGCCCGCTCCAGGCTCAGCCGCGCCTCCTTCATACGGGCGCTGCTCGCCAGCACGCGCTGTTTGGCCTGGGACAGCCGGGACTCGAGGTCCGAGCGCTCGAGCTCCAGCAACAACTGTCCCTGGCTAACCGAATCACCGGCGCGCACCAGCACGCGGGTGATGCGCGCGATGATGCGCGAGGAAATGGTGGTGGCTTGGCGCGCACCGATGGTGGCGGGGACGGCTTCGGTTGCAGCCACGTCGATGGCCTCCACCGTGAACGCCCCGGCCGGGATCCCGGCCGGGGCTGTTTCGGGCAGTACGCCAGGCTCCACTTTGGCGCGAAACATTCCCGCCATCCAGGCGATCATCATCATCAGCGCCAGCACGGCACCGATCGGCAGCAGCCATTTTTTCAGCGAAGGAATCATTTAATCAGGCCTCCCGCAATCTGTGGATCACCGCCCGGCTGCTCGAACACGAGGAGATATACGACCGGCACGATCAGCAAGGTGAACAGGGTGGACGCCACGAGGCCGAAAATGATGGCCAGCGCCAGGCCGCTGAACACCGGATCCAGGGTAATGATGAGGTTGCCCAGCAGCGCGGTCCCTGCGGTCAGCAACACCGGCCGTGTCCGCACTGCGCCCGCCTCGATCAGTGACTCTCTCAAGCCCAGGCCCCGCGCGCGGGCCTGGGTGATGAACTCCACCAAAAGAAGGGAATTTCGCACCACGATGCCCGCGAGCGCGATCATGCCGATCATTGCCGTGGCAGTGAACAGGACAGGGTCAGGCGCGCCGGCGACCACCCGCTCACCGAACTGGTTCATCAGCCAGAAGCCGGGCATGATGCCAATGATGGTCAATGGGATTGCGGACATGATGATGAGCGCCAGGCTGGAGGAACCGGTCTGGATGCGCAACACGAAAAAGATGGCGAACAGCGCAAATGCGAAGGCCAGGCCCATGTCGCGGAACACCAGGGTGGTGAGGCGCCACTCCCCTTCGCCAGACCAGGACAAATGTATGCCCGGCGGCAGAGACCAGGCATCGCCGCCCCCGGGCGACAGGTAACTGCGCTCCTGCCAAGGGTGAGATTCCTGCTTGTCGTTTGGCTCTGCCCCCAGGTCTGCGCCGACATCAGCGATCACTTCGGCGGGGGTGCGGCCGGATAAGTCCGCGGTGACGTAGACCACCGGACGTAAGTCCTTGCGGTGCACCGCGCGATCAACCCACTGTGATTCGAAGCGGCCCAGCTCGCCCAACGAAACCAGGGGCTGAGCGGCCTGGTCCAGTCCCTTATCCGTGTTTTCCTGCACGATGCCGGGCCGGGCTTTTACCCGCAGCCGCAGGAAGTCGTTCAGGGAAGCGCGTTCGGTTGCCGGCAGGCGCAGCTCAATGGGCAGCGGAGCTGCCTCGTGAGGAAGTTGCAGGTAGCCTGCGACAAACCCCTGGTTGGTCATGGCCAGGGTGGCGTTGATATCTTCCGTGGCAACGCCGGACAAGGCAGCCTTTTGTTTATCGGTGATGAAGCGCAGGCGCTGCTGGGGATCCTCGACCGTTGAATCCACTTCCACCACCCACGGCTCACGCCGCAGGCGTTCCATTACCAGGGTAGCTGCCTGCTGCTGTTGCTCGTATGAGACCAGGTCGTCGGCATAAATCTCCGCCACGAGGTTGGCCAGAACCGGGGGCCCCGGGGGCACTTCCACCACCTTGATATTGATGCCATCGCGATTGAGCGGCCCCAGTAGTTCACGCAGGCGCAGCACGACAGCGTGAGACTGGTGATCCCGGTCGAGCTTGTCGACCAGGGTGATGCGCAGCTCCGCCAGGTTGGATCCGTAACGCTGGTAATAACGCCGCACCATGCCATTGAAATCGATGGGTGAGGGCAGGCCGACAAAGGCCCCGACTGCGCTGACTTCCGGCAATTGCCGGGTGATTGCGCTGACCTGCTGCGTCATGGCGCCCGTTTTCTCCAGGCTCGTGCTTTCCGGCATGTCGATGATCACCTGGATTTCGTTTTTGTTGTCAAAGGGCAACAGTTTGAGCGGCACCAGGCGAAAGGCGGGCAATATGGCCGCCGCCAGGAACAGCAACAGCACCAGCCACAGCACCGATTTCGCCCGGCGGTGGCTGCGTAAAATGGGCTCCAGGACAGCGCGATACAGTTGCCACAAGCGTGACTCCGCAACGCCTCCATCAGCGCTCGCCAAAACACCGGGGGAATGGTCCGCTGCGGGCTTGAGCATTTTACTGGCCAGCCAGGGCGTGACCAGGAAGGCCACCACCGTCGATACGATGATGCTGACCGGCACATTGAAGGCCATCGGCGCCATGTAAGGCCCCATCATGCCCGTGATGAAACCCAGGGGAATGAACGCAAGCACGATGGTGACGCTGGACATGATCAGCGGCATGCGAATTTCCGCGATCGCTGCAATGATCCGTTCATGTAAATCAGCGCCCTTGTGGCGCAGGAAACGTTCGATATTGTCGACCCCGGTAATGGGGTCATCCACCAGCAAACCCAGGGCCAGGATCAGGCCAAACAAGGTCACGCGATTGATGGTGTAACCGAAGGCGAGACCCAGAGCCAGGGTCAGGCCGTAACAGATCGGCACGGCGAGCCCGACCACCAGGGCGGCCCGCAGGCCGAGAAACACGCCGATGAACACCACCACCGTGAGGATGGCAAAAGCCAGGCTGGAACTCAGCTCATTCACTTTCTCGTTGGCTGTCTCGCCATGGTCACGCAGAACCTCAATACCCATTTCGGGCGGCAACAACTCGCTGCGCAGCTCGTCCATCCGCAGGTGGATGTCCCGCGCCACGCTCACCGCATTGCTGCCGCGATGCTTGGCTACGCTGATGGCGACCATCGGGTAGCCTTCCTTCAGGGCGCCGGACAGCGGGTGCCCGTGGCCAAACTGAATCCAACTGTAGTAATCGGCCTCGCCCGGGCCATCGGCGATCGTTGCAACGTCCTGCAGAAACACGGGCTGGCCATCGATCACGTTGACCGGGAGTGTCCTGAGCTCGGCCAGGTCGCGTACGAAGTCACCGCTCTCCAGCACGATGGATTCGTTGCCGTAGGACCAGTTGCCCGCATCCTGTAGCCGATTGGACAGCTGCAGCGCCTGGGCAATCTCGATCGCGGTGGTCTTGTGTGCCGCCAGGCCTTCCGGATCCAGCAGGATGCGGATGAGCCGGGGACGACCGCCGCGGATCGTGACTTCGCTTGTTTGTGGAATGCCTTTTAGCGAAGTGGACACCTCATCGGCGAGGCGGCGCAGCTCAAAATCGCCATACAGCCCGGGGTCCTTACTCCACAACGCCAACAGCAGGATGGGAACGTCATCGACTTCGATCGGGCGTACCACCCAGTTGGCCACCAGGCTGGGGACCTGGTCCTGGTTCGAATACAGCTTGTTGTAAGTATTGAGGATGGACTCTTCGCGGTTTTCACCGACGTAAAAACGTAAAGTGACCGTGGACTGGCCATTGCTGCTGACGGAATAGACATGCTCCACGCCGGGAATCTGGGTGAGAAGCTTTTCCACCGGGATGGTCACCTGGCGGGCCATCTGGTCGGCGCTGAGCCCCGGCGCGGACACCAGCACCTCCAGCATGGGTACGACAATCTGGGGTTCTTCCTCGCGCGGCGTGTATAGCAAAGCCAGGCTGCCTGCCGCAACGGACAGCACGAATATAAACAGTGGAATGCCACCCTGCAGTGACCGCGCCACCAGGCGATCAGCAAAATGTGTATGGTCCGGGCTCAAACGCCGCAACGGTTTATCAGTAGCAGGCAACTGGCCAGTCTATTTCGGTGGCGGGCCCTGCGCTTTCGCCAACGCAGCATCCAGCCCGCCCAGGTTGACGACCTGGGTGTACCCCAGTTTGTCCAGCGCATCCTTGGCGATCCCGGCGCGGCGCCCGGTGCCGCAGTAGAGATAGATCACATCGTCCTTTTGCAGCCCCAGCCCGGCGATACCGGCATCGATCTCCTCATACGGAACGTTCAGCGCATCGGGCACGTGTTGCTGGTTAAATTCTTCAGGGGTGCGAACATCGATCCAGGTGGCGTCCCCAGCCCAGGACAAAGCAGAAAAAACCAGAGCTAAAAATACCGTCACTGAACGCAGGCACAGAATGATTTTCATCAACGCTACTCCTTAGACCGGCGAACCATGTAAATTAACAATATCTAATATACAGCATCCCAACAGGGCGGACCACCGCTTATCGCCCGGTCCCACTGTACTCAAATCGGCATTGGACCAACAGGGCACCGGCTCCCGGAACTGCGCTGTTGGCTGCTCGACGTTTCTGAGGTGCTGCAAATCCATCTCCGGGGTTATGCGCGGCCTCAAGCACTACGAGAGCAGTAATGTTCCTGCCGATCGGGTTACAATTGGCGGCATGGGTGAAACGACAAGCATCAACGCGGCGCAGATGGCGCGCGCAGCAGAAAGCGCCTGCGAGCTGATGAAAACGCTGGGCCACAAAGACCGACTGATGATCCTGTGCCACCTCGTGGAGGGTGAGAAGTCGGTAAGCGAGCTGGCGCAGTTGTTGAACATTCCACAATCACCACTCTCGCAGCACCTGGCGCGTATGCGGCAGGAATCACTGGTCAAAACCCGGCGCGAGGCCCAATTGATCTACTACTCGATTGACAGCGAGGAGGCCGAACGGGTCGTCGAAGTACTGCACGATCTTTACTGTGACCAGTGAATAAAATCTCGGGGGCCTGCCGTATCCTCGAAACCCTCGAATTCAAGCGAACTTTACCCGAAAATTTTCCAACAGCCATGACCCTTGTTACGGTAGGGTCTTGTGCTGGGCACATATATTAGGTATTTATATATTAGGGAAGATTAAATTAATATCATCGCTTTTATCAAGTGGGAGTGGGTTATGCGTAAGTTCATTCAACTGATGTTCTGCACCCTGCTGGCCGGTGTCAGCCTGCCGGCTTTAGCGACCAATGGGTATTTCACGCACGGTGTAGGTACCAAGAACAAGTCCATGGCGGGAGCCGGCACGGCCATGCCCGAAGATGCCATCGACCTGGTTAACAACCCTGCGGTCACGACCGAGGTTGGTGATCAATTCACCGCTGGCTTAGCCCTGTTCAGCCCCCATCGCAAGTACACGACCAGCGAAAGCCAGCTCAATGGGCAATTCGGCTCGTTCACCATCGGCCCGAACAGCCTGAAGAGCGACAGGGAACTATTTTTCATTCCCAACCTGGCCCGCAGTTGGCAGCTGGAAAATGGCAATGCCTGGGGTGTGGCGTTTTACGGTCGCGGGGGCATGAACACCACCTGGAAAGGCGGTACGGCCACCTTTGATCCCGATGGACCGGGCCCTGCCCCCATTATGACTCTGGACGGCACCTACGGGGGTGGCAAAACAGGCGTGGACCTGAGCCAGGCATTTCTTGACCTGAATTGGGCCAAGGCTTTGAACGACCGGTTTTCCATTGGCCTGTCTGCCATATTCGCTGCACAGGTGCTCGAAATCAACGGGGTCGGAAACTTTGCCGGGTTTACCGAGACCTTTGCCGCCAGTGGCGGTACTGTCTTCCCGCAGAACCTGTCAAACAACGATCATGAATGGTCTTTTGGGTACGGCGCCAAAGCGGGCGTCTACGCCAAGCTGTCCGATCGCGTGAGCGCCGGGCTTTCCTACCAATCCGAATTGAAGATGACGGAATTCGATGATTATGCCGACCTGTTTGCCCAGCAGGGCGGGTTCGATATCCCTGCCGTTCTGAAATTCGGTTTGACCTTCCGTGCCACTGACAACCTCGCCCTCAACTTCGACATCGAAGAGATCTGGTACAGCGATGTGGATTCCGTGGGCAATTCCGTCGCCCTCATTTTCGGTTGCCCGACCGCCGGCCAGGGGGGCACGGTATTGTCGAACTGCCTGGGGGGCGAAACGGGCGCCGGGTTCGGCTGGGAGGACATGACCGTGTACAAAGCCGGACTGGCGTGGACGGCAGGCCCGGACTGGACCTGGCGCTTCGGCTACAGCTACGGCAAACAACCCATTCCGGAAAGCGAGATGAGCTTCAACATCCTGGCGCCCGGGATCATGGAGCATCACATAACGGCGGGTTTCACCTTGAGCCGGGTCGAAAATCGCGAGCTCAGCGTCGCGCTGATGTATGCGCCCAACAATAAAGTGACAGGCCCACAAAATTTCGACCCAACTCAGACCGTGAGTTTTGAAATGTACCAATGGGAACTCGAGGTCAGCTACGGCTGGCGGTTCTGAGCCGGGATGCCGTGGTGAATCGCAGGTAGACGATGAGGCGTAAAAAAGCAGGTTTGCATGAGCTTTACCGGCGTGACCCGGAGGCTGCCGATTGGCAGCTGTGGGGCCGTGAAGCCGATCCGCTGACACGCCGCGCTTTCCTGCGCAACTCGGGCTACCTGGCGATGGCCACCGCCCTGGGCGCGGCAATTCCATTTGCCCGGTTCATGCCCGCCGGTCTGATCCCGGTGGCGCTGGCGGATTCTGAAACACCCTTTGAACTGGCCGGCAAGGATGGCTTGATCGTGCTCAACGACAAGCCGCTCAACGCCGAGACTCCGGCCTGGTTGCTGGATGATGAAGTGACGCCCGCGAGCCGGCTTTTTGTGCGCAACAACGGCATACCGCCAGCGGCGACAGCCAAGGCCGCGAAATGGCGCCTGGAAATCACCGGGGAATCCTGTCACAAACCCCGCTCATTCAGCGTGGCCAGCTTGCAAAAGCGCTACACGGCTTACAGCTACCAGTTGATGCTGGAGTGCGCCGGCAATGGCCGTGGAGAATTCAATCCACCCACTTCAGGCAACCCGTGGTCGGTCGGCGCAGTCGGCTGCCCGCAATGGACCGGGGCGCGCCTGCGCGACGTACTGGAGGATTGCGGCATAGCCGATGATGCGGTGTACATTGGCTACTACGGCGCTGATAAGCATCTCAGCGGTGACCCGGCCAAAAGCGCGATTTCCCGTGGCGTGCCCATGTCCAAGGCGCTGGAAGACGAAACCCTGCTGGCCTGGGCCATGAACGGCGAGGACATTCCCTTGTTGCATGGCTATCCCCTGCGCCTGGTATGCGGTGGCTGGCCGGCCTCAGTCAGCGGCAAGTGGCTGATCCGGGTGCTGGTGCGAGACCGCGTGCACGACGGGGAGAAAATGGGCCAAGGCTCCTATCGCATGCCGTGTTCACCCATTGCGCCAGGGGCTGCGACACCCGACAACAACATGTGCATCATTGAATCCATGCCGGTGCGATCGCTCATCACGTTCCCGCGTTCCGGGATCGCCCATGCGCAAAGCGAAGCCCTGGCCATAAGGGGCCATGCCTGGGCGGGAGACAGGCAAGTGGCCGCTGTGCACCTGTCCACGGATTTCGGCGCCACCTGGTCCGCAGCCGCTGTGCGCTCACCGGTCAATCGCCTGGCCTGGCAGAACTGGGCTGCCGAGCTGGAATTTCCGCAGAAAGGTTATTACGAAATCTGGGCTCGGGCGGTGGATGAAAAAGGCGTTTCGCAACCCATGGTGCTGCCAGCCTGGAACCCGCACGGCTACCTGAACAATGCCTGTCATCGCATTGCGGTGCAGGTCGTATAAGCGAGATGCGACTGGATCGAACCACGGTCACGCTTGCGCGCTGCCTTGCCCTCGCGCTGGTTTTGCTGTTCGTGCCAGCATGGGTTCCGGCGCAGCCGGCCCCGTCGGTGCCGGTCGATGAAGCCAGCGGGCTGATCATCGATGAGCACTGGCAACTGGTCAAGGCGCACTGCACGGTGTGCCATTCGGCCAGACAGGTCACGCAGCAGCGCGGCAGCCGCGAAACCTGGCTTAACCTGATCCGCTGGATGCAGAAAACCCAGGGCCTGTGGCAATTCGACGCGGTGACCGAAAACAGCATTCTCGAATACCTGGAAACCAACTACGCCCCGGTCGCTGCGTATCGCCGTGCGCCCCTGCCGCCCGAGCTGATGCCGCCGGCCGGGAATGTCATCGGGCCAACAGCCTCCTACTGAGCAGGCAGACCGGGCAGACAAGACTCACGATTCCGGCATCGACCCACAAACAGACGATGGGATACCCACCAGCATGGCGCTCTTGAAAATTCTTCCCGGATTGATCCTGGCGCTTTTTCTCGCCCTTCTTGGCGTTTACCTCTCAGACCTGGTGGGAGTGACCTGGATGGGCCTGCCCAAGAGCCCCATCAGCCCAATCATGATGGCCATCCTGCTGGGCATCCTGGTGTGCAACACGGTGGGGCTACCGGCCGTGTTTGATGCGGGGGTCCGCTTCAGCCTGGTGCGCATCCTGCGGCTGGGAATCGTGCTGCTGGGCATTCGGCTGAGCCTGAGTGAAGCCGGGGAAATTGGCCTGAAAGCACTGCCGGTGATTATTGCCTGTGTCACGGTTGCGCTGCTGGTTGTCACCTGGCTCAGCCGGCGCCTGGGCTTGTCCGGGCGTCTGGGCACATTGATAGCGGCCGGCACGGGCATTTGTGGCGCAACCGCAATCGTCGCCCTGTCGCCGACCCTCAACGCGAAAGATGATGAAACTGCTTACGCGGTGGCCTGCGTCACCCTTTTTGGCGTGGTGGCCATGTTGACTTACCCGTTTGCGGCGCACTGGCTGTTCGCCGGTGATTCATTTCGCGCCGGCCTGTTCATGGGCACTTCGGTGCATGAAACCGCGCAGGTCGCCGGGGCCGGATTGGTCTATCAGCAATTCTACGGCGATACGGCCGCACTCGATGCGGCGACGGTGACCAAGCTGGTGCGCAACCTGGGCATGCTCATCGTCATACCCCTGCTCAGCATCCTTTATCACCGCAAAGCTGAATCCAGCGAGGCCCGCCCCAGCTTATGGTCCATGGTGCCACTGTTCGTCATTGGTTTCGCGCTGATGAGTTTGTTGCGCACCGTGGGTGACATGGGTGAACGGCCGTTCGGTGTGCTGGATCCGGCTACCTGGAAATCCCTGGTTTCCGTTGCCAAGGTGGCGGCCGAGTACTGCCTGGGCATTGCCATGGCGGCAGTGGGTCTGGGGACAAGCCTCGCGGGCTTGAGGAAGATCGGCGTTAAACCCCTTGGGGTAGGGCTTTTTTCCGCTGTGCTGGTGGGTGGCGTAAGCTACGTGCTGATCATGCTGCTGTATTGAACCCGGGTTGAACCTGCAGCGCACGGAGCACGCACGATGGCATATATCGAGGTAATCCATCCCGACCAGGCGGAAGGAAACCTGGCGGAAATTTTTCAAAAGGTTCGCGGGCCTGGCGGACAAGTCGACAACGTGCTGCAAATCCACAGCCTGCGGCCGCATACGCTGTTGGGGCATCTGGGCCTGTACAAGGCTGTGTTGCACCATCCTGGCAACCGCCTGCCAAAATGGTTCCTCGAATCGATGGGTGTGCTGGTCAGCCGGCTCAATGGTTGTGGCTATTGCGTGCGTCATCACAGCGCCGGATTGAAGCGCTTGCTGTCCGGCAAGCCGAAGCGCTATGAGGCCTTGCTGGCGCAACTGCACTCGGCCCTGCCGGGGCCACCGTTCGACCCGGCTCAACTCGAAGCGCTGGCGTATGTGCGCAAGCTGACCTTGACGCCCGGTGCCGTCGGGCAAGAGGACATCGAGCTCTTGCGAGCCCGGGGGTTTGACGACGGCGAGATACTGGAGATCAACCAGGTAGCCAGTTACTTTGCTTATGCAAACCGCACCGTTGCTGGTCTTGGGGTAAGCACCGCAGGCGAGCAACTCGGCTTGTCACCGGAAGATTCCAGCGACCCGGACAACTGGAAACACGGATAGGCGACCTGACTCGCTGGGCGCCCTGCCTCAGGCGGCCACTTTTTCGCCGCTATCGAGGTTGGCTGCGAGGACCTCCACCAGGCTGTCCAGGCCGCGTTGCCAATGCCAGTGTGCCTTGCTTTCTTCCATGGTCAGCCGGCAATTGGCACAGGACGAGAGCATAGTCTCCGCACCGCTGTCTTCCACCTGTTTCATCTTGAGCTGGAACACCTTGTGACGGAGATCAGCAGCGCTGGCCATGGCCTGCACACCCCCTCCACCGCCACAACACCAGTTGAAATTGCCGGTCGGCGTCATTTCCGTGAAGTTCGTGGCAAAGCCCTCCAACAGGTAGCGGGCATCTGCTGTGGCCCCGCCACGCCGTGAAACCTGGCATGGGTCATGGTAGGTAATCGAGCCCCCATAGGGCTTGAAGCTGATTTTGCCTTCGCGCTTGAGTTGCGCCAGGTACTCGGTGATGTGCATCACGTGATACGGCAGCGCTCGCCCGAGCATGTTGGCCCCGGACCAGCGCAACACACCAAAAGCATGGCCGCATTCGGGAATCACCACGAGTTTCGCGCCAAGGTCTTCGGCAGCCTCGGTAACCCGCTGGATCATGATCTTGGCGATGTCAGACCGACCGGCAAGAAAACCAAAATTGGTGGCTTCGTAACCCTTGCTACTCAGGGTCCAGTTAACCCCCGCCTGGTTCAGCAATTTCGCCATGGCCACAACGGAGTTGGGGTATTTCATCAACTCGATCGAGGAAATGGTCAGCAACACTTCCGCGCCTTTCCTGTCCAGAGGAAATTCCACGTCGTTGTCATCGGCCAGCCATTCGAGCCGGTCTTTCAGCACCTCGGGGGTCACACCCAGCGGGCTGCCCTTGTCGCGGGAGTTTTCTGCTGCCTGCAGGAGATCCGGCGGGCCCAGGCCCGCGGCGGCGAAGGCCTGACGGGAAGCCGCCACCAGCGAGGCGATGTCGATGCCCATGGGGCAAACCTGGGTACAGCGCCCGCACATGGTGCAACTGTCGAACAGCAACTCTTCCCACTCTTCGAGCTCCTCGCGGCTTATTTTTGGTTCGCTGAACCAGCGCCAGGGCGCCTTGGTGCGGCGGTGCGCGCGGGCCATGGGGAACAGCTTGTAGGCCGGGGTGTACTTCGGGTCACCCGTGACCTCGTAGAAATGACATGCCGTGGCACACTGGCCGCAATGCACACAGGCCTCCAGGTAAGCGGCCAGGTTGCCGCTGTTCAGGGTCAGGAATTTTTTTGCTGCCGTCTGGGGGTTGATGTCGCTTTTCATGGCTGTGGCTCCTGCAAATTCCTACTGGTCGAAGTAATCACAGTGGCGCGGCATCAGGGTGATGCACGCCGGCCCACGCGCCGCCTCTGGTACAGGCCCAGTCCGATCACCACCGCCGCACCCAGCAGCGCCATGATTATGGGATGGTCGTTGATGGCATGCGCCAGTGCGTGCAGAAACGCCATCGTCAGGGAGCCATGGTCCAACCCGCCATGAGCCAACAAGGATTGCGGCAATGTGGCCACGGCGGACATGATTGCCATTGCTGTGTGTTTCATTGTCTTGGTCTCCTTCCCCTTGTTCGCCCGGAGCAGATCAAGTGATCTTGACCTGCACCAGTTCCTCACCTTGCGGATTCATCACGTGCACGGCACAAGCAATGCAGGGATCAAAGCTGTGGATGGTGCGCTGGATCTCGAGCGGTTGGTCGGCTATGGCCAGGCTGTGGTTATCCATCAGGGCTGCTTCGTAAGCACCGGGCTGTCCGGAAGGATCACGCGGACCCGCATTCCAGGTGCTTGGCACCACCGCCTGGTAGTTGTCGATCTTGCCGTCCTTGATCACGATCCAGTGAGCCAGGCCGCCGCGTGGCGCTTCCGTGAAGCCTACACCGCGCGCTTCCTTTGGCCAGGTGGATGGATCCCACATGGCTTCGCTGTGCACCGCCAGGTCGCCGGCCTTGATGTTGGCCATGAGGTTATCCAGCCAGGTGACCATCTGGTCGGCGATGATCTTGGTCTCCAGGGTGCGCGCGGCGGTTCGGCCCAAGGTGGAGAACAGGGCGGTTAGCGGCACGTCCAGTTGTTTGAGTACCGCCCCGGCCAGCTCCCTGGTGGGCTCATGACCACTGGCATACAACATCAGTACCCGCGCCAGCGGGCCGACTTCCATCGCATGACCCTTCCAGCGCGGGGCCTTGAGCCAGGAGTAGCTGGCTTCGACGTCAAGGAATTCGTAGGGCGGTTTGGGGCCGGTGTAATGCAGCGCGGTCTCGCCCGCATAGGGGTGCAGCCCGGATTCCTTGCCGGAGGAATAGTCGTACCAGGAGCGGGCGACGAATTCCTGGATCTGGCTGGCGTCGTTCAGGTCCACTTCGTGGATGGTTGTCAGGTCGCGGTTCAGGATAGCGCCGCCCGGGATCATCCAGCTGGTCGGGTTGTCCAGCCCGGCGGATGGGAAGTCGCCGTAGGTCATGAAATTTCCCAGCCCTTCGCCGCGCGTGAACCAGTCCTTGTAGAACGAGGCAATCGCCACCGTGTCGGGCACGTAAACCTGGTCGACAAAGGCCCGCATGCGCTTGATGATGTCGCGGATTTGGCCAAAGGCCACGATGTTGGCAGCCGTTGAAGCAGAACCGCCGGTAGCGGACGAAGGGTCGTTGCTGATCGGCGAGGGGGCGCCGCCGACGAGGAAATTGGGGTGGGGATTCTTACCGCCGAAGATCGTGTGGATCTGCACCACTTCGCGTTGCCATTCCAGTGCCTCGAGGTAATGTGCGACCGCCATCAGGTTGGCTTCCGGTGGCAGGCGGTACTCGGGATGGCCATAGTAGCCATTGGCAAAAATACCCAGCTGACCGGCCTCGACAAACGTCTTGAGTTTCTTCTGCGTGTCCGAGAAATACCCGGGGCTGGACTTGGCATAACCGGAAATCGACTGGGCCAGTTCAGAGGTGGCCTTGGGGTCCGCCGACAGGGCGGAAACGACATCCACCCAGTCCAGCGCGTGCAGGTGGTAGAAATGCATCACGTGATCGTGCACGTATTGTGCAGCGATCATCAGATTGCGAATCAGCTGCGCATTGGGCGGGATGGTATAGCCCAGAGCGTTCTCGACGGCCCGAACCGAAGCGATGCCGTGCACCAGCGTGCATACGCCGCAGATCCGTTGGGCGAACGCCCAGGCGTCGCGCGGATCACGTCCTTTCAGGATCAACTCGATGCCGCGCACCATGGTGCCGGAACTCCAGGCGCTGGTGATCATGCCTGCATCGTTGCGCTCCGCTTCGATGCGCAGGTGACCCTCGATGCGGGTTACCGGGTCAACAATCACACGTTGGCTCATGATTCGCTCCTTCCATGCAGTCGGGCGCTCACAATTGCGCTCCACGGTGACTGAGTTGCACGCCGGTTTGGCTGCGGGTGACAAACACCCAGACGAAGTGCATCAGCTTGCCGAACGGCAGCCAGATGAGCAGCAGGGCAACACTGAGCAGGTGAATGGCCAGCAAGGTCTCGTAGGGCGCGCCCAGATGGCTGGTGGCGATCAGCCCGGTAATCACTGGCAGAAACGTTACCAACCAGCTGAAATAGTCATCAAAGGTCGAGATGGTGCGCAGGACCGGGAGGGCAAAACGCAGGACCAGAGAGGTAACCATCGAGGCCACGGTAACCACCGCCACGGCGTAGATGACGTTGTTCGGAAGTGACAGCCAGGAAACGCCGAGCAAATCCTTGAAGAAGAGGATGTGGGGTGCCAGGGCAAACACGACGATGGCGAGGCCGAGGTGGAAGATGTAGCCGTTGATCAGCGCGAACAGGGTGCGCTGTTTGTAGGCGGCTTGCGGCCACAGGCGGCGAATGATCTCGCGCGCCGCGGCCACCACCACCGGCCGCTGGCGGGTGCTGCCTGCCGATGAATCCTGCGTGCGCCACAGCAGAAACAGCGAAAAGAGACGGTAGCAGACGCCGAATACAAACACCGTCAGGGCAATTTGCATTGCCGGTCCGCGGGCAAATTCAAGCAGCATCATGTCAACCCTCCTGCAGTATTTTTTTGCGTTTCTGCCGCGCCGCCAGGGCAGCCGCCGCTCCGATGGCAGCGCCGGCCACGGCCGCGCCCGCAACCCAGCGGGTTGAATCACCCGTGGCGGTGGCGAGAGGTTGGTAGAATCCGCCCATATCCCAGAAATTGGGCTCCGCACAACCCAGGCAACCATGGCCGGACTGGATGGGGAAGGACACGCCGCCATTCCATTTCAGCGTGGCGCAGGCGTTGTAGGTGACCGGGCCTTTGCAACCCAATTCGTACAGGCACCAGCCCTGGCGTGCGCCTTCGTCATCGAAGCTCCTGGCGAACATGCCGCGTTCGTAAAATGGCCGCCGGTAGCAACGGTCGTGGATGGTTTCGCCAAAAAAGGCTTTGGGCCGGCCGAGATGATCGAGTTCCGGTATGGTTCCAAACGACAAAAGGTAGGCAATGGTGCCGGTCATCGCTTCCGGGATCGGCGGGCAGCCGGAAATGTTGATCAGCGGTTTGTCCGTGACAATCTGCGAAATCGGCACGGCGCCGGTCGGGTTGGGATTGGCGCCGGGAATGCCCCCGAACGCGGCACAACTGCCGACGGCGATCACGGCAAACGCGTTCTCCACCGTCTCTTGCAGCATCTGCAGGTTGGTCATGCCCGCAATGGTCGAATATACGCCGTCATCCTTGAGCGGCACCGAGCCGTCCACGATGACGATATACTTGCCGGCGTTTTCTTCCATGGCGGTAAGTCGCGCCTGCTCGGCCGCATGACCGGAAGCATTCTGCAGGGTGTGGTGGTAGTCCAGAGAAATGAAATCGAATATCAGGTCTTCAATCGAAGGGCCGCTGGCGCGGGTGATCGATTCGGTGCAGCCGGTGCACTCCTGGAAGGACAGCCAGATGACCGACTGCCGGCGCGCGCTGGCCAGGCCTTGCGCGATGGCGGTCGCCGCACCCGGCGGCAGGGCCAGGATCGAGGCGGTATAGGACGCATACTTGAGGAAAGCGCGGCGGGAAACGCCGCGTTCATTCAGCATCTCGCCCAGTGTTTTCTGTTCAGACATGGGAGGCCTCCAATGCGGGTTCATCCGTCGTGCCACGGTTGAATTCCGTGCGTATCCGCAAGGCAGCCGCGGTCACATCCTGCGGGTGGGTCAGAAGGATTTCCGGGCTGCGGGTCACGGCGATTTCTTCGGTGGCGATACGCCCCCCTGCACCCATGTGACGAATCCACCACACACCTGCATATGCGGTTTCCCACACCTCGCTGGGGCCCGCGATTTCCAGGCGGGCGCTGACCTCTCCGCGACCCAGCATTGCTTCCAGCTGGTCGCGATCCGCCTGGGTCATGGGCAAACTGCGCAGGTCAATGGCCGAAGTTTCATTCCGTTCCGCCAGCAACTGCAGGCGTTGGGCAATTTCGGACAGGATCGAGTAAGCCATGCCGGTCGTCCGGGTGGTCATGCACGGGGCGCTGGTGTCACGTTTCATGTTGGTATCCCCGGGTAAGTTCCCCGGTAAGTTCATTAACGGCGGCGCAAGCGGTGAGAATTGCAGCCTGTATGAGTGGGGTCGGCTCCAGGCCCAGGTCGGTGGAAAATGGCTGGATGGCCACCAGCGCGCATTGCGCCGGACAGGTGCCCCGCAGTGAGGCGGCGGACAAGAGGTCGGATATCGCAACTTCGTGCACGCTGCGTTTACGGCCGGACATCTGCCGTTCGATTTCCGCGTCGCGGAAAATCCGCACGGTGCCCGGTGGAGCATTCATTTCTGCCGCGTCAACGATGATCAGCGCGTCAGCGTCCTCGACGCTGGGTAGCAGGGAGAGGCCAATGGTGCCGCCATCGAGGTATGCAACATTCCTTTGTGCTTCGTTCTCCGCACGCAACCGGTTGGTCACGTGGATGCCGACACCGTCATCCTGCAGCAAGGTGTTGCCGACACCCATGACCAGGACGTGCTTCTTGTGCGACGGTGTCCTCATGTTCGCGGCGCGAGGTACCTTTGTTTATTGCTAAAGTTGAATCAGATTTCGCTGATACACCCTAATCATAAAGTTCCGAATCAGGAATCATATTGACCGGGATCAATTGAACCGGTGGAAAAATGAAATAGAGTCAGTGCACTACATGAATTGCCTGATTGCGGATCAGCGGAGAAACCCGAATGTGCCTGGGCGTGCCGATGCGGGTGATGGAAATCAATGGCTTCACGGCGCGTTGCGAGGCGCGCGGTATCGAGCGCAAGGCCAGCCTGTTCCTGCTGCAGCACGAGGACATCCGCGTGGGTGACCTCCTGATGATCCATGTAGGTAACGCCATCCAGAAAATGAGCGAAACGGACGCACACTCTGCGTGGGAACTCTACGACGAGATGCTGCAGCGCGAGAACGAGGCACTGCAGGTCTCGAGTGCCGGCCAGGAAACCGAAGTCCGTGCATGAGCTCGCCATTTGCCAGGCGCTGATGGCCCAGCTGGAGCAGTCGGCCGCCGCTCAAGGGGCGGCGGTCATCGAACGCGTGGTGCTGTCGGTTGGTCCCCTGTCCGGGGTGGAGCCGCTGTTATTGCAGCGGGCGTTTGAGGTTGCACGGGCCGGAACCGTGGCGGGCGCAGCTGAGCTCGAAATTCACACTGGTCCGGTGCGGGTGCACTGCAGGACTTGCGGCGCGGATAACGAGGCCGTTGCCAACCGCCTGTTGTGCGGCGCCTGCGGTGACTGGCGGGTAAACCTCACGGCCGGTGATGAGCTGTTGCTGCTGCGGCTGGAGTATTCCCGGCAGGTGAGCGATGTAATCCCTGGATTCCAGACCTGCCTGCGGCAGTCTGGAATGACGGAAGACGTTAAGGAAAAGAGACATGTGTGACACCTGCGGCTGTTCCGTAACGCCCGCCAATGCGCACCTGGTGCAGGCCGGGGGTAAGCTGGAGCGCACTGCTGCCGGCAAGTCGTCGGTGGAAGTGTTGGCCGGTTTACTGCATGAAAACGATCACCAGGCCGCGCACAACCGCGAGCATTTCGACCACCATGGCGTACTGGCGATCAACCTGATGTCGGCGCCCGGTTCCGGCAAAACCAGCCTGCTGGAAGCCACCATCGATGCGCTCGGCAAGGAATTTCGCATTGCCGTGATCGAGGGCGACCTCGAAACCGAAAACGACGCGGTGAGGATTCGCGCCCGGGGTGTGCCAGCCGTGCAGATCACCACCGGCCAGGCCTGCCACCTCGATGCCCACATGGTGCATGACGCTTTGCATGCGCTGGACCTGGACCAGGTCGATCTGCTGTTCATCGAAAACGTCGGTAACCTGGTCTGCCCGGCCAGCTTCGACCTGGGTCACCATGCCAGTGTGACCCTGCTCTCGGTCACCGAGGGCGATGACAAGCCGGCCAAGTACCCGGTGATGTTCCGCGTCGCCGACCTGGTGCTGCTGACCAAGGCCGATTTTCTCGATTTCATGGATGACTTCGACCCCGCCAAAGCCGAACGGCACGTGCGTGAATTGGCCAATGAAGCCGCCGTGCTGACGCTCTCGGTTCGCCGTCCGGACAGCCTCAAACCCTGGACGGACTGGCTGCGCCAACACGTCACCGACCACTGCGCCGGCGAAATGGTGCATCGCAACAAGCAAGGGCACAAGCACATGCACCGGCACCCGGACGCTGCAGTCCCGCACGTCAGCGGCGCAGCGGGATAGGGGACAGGAGCTACAAGCCGTGCCCAGGGAGCAGTTCTGGCTGGAACGCATCAGGGCGTTGCCTTTGCCCGGCAAGGTGCGGGTCATGAACGTCTGTGGCGGGCACGAACGCTCCATCTCGATGGCCGGCCTACGTGGCGCCCTGCCGGCGCAGGTTGAGCTCATCCCGGGTCCTGGCTGCCCGGTCTGTGTCTGTCCCGAGGAAGACATCTTTGCCGCCATCCGGTTGGCGCAGCGTCCCGGCATGATCGTCGCCGCGTTTGGTGACATGCTGCGCGTGCCGTGCAACGGACCAAAAGCCGAACCCCGCTCACTGGAGCAAGCCCGAACCGCGGGCGGCGATGTCCGGCCGGTGTCCTCGCCCGAGGAAGTGCTGGCCATCGCCAGGACCAACGCGGCCCGGCAGGTGGTTTTTTTCGCCGCCGGATTTGAAACCACCACCGCGCCGGTGGCAGGTCTGGTTGCGCAGGGTCTGCCGGACAACCTGACGGTGCTGCTGTCCGGCCGGCTGACATGGCCAGCCGTGGCCATGTTGCTGGACAGCGAGTCCCCAGGATTCAATGCCCTGATCGCCCCGGGTCACGTGTCAACCGTGATGGGTCCCGAGGAATGGGCGTTCGTGGCGGAGAAGCATCACCTTCCTGCCGCGGTGGCCGGGTTCACCACGGACAGCCTGCTGGCCGCGATGTACTCGGTGTTGCGCCAGCACATCGAGGGGCGGGTGTTTCTCGACAACTGTTATGCGCACGTAGCCAGGCCGGGCGGTAACCGCACGGCGCAGCGGGTGTTGCGGCAGACCATGGACGTTGTGGATGCCAACTGGCGGGGCGTGGGCATCATCCCGGCATCGGGCTTTGCCCTGAAGCCGGAACTGGCGCAATACGACGCCCGGGTGCGCTTCACCATTCAACCCGACGCCGACCGTAAGCGGGCCGGAGAAATGCCGCCGGGTTGTGGCTGTGCGCGCGTGGTGCTGGGCAAGATCTATCCCAACGAATGCATCCTGTTTGGCCGCGCCTGCACGCCGCGCAAACCGGTTGGGCCCTGCATGGTGTCCGACGAAGGCGCCTGCCGCATCTGGTGGGCTTCGGGTGTTCGCGAACCGGCGCTTGCAACGACCGCTAACCTGCCCGCAACGGCACATTGACATGACCGTGGCAGCGCAAGGCGGTAGCCAGGATGACGCTTGCCAGGCACGGGACATCATTGTCACCGGCCGGGTACAGGGCGTCGGTTATCGTCCGTTTGTGTACCGGACCGCGCACGGACTGGGCCTCACCGGCTCGGTGGCGAACGGTTCCGGCAAGGTTTTCATCCACGCCGAGGGGTCGGCCCACGACCTCGATCGGCTCGAACACACCCTGGTCCACGGCGCGCCGCCGCTGGCGCTGCCTCTTCTGGCGTCGTCCCAGCCGGGCCAATGGCAGGACAGCGCATCATTTGAAATTCTTGCCAGCCAGGTGTTGGGGGAATCCGAAATCCACGTCCCGCCCGACCTCTATACCTGCCCGGACTGCGTGGCGGAAATGAGCGCGCCCACTGAGCGCCGCTTTGCCTACCCGTTTATCAATTGCACGCAGTGTGGCCCGCGCTACACCCTCATCACGGCGATGCCGTATGACCGCCCCAATACGTCCATGGCAGGCTTCCCCTTGTGCGAAGACTGCCGGCGCGAATACGAGTCGCCGCTGGACCGGCGCTTCCACGCCCAGCCCCTGGCCTGCCCGGCCTGCGGCCCCCGGCTTGAATTTGTCCGGGGCAGCGATCCCATGTTGATGGAAACCGGTAGCGCGGCCGCGATCAGGGCCGCCATTGCCGCGCTGCAACAGGGTGAAACCGTTGCGGTGAAAGGGGTGGGGGGCTATCACCTCGTGTGCGATGCCACCAATGATGCGGCCGTGCGGCGCTTGCGGGAACGCAAAATGCGGCCACACAAACCCCTGGCGGTGATGTTTCCCGCACGCGGCGCCGATGGCCTCGACGCCATGCGCGCAGAGCTCCAGCTCGACGCAGTGGCGCAGCAAGCGATCCTGGGCCCGGCAAGGCCGATCGTGCTGGTGAAAAAGCGGTTGGCGACAGCGCTCAGCCCGGCCCTTGCGCCGGGGTTGCAAGAGCTTGGCGTGTTCCTGCCGTATAGCCCGCTGCATCACCTGCTGCTCCAGCAGTTCGGCCGGCCGCTCGTGGCAACTTCTGGCAACATCAGCGGCGAGCCGGTCATCACCGCCAACGACGAGGCGGCACAACGGCTGAACGGCATAGCCGACGCATTCCTGAACCATGATCGCCCGATAGTCCGGCCGGCCGACGATCCGGTGCTGCGGTCGATTGCCGGGCTCGCCCGGACGATACGCCTGGGGCGTGGCACTGCTCCGCTGGAGCGAACTTTACCGGCTGCGCTGGACGTGCCGACGCTGGCGGTCGGCGGCCACATGAAAGTCACGGTGGCACTGGCCTGGGACGACCGCCTGGTTATCACACCGCACATCGGTGACCTGGAAAGCCCCAGGAGTCTTGCGGTCTTCAAACACGTCATCGGTGATCTGCAAGATCTCCATGGCGTGGACTGCCGGCAAATTGTCTGCGACCTGCATCCCGGTTATGCCAGCAGCCGCTGGGCGCAGCAGCAAGGTCTGCCGGTGTTGCGCGTGCAGCACCATGCGGCGCATGCCTCGGCCCT
>DATDPS010000252.1:0-9843 GCA_035292625.1 Lysobacterales bacterium | reverse complement strand
AAAGCAGCCCCAGAATATGTATCGGGTCGGATCAATTCGCGAGACAGCGGAAGACATGACGATCGTTAAGCTACGATATTCACGAATAAATTCCCAGCGATATTTTCGAACAAGCTGCACTTGCCTCTCATTCTTAATGTGAAATCGAGCTCGCGTTCCCGCGGGAACGCCAAAAAATTGTATCCGGCCCCACTGCTACTCGACCGCTTTGGCTCGCTTTAATCCTTAAGAAAACTGACGGGGAGCTGGCCGATGTGCTGGCTACCGACATGTTGCTCAAATTGTCCACGCGGGTCGCGCTGTTTATCAGCGTGGCGCTGTATGCCTGGCTGATGGTATGGTTGCTCGAAGACTCGCGCGCTCGCCGGCGTGCTCATGGGTGTTTTACAGGCGCACATCAAACAGGTGTTCAGCCATGAATCTTCGAAGCCTTCTCCTGCTAATTGCCCTCAGTGGCACAGCGCTTGCCGGTGAGGATTCCATCCGCGAATACACCTGGCTCACGGTGGGTGAGCCATCAGGCTCCATGCTCGTGCGACAGGCCGATGATGGCAGCACCAGGATGTCATTCACGTTCAACGACCGGGGCCGCGGACCGGAAACAGAGTCGATCCTGCGGATCAATGACCGGGGCGTGCCGGTGGAACTGGAAATCACCGGCAAGAATTACCTCAAGGGCGCGGTGGACGAGCGGTTCTCTGCCGGTGACGGCATCGCCGAGTGGAAATCCAGTATCGAGAATGGCCGCGCCGATTTTGATGGCTCGGCATTTTTTGTGCCCAACGAGGGCGCACCGGCCATCATGGGCAGCCTGGCCCGCGCGATCCTGGCCGCAGAATCCGGAGCGATTGAATTATTGCCGACGGGCAAAGCCTCGATCGCCGAATTGGCCACCCACACACTCAAATCTGGCGACGCGGAAGCACACATAACGCTGTACGGAATCACCGGGCTGGACTCCACCCCGCAGTATGTTTGGCTGGACGAGAACCGCGAGTTCTTCGGTTTCGATGCCGGCTGGTTCGGGATCACGCCTAAGGGTTGGGAGTCACAGATCGACGTGCTCAAAAAAACCCAGGATGAAGCGACCAACGAATTCTTCCAGACCCTGGCCAGCCAGCTGACCGAAAATCTCGAAGGGCCGCTGGTGGTCAAAGGCGCGCGCATCTTTGACAGCATCAAGGGGGAGCTCACCGAGCCTGCCACCGTGTTCACCTGGAAAGGGAAAATTTCGGCTGTCTACTTCTCGCAGGTTGCGATCCCGGAGGAGGCACGAGTGATCGATGCCAGCGGCAAGACCCTCATGCCTTCCCTGTGGGACATGCACGGCCATGTCGACGTTAAAAGTTATCTCAACTACCTGGCCTCCGGCGTGACCAACGTCCGCGACATGGCCAACGACCCGGAAGTGATCTACAAACTGGGTGAGGATGTGCGGTCCGGCAGCATCATTGGCCCGGACGTCTATGCCCTGGGCTTTATCGACAAGCGCGGTGAGTTCGCCGCCCCAACCGGAAAACTGGCCGATTCCGTCGAAGACGCCATTACGCTGGTGGACTACTACGCGCAGCACGGTTTTCACGGCATCAAGCTGTACAGTTCCATCGAACCTGCCTGGGTCAAGCCCATCTCGGATCATGCCCACCAGCGCGGCATGGAAGTCAAAGGGCACATCCCCGCCTACATGAACGCGACACAGGCCATCGAGGCGGGTTTTGACGAGATCACGCACATCAACATGGTGCTGCTCAATTTCCTCGGAGCTGAGAAGCTGGATACCCGCACCCCCACGCGCTTCACCGTGCCCGGCGAGCAGGGCCGCGAAGTGGACCTGGGCTCAGCCGAGGTCCGCGATTTTGTCGCACTGATGAAAGACAAGGACATTGCGCTGGACCCGACCCTGGCCATATTCATGGACATGTTCCTGAATGAGCCCGGCCAGGTGTCGCCGGTTTTCAGGCACATCGCCGATCACCTGCCGGCCAATGTCCGCCGCCAGTCGATCGCCGGCGCCGGCCGCAACGACGGCAAGGAGCAGATGTACGCCGAGTCAGCTCTGCGTATGCAGGAACTGTTGCTGACGCTGCATGAGGCAGGCATCCAGCTGTTGCCCGGCACCGACAATGCCCTGCCCGGCTTTTCGCTGATTCGCGAGCTGATGTATTACGTTGAGGCAGGCATCCCAGCCAACGAGGCGCTTCAGCTGGCCACCATTGGTGCTGCGACGCACATGGGGCAGCAAGAACGCCTGGGTTCAGTGAGCGTTGGCAAGGATGCGCAGTTCTACATCGTGGACGGCGATCCGACCACCGACATCCAAGCGCTTTACCACGTCGAGCAGGTGGTCAAGGGCCGGCAGTTGTTCGCCGCGCCGGATATTCTGCGAGCGCAGGGGTTCGTGCCTTTTGTGCGACAGTAGCAAGCTGCGGCTGGGTATGCTTGCGCTCCTTTGCTGCCCTGCAACATGGGTCGAAGGTCGCAAAGAGTCATGAATTTGTTGGCAGCAGCGAAGCAAGGGACTAATCTCTAGACCAACAGCAGCGACGCCAAAGGCAGCTCTTGTCTTTATTCAACGAACTCAAGCGCCGCAACGTGCTCCGGGTCGGGGCCGCGTACCTCGTGGGGGCATGGTTGCTGGTGCAGGTGTCAGCCACCCTGTTCCCGCTGTTTGCTTTGGGCGCCACCGCCGTCCGCAACGCGGTGATCCTTCTCGCCATCGGCTTCATTCCGGCACTCATTTTTGCCTGGGTATATGAGCTCACCCCCGGGGGCCTGAAACGCGAGAGCGAGCTTGACCGCAGCCAGGCCCTGACCGTTCAGACAGGCAAGAAGCTCGACCGCGCCATCATGGTGGTGTTGGCGCTGGCGCTGGGCTATTTCGCATTCGACAAGTTCGTGCTGTCTGAATCCCGGGAGGTCAGTATTGCCGAGGAAGCCCACCAGGCAGGCCGCAGCGAGGCGCTGGTGGAGTCCTACGGCGAGAAATCGATCGCGGTGCTGCCGTTCGTTGACATGTCGAGTAACAAAGACCAGGAATACATGTCCGACGGCATCGCCGAGGAATTGCTCAACCTGCTGGCCAGGATCCCCGAGTTACGGGTGATCTCACGCTCCTCGGCGTTTTCCTATAAGGGCAAGGACATCAAGCTGGCTCAAGTAGCGGAAGAACTGAATGTGGCGCATATCCTGGAGGGTTCCGTGCGCAAAGCCGGCAACCAGGTGCGTATTACCGCGCAGTTGATCGAAGCGCGTTCCGACACCCACCTGTGGTCGCAGACCTACGACCGCACGCTGGATGACATCTTCGCCATCCAGGATGAGATCGCCGCCAGGGTGGTGGAGCAGCTTAAGGTCACGCTGCTGGGCGAAGCGCCGAAGATCGAGCAAACCGATCCCGAGGCTTATGCGCTGTTCCTGCAGGCCCGTTACCTGGGTCTGCAGATGACCGCAAGAAGCTTTGAGAAGTCCAATGCGCTGTACGAGCAGGCTCTGCTTATCGATCCCAACTACGCCGCCGCCTGGGCCGGCCTGGCCAGGAACTGCATCAACCAGGCGGTGAATGGTTTGCGGCCCGTTGCCGAAGGCTACCCACTGGCTCGCGAGATGCTGCAGAAGGCGCTGGCCCTGGATCCTAACCATGCACCGGCCCATGCCCGCCTCGGCTATATCGCGATGTTTTATGACAACGACCTTGCCGGCGCCGCGCGGCACATTAAGCGCGCCCTGGCGCTGGAACCGGCCAACCTCGACATCATCGGTAACGCCGCCAGCCTGCTCGTCAACCTCGGCCGCCTCGACGAAGCCATAACGGTGCAGCAATACGTGACCGCCCAGGACCCGGTGAACCCGCTCGGCCATGGCAATCTGGGCTGGTTCCACCGTTTAGCCGGCCACTGGGAGAAGTCCATCGTATCGAATCGCACTACCCTGCAACTCAGCCCGGACGAGTTGGTCATCCACTATGAGATCGGCGTGGCGCTGCTGTTCATGAGCGAGGCAGAGGCGGCGCTGGAAGAGATGCGACAGGAGCCGTCCGAGCCTTTCCGCCTCGCCGGGCTGGCCATGGCCCACCATTCGCTGGGCCAGACAGCCGAGTCCGATGCCGCGTTGGAACAACTGATTGCCAAGTATGAGGTGGAATGGGTCTACCGCATCGCCACCGTGATGGCGTACCGGAATGAGACCGATCGAGCCTTTGACCGACTGGCCAAAGTGGTGGAATATCACAGTGATGGCCTGGCAATGGTCCCCATCGAAAACTTGTTTTCCAGCCTTCATGCCGACCCGCGCTGGCTGCCGTTCCTGCACAGCATCGGCAAATCGCCCGAGCAGTTGGCTGCCATCGAGTTCAGGGTGACGCTGCCCAAATAAGCTGGTTGGGGCGCTCAAGGCAACAAGTGCCTGTCGCCGCTCCTGGCCAAAATCCGGACTCAGAAGAGTGCCCACGAATACCGTTGCGTGTACACGGATGCGCGGGAACGGCCAAATTTGCTCAGCGGCCAAATTCGTTCACTGGCCGTCATGTCTTCGTGTTCCAGACCATTTTTCTGAATGTAAACCTGACCCTGAATGGCAACCAGTCCTGTGCCTCATGCCATGTTTTAACCGTGGGGTGGACGGGACGCATCAGTGGCATCAACGCAGCGGGTGGCGTAAATTCCGCGCTATACTGAACCGGTGAATTACCGGCTATTGAACGGGCATGCGGCGGCCAGCTATGGCTGGATTCGTTCACGCCTCGGTGAAGATGGCCAGTGGCGAGCTTACACCGATCGCGACATCAGCGCCTATTTCAAGGCGCCCTGGAGCTTCTTTGCCGCCGGCGATCGCACGGCGGCCGAGCTCAGCCTGGCCCACATCGAACGCAACTACCTGCGGCCCGACGGCGACTTCGAACACATCGTAAGCAGCCACCTGATGGAACGCCACCCGCTGTACCTCCATGCCCACGTGGCGATTGCCGCGTCGCTGATAGGTCGCCCCAATGTCGCCGACCGGATCCTCGACTTCACCGCCCGCCACCGACACGCCGGGCTGGAGGCATGGGGCGGACTTGCCGCCGCGGGAGAGCTCCCGCACTGCGATGCGGTCAGCACATCGACCATGGGGCTCGCCTGCCTGGAGAGCGGACGCATGGAAGAAGCCAACGGGGCGGGCCGCTTCCTGGGCCGCCTGCTGGACATGCAGCCCCGGCCCGACACCGAGTTTTCGACCACGCTGCTGGGATCTGGCGAATTGCTCTCCGGCGCCCCTGGCGTGGAGCTGCGACCCCACCAGCGGGTTACCCTGCGGGCCCGGTCCCAGGCCTGGTGGAGCCTGAGATTTCCAGCGGCATTCCTGGCCCGGCTGTTCGAACACAGCGGCGACCCGCAATGGCTCGCACTTGCCCAGCGCTACCTGTATCTGCTCGACCGGGCGCCCCAGTCGACTCACGATATGTCCTGCGGCAAAACTGCCTGGGCCTGCGCCGTGCTGTATCGGGCCACCGGCGACCCGGCCTATCGCGGCCGCGCATTGCAGGCCGCGCGTACGCTGGTGTCGCACCTCGCCGCCAACGGCGGCTGGTGCGGCTGCATGGGTGGCGATGGCGGCACGGCGCAGGCCCCCACGGTTATTGGCTACGAAATCAGCACCGAGTTCGCTATGTGGCTGGCCCTGGTCGGCGAAGCCCTCGCGGCCCGCGAGGGGGTTGCATGGACGGCTCCAGCTCGCTGGGCCGGCGACACCTCGCTGTCGCAATCGTTGCGCCAACTCCAGCGCATCTGCCTGCTGAAGCGGCGCACTGCCGTGCTTCGCTGGCGCCGGGTGATGGCCCGGGTGCTATAGAACTTGGTTTATATTTCCTACCGCTTCGGGTGACAAAAACTAATACCATCCCTGTGTTCCCGACAGTCATAACGTAATCGACAGGCGGGCCCTGCCAGCGATGTTTGTTTTAGCTTTGGCTTGGGACATCGGTCTATACTGAATGCCCATGTTCCGTATATTCAGAAAAGCCAGGGATGACGCTTTGACTGCGTCAAAGCCACGTTTGTATCTGCGCTATGCCCTGGGTGAAGTCTTGCTGGTGTCCGTCGGCATACTCATTGCCCTAGAGGTCAATAACTGGAACGAAGAGCGTATCGAACAGCGTCAGATCAGGGAATATGCGCAGGCGTTAATCAGCGATCTGGAACGCGACATTGCCATGGTCGAGCCCATCACCAGGCAGATGCAACGCACGCTCGATGTAATCGACAGCTTGGGCACTTATACGCGCGGAAAAAGCCTGGATCAGATCAACAATCTCGATCTTTATTATCTGGTGTTTTTAGCTGGTTATCGGCCATACCAATGGCATCGCGCCGCTGTGGAACAGCTGAAAGGTTCTGGCGCCCTCAGCGACATCAAGAATGCTGACCTGGTCATGAAAATCACCGCCTATGATTCCCTGACCCACCATCTGGACGAAGATTATGCGATGGATTACGAAATCTGGTTCGAAGCGATGAAACTGGCCAACGAAGTGGTTGATGCCAATTATCCAATGGATGAACACGCCATGGGGGTGCTGCGCGAACTGTGGCTCCAACCCTACGCTTTTCCAGCCAAAAGTTTTCATGAGTTATACCAGGGCACAGATTTGCAGTTGCTCACGGATGACATGAACGAGGTACGAGTCCTGGTGAACAAGTTCGGGTCCCTGGGAAACATCAAAGCCCATACAGACCATGAAATCCCGAGCTTGCTAGCCAACGCGAAAGAACTCATCGACCTGCTCAAGACCGAGTACCCACAATAAGCTTGTCAGTTTTTTCCGGGGCCGCTTCGCTCTCACCCAAATATCAGGTTGCCTGATATTTGCTCAGGTTTTGACCATCCCATACGAGCAGTTCCGTAGAACCCTGTTGCATGGAGTATTCGAACACGCCGCGATACTTGTGGTAACGGCCATCTACCAGATAGGTTTTGCGCTGCAGCAGGTGTCCCAGGATGGCAACGTGCAGGCGCGTGGTAACGATGACTGACGCCGCGGCGACGTGCTCGAGGAACTCTTCAAAGTTGCATGTTTCCGCCAGGCTGACATCGGCGACCAAGGGAGCGTATTCAGCGGCTTCAGGATGCCACCGGTGCACAAATTTTAAAGCAGCTTCGCCGAAGCTTGATGTGCTGTCCTGCCTTCTTCGAATCGGGCCCAGGAATGTTTTCCTGATCATGGTGCGGAATTTTTCCGGAATGAATTCGAATCCCGGCGGCGCAAGCGGCCGGGCACGCCCGGTAGGTCCTTCCCAGTCGTCGCGTTCGACAACCAACGTGCTTTTCCGCACGGGAGTCCGCCTCAGTTCCCTAATGAGCGAATGCTCATCGAGGTAGAACGCGAGATCGTGGTCAAGTCTCAAGTGGACCTTGTCACCCAGCCCTGCATCCCGCAGAAGGCCAAGGCTCGGTCGCTCACGGGCCCACAACCACAACGGTGCCCGCCGTGCACCGACGATATCCGCCATGTTGCTGTGTGTAAGGTGAAAACTGGAGGGCAGGACGGCCAGGGGATGGGATGGAAAGTCGGCGCAGTAGCGGGCAAGCCGTTCCAGTCCGAACCACCCATCGGCCATGCTTCCTCCACCATTGATCAATATGAAATCAGCCGATTGTGGGAGTGGCGCCAGGGTGAATGGTGCACTGTCCAGCAAGGATTGTGTTGCCAGTGAAAGAAAGCGATCGCCGTGGTTGCCATGCAGGGCGTCGAAAAACACATGCCTGCCGCGCATTGTCTCGAAAAAATCACGTACGGGCCAACTGCTCACGGTGACCGCTTGTGGCTCAAGCGAAGGACTACTTCGTGCCGGAAACGCCGCCAGGCAGAACCTCGCGGCGCGTACTCGTGTGCAAGGATGTATTCCCGTGCTGCAGCGCTTAACTTAGGTGACGCTTCCCCATGGTACTGCATGAGCAGGCCATCCTTCAGCCCCTTGATCGTCTCCCGCGTAAAGCCATTTCCCAGGCCCTTCAAGAGGTATCCGAACGCGTATTCAACCAGCATCCATGGGTCATTCCAGTACTTGCGGTGGAGGTACAGCATGTTCCTGACGTTGTAGTAATAGCGGCCACCAGCCCAGCTGATGCGTTGCTCCTGGCTGGATTTATGTCGAACTGCAATTTCCGGAACATAACGAATTTCGTAGCCCAGAGAAATCAGTGCCCAGGACAAGTCCAGCTCTTCTCCGAAAAAGAACAGCTGTTCATCATAGCCCTGGCTGGCTTCAAAGGCCGCCCTGGAAACTGCATGACCAGCGCCGCAGAAGCGGGCTGCAAGGAACTCCTGGTCAAAGTGGCTCGCGATCGGCCAGGGATACCCCCAGCTCCCTGCATCAGGTCCGCCCAGGTTGTAGTCGTGCACTGCAAAAGCCAGCGCCCCCAGCTTGGGATCGCTGGCGAATCGCTGCTCAACCCGGGTTAACACACCTGCATCAGACAGTACCGCGTCGTTGTCCAGCGCGACGATGACAGGCGCCTGCCCCATTCGGTATCCGCGATTGCGCCCCGCAGCCACACCGATTCGGCCGACTTCCGCGATACAGAATCCATCGGCAAGGGCACGCTGCCTGAGGCTGGCCACAGTGGCCTGCTCGCTGCCCTGATCCAATACCCACAGCCGGACTTGCGGATGATCCTGCGCCAATACGCTGTCAATACACTCGTGGGTGTCGCGCAGGCGGTCGAGGCTGAGCACAACAACATCGATGGCCTGCAAGGTCATTTCAGTATTCCAAATTCCCGGTAAAAGCGGCGCGCGCGGGGATCTTTCAGTAAGGGCTCGTGTACTTGCCACACGTGATATCCCGGCACGGGGTTGGCTTCCAGGCAGGTCCAGCCATGACCCAGTTTCACAGTGACTTCAACATTCTGCTGAAAACTACCTTGCTGAATATCGATTCGGTATAACGGCCATTGGGCCGGGTGCCGAAGCGCATACTGGCCACGCCTGACAGGTACTCGCCCGGTTGCTTGTTTTCCAATTCGTACAAGCGATATGAAAAACCGGAGAATCCATGCCGCCAGGCCGGGGCGCGGCGTGTCGATGAAATACCGCTGGCGAAGCTCGCGCATGTCGTGGTCGATTTTTCCGGGTTTGTTCAGCATGATTAACGTGTTGAAGGCTGGCGTTGAAACACCCGGTAATACCAGTCATGGAATCGTCGAGGAACCCTGGTGAGCAATGTGCGCAGCAGTGGGGACTGACTTCTGGCGAGCGCTTTTTGCAGGCTCCTGATCAACTCGGGACTGGCGCTGTTGGCGCGCGCCGCCTCCAGGTTTTCGTGAATGAACATGTCCAATGCAGGATCGGCAGGCACCGCCCTGGACAGTCTGCCGTAATCGAGCGGCACGGCGAAAGTGGAACATTGCTGCAGCACGCCAAATATCTCCAGGGCGGCCATGGTGCGCAGGCATTTTTCGCAGACACCACAATTATAGGCATTGCCGCGGTTTTCCCAGCACACGCGCAAAGCCCGCTGAACCACCGGATGGCGTGCGATGAGTTCCACTTTCTCCACCCGGCGCGCTTCACAACCCAGTGTTTGAATTGCAACAGCTTCTGTACTGAATAGCGGGTTGAGTACCGGGTGTGCACCGTCGGGCTGGAGAGATTTGTAGGATTGCCCGGCTGGAATACCGAAAACGTCGAAATGCCGGGACAGCAGCAAAGCACAGGCTGCCAAAGCCCCTCCAAAAGCCAGGCTCCAACCCAGGTAGCGGTCTGAAAATTCCCGCAGATTGGTTTCCATCTCAAGTAGCGGGCGCTCCAGTTCAGCAGCTGCCCACGCCAGCCTCTCGCGCACTTTTTTTCGCAGATCATGATCCCCC
>DATDPS010000251.1:0-2966 GCA_035292625.1 Lysobacterales bacterium | reverse complement strand
CACTTGATCCGATCTCGGTGAAGGGCAGCACGCCGACGACCGGCGTGCCACCCTCGTCCTGTAGCAGGCCTCCTTGGCGCGCCAGCAAAACCATCACCGTGATCAACAAAACGCCGATGATCACCAGGTCGGCGTAGCGGCGAGTGCCGCGTACCCCCGGGCGCTCCGCAGCTTCGGGGAGCGTGTCGCGCTGGATGCCGGAGGGCGTGAGCTCGAAGTACCAGGCAAGTAACAGCGCGCTCGGAAAACCCGCAACCACTACCACGATCAGGGCGCGCATGACCCAGGTCGGCGCACCCATCGGCTGCAGCACCACGTCGCCGATCTGCAGCGTCAGCCAGGCGATCACCGCGTAGCTCAGCGCCACGCGCAACACGCCGCGGCGCTGCAAGCTGGCCATCCATCCGTGTGGATTGAAGCTCCGTTTCGGGTTGCTGGGACCGTGGGTCAAGATCCGCTCCTTTCAGGGCTTGGCCGCAAGGGCTCGAGGCCGGCGCGGCTCCGCAGCTCATCTGGAAGCTCGGGATTGGCCAGGTAGTCCTGGCGCATTTGCTGAATGTGGTTCTGCAGTCGCGCATTGACTGCCTGGAATCGCGGATTGGAGATGACTGCCGCAACGTCCGGGTCGAAGTTCAGCGCCTCCAGCAGCCACCAGTCTTCCGACCAGCCCAAAGCCGCGACGGCTTCGAATTCACCCAGGGCCGCTGCGGCGTCGCCCTGCACCGCAAGCGCCATGAAGCGTGCGAAACCAAGCCCGCCGAAGCCATTTGTCGGATCATCCCTCACGGAGTTCAGGAACCCCTCCAGTGCTTGCCGGGCGGGTTCTGCCTGGCCAGTGGACTTGTACAGCGCCGCCAGTAATACCGGTGTGCGCAGCGCCAGAGCAGATACGTTGCCGTCTTGCATCTGCATCAGCTCCGGTATTGCCGATTCGAGCAGTTGCAAGGCCTGGTCGTCCCGCCCGGCGCGGATTTCGCACAGTGACTGCGCGAGCAGGACCGGTTCCAGGATGATCGGTGCCGGCCCCGCTCCTTGCAGGGACCAGGTGCCGGGCAGCACAAGCCGCTTCAATGCCGCCAGCACACGGCCCGCCTCACCGCAGTCGTTCCTGGCTACACCCAGCACGCTCCGCATGCGCAGTATGATGAGATCACTGGCGGCCAGCGGCTGCGTCGCCAGCTCGTCGACCAGTTGCTGCACTTCAGTCCATGCGCCCAGGCCGAGCAGGGCCCTCAAGTACGGCAATGCTGAGTCCCTGCCGGGATGGGCCTGGTAGAAAGCGCGCGCCCAGCGAGCCGCCTGGCCGGTTTCCCCGGCCTGGAACTGGATCATGAGCGGAATGGTTTGCATGGCCAATTCGAAGTAAGGCTCGACCAGCTGGGCTGCCTGCAGGTAGGCATCCAATGCACCGGCGTAGTCGCCGGCCGTGGCAAGACTATCGCCGATGTTCTGGCGAATGATGGCGGAGCGCGGGTCCAGCTGGGCGGCCTTTTGCAGCAGCGCCAAACCTTCCTCCTCCGAGGCGGTGTTATTGGCGAGGAATTTCAGCGCGGTCGCATTGTTGGGGCTAAGCTCCACCGCCCGCTTGAGCAGTGCCGCTATGTGCTCCTGCGGCCAGGCACTACCGTTGCCAAAATCATTGTCGCCCCTGGCGGCGAAGGCCTCGGCCAGGTAGCCCTCGCCCAGGCCGGGATCGAGCGCCTGGGACTGGGCCGCCGCCGACCTTGCCTCGGCCGACACGTCCTGCCAGGCCAGACGTCCTTCTCCATAACTCGTCGCCAGGAACAAGGCCTCCGCCAGCGCCGCGTGGGCCAGGGCGTACCCCGGGTCGATAAGGATGGCCTGGTGGAAATAGTCAACGCCCTCAACCAGCGCCGCGCCATCGCGCGTGGCCACACGGGATTGCCCGAGCAGGAAGGCATCGTAGGCGCTTAGCTGGGTGGTCTGGGCGTGTGTCACGCGGCCTGTATCCTCGGGACTGAGCACCAGTTGCAGCGCATCCGTCACCGCGGTGGCAATCTCGTCCTGCACCGCGAACAGGTCGGCGCCGGCACGATCGTAACTGCCGGACCAGAGTTGCTGCCCTGAGGCCATGTCCACCAGCCGTGCATTGACCCGCAGCATGCCGCCGGCGCGCCGCACGGTGCCCTGCAGCAACGCGGTGGCGCCCAGCTTCGCGCCCACCTCCAGCAAGTTCTGTTCCTGGCCACGGAACTCAAAAGTCGAACTGGGTGCCAGCACCATCAACTGCTTGAGCTGCCCAAGCTTGTAGGTCAGCGTATCGGCCAGACCGTCACCAAAATAGGCCTCCGCTTCCACCACACCGAGCTCAGTGAACGGCAGCACGCCAACTACCGGCGTGCCATCGGCAGACTCTTCCAGCAGGCCGCCTTCCCGAGCCAGCAGCAGGATCACAGTCAACAGCAGCACACTGATGATGGCGACATCGGCATAACGGCGCACCCCGCGCACGGCTGGCCGGTTCGCTGACTCAGGTAAGGTGTCCCGCTCAATGCCGGCGGGCGTGAGTTCAAAATACCAGGCGAGTAGCAGCGCGACCGGGAAACCGGTCACCACGACCACGATCAGGGTACGCATCACCCAGCCGGGTGCACCCATCGGCTCCAGCACCACATCGCCGATCTGCAGCGTCAGCCAGGCGATCACCGCATAGCTGAAGGCCACGCGCAGCACGCCGCGGCGGCGCAGGCGGGAGACCAGGCTGGTGATGGTCAGTTGCTCAGTGTTATCGGCGGATTCGCGACGCATCCAGTTCCAACAGAGTGGACAGCAAAGCTACTGTGCCGCCAAATTTAACAGAAACCTTCTCTTGCGATACTACGAGCAGGGCCATCCAGCCCTCCCCTCTGGCCCAGCCGATGCTTACTTGAGCGTACCGCACTCCCCATGACATGCAAATGTTGCTAGTATCGGCACCAATACTCAGGGAGGTGGCGAGATGAAAA
>DATDPS010000250.1:0-4252 GCA_035292625.1 Lysobacterales bacterium | reverse complement strand
GTGGTGGTGGTGGGTGGGGGTTACATCGCTTGCGAGTTCGCCGGCATATTCAATGGACTGGGTGCACGGGTGCAGCAGGTCTATCGGGGAGACGCTGTGCTGCGCGGATTCGATCTCGATGTGCGCCAGGCGGTGTCCGGGGAAATGCGTAAAAAAGGCGTCGATCTGATGCTGCAGCGCCAGGTTCAGCGCATCGATGTCGTACCGCTCGCGCAGGGCAGGGAACTGCAAGTCACGCTCGATGACGGCACGAAGTTGCGAGCTGACCAGGTGATGTATGCAACCGGGCGGGTGCCGAATGTACATAACCTGGATATTGGGAACGGCGGCGTGGCTTTGAGCGCGGGGGGATGGGTTCTGGTAGATGAGTATTCGCGCACCAGTGTAAGCCACATTTACGCGGTTGGCGATGTGACCAACCGGGTCAACCTGACGCCGGTGGCGATTTATGAGGGCCATGCTTTTGCCGATTCGGTTTTTGGACAACGCGAGCGCCCGGTGAACCATGAATTTGTGCCGTCGGCGGTGTTTTCCCAGCCGCCGGTGGGCACCGTCGGTTTTGCGGAGCATGAAGCCCGGGTACATTTTGGCGAACTCGACGTGTATATTTCACGCTTCCGGCCTTTGAAACATACCCTGTCCGGGCGGGATGAAAAAACCATGATGAAACTCATTGTGGCCCGTGATACGCAAAGGGTGGTTGGAATTCACATCGTTGGCCTGGACGCTCCCGAAATTGTCCAGGGCTTTGCGGTAGCGGTAAAATCAGGGCTTACCAAGGATCAATTCGACGCCACCATTGGCATTCATCCGACGGCGGCGGAAGAACTGGTCACCATGCGAAAACCTGTCCATGGAAATGGACAGGCTTGAGATTTGCACATGCTATCACGATTGAAATGGACAGCGATCCTGCTGGCAGCAGTAACGGCTTCGGGCGTAACAGCTCAAAGCAAGCCACCAGCAGTGGGCGGCTTGCAGCGCTATGTGATTCAATTCCATGACGCGCCGCTGGCCAGCTTTCAAGGCGGGAAGCCTGCCGGCGCTGAACTGGTGGCCGTTGAACGGACATTTGAGGCCACCAGCCCCCTGGTCACCAGGGAGTTCAAGCTGGATGTCCGTTCACCCCGGTCGCAGGCCTATCTGCGCTACCTCGACAGCACCCACGAAGCCTTCCGACTCGATGCCGCCGTTTTACTGGGCCACACCGTTGCACCACTTCAGGTTTACCGCAATGCCTTGAACGGCATGGCGGTGGACCTGACGGCGGCCGAAGCGAGTGAACTGCTGGCATCGCCGTTCGTCAAATCGATCGGCAAGGACACACGGCATAGGCTTGATACCGATGCCGGCCCGGAATGGATCGGCGCGGCCCAACTTTGGGGTGGCCAAAGCGGCTTCGCGGCCACCAAAGGCGAAGGGGTCGTCATCGGCATTATCGATTCCGGCATCAACTGGGATCACCCCTCTTTCGCCGACCCGGGCAGCGACGGTTTTGACCACGTCAATCCCTTTGGCAGCCAACTCGGGTTGTGCGGTGATCCGGAAGTCACGTGCAATGACAAAGTGGCGGCGATCTATGATTTTGTGGAAGATGATCCCTCCACTACGGACGTGGTGGAAGAAAACACCAAGGGCAAGGACAATTCCGGCCATGGCAGCCATGTATCCGCTATTGCCGCTGGCAACACACTCAACGTAACCCTGAATGGCACAGCCAACGCCACGCTGTCGGGCGTGGCGCCCCATGCCAATGTCGTCGTCTACCGCGCTTGTTACATAGGTGAACCGGTGGACGCCGGCGGCGGTGGTTGCATGGCTACGGCAATTCTCTCGGCCATAGACCAGGCCATCGCTGACGGAGTGGACGTCATCAATTATTCCATCGGCACGGATGCCAGTAACCCATGGAGTCCAGGTGGCATCCCGCTGGCCTTTCTCAATGCCCGAAATGCGGGCATTTTTATAGCCACCTCAACAGGCAATGCCGGACCCAACGCGGGCACCATTGGTTCACCAGCCAACGCACCCTGGGTGGTGGCGGCAGGCAACGCCACGCACAATCGCATTTTCGGCAGCATCGTGCAAAACCTGAGTGGCGGCGCCAGTCCACCACCTGCGAACCTGGTCGGCGCAAGCCTGACCGGAGGCATTGCATCGCGCAAGATCGTGCATGCCAGGGATTTTGGATTCGCCCTGTGCGGCAGCGGCACGGCAGAGTTAAAGCCCAGCTGCCAGGAGAATTCGGGCCAGAGCAACCCCTGGAAAGGCACAACACCTTTCAATGGTGAGATCGTGGTCTGCGACCGCGGCACCTACGGGCGCATTGAAAAAAGCAAGAACCTACTTCTGGCCGGGGCGGGAGGGTATATCCTGGCCAACACCGATGCAACGGCCGAATCCCTCGATTCAGATGAGCATTGCCTGCCGGCCAGTCACATCGGTGACCAGGACGGTGACACCTTGCGCAACTGGCTGGCCAGCGGCAGCAATCACACGGGATCGATTTCCGGCTTTGTTCTGGCCGAAGCGGATAAATTTGCCGACCGGATCAACAGCAGCAGCTCGCGCGGCCCGGTTCTGGCGCCAGTGCAGAATACCCTGAAGCCCAACCTCATTGCTCCGGGCACGTCCATACTGTCCGCCTCGGATACGGCGCAGGAGTTCGCCGTGCTGACGGGGACCTCCATGGCCTCACCCCACATCGCTGGCGCCGCCGCCCTGGTGCGCGCGGTTCATCCCGGTTGGTCCGTTGCCCAGGTGGCATCGGCACTGGAAACAACCGCTACGTCGGCGCTGGCCACGGTTGAGGACGGCAGCGTGGCGACGCCGCATCAACGAGGAGCGGGAAGGCCACGTCTGGGCCTGGCTGTCGATGCCGGTTTGTATCTCAATGTCACCGGCGCCCAGTTCAGCAACGCCAACCCCACGACCGGGGGTAATCCCAAAAACCTGAATCTGCCGGCGCTGGTCGATGCCGCCTGTTTCCAGTCTTGCGTGTTCAGTCGCACCGTGACGGACCAGATGGGTGGCGGCAATTGGACCGCCACGGCGACAAATTTCCCGGCCGGTACCCAGGTGACCATCTCGCCGGCAGGCTTCACCCTGGCCAATGGTGCAGCACGCACCCTGGGCATCACCATTAACCTGCAGCCTGTGGGTATTGTAGGCGCCTGGGTCTACGGCGATATCGTGTTGTCCGCCGCCGGTTCTTCCAGCCAGGTTCTGACCACGGCGGTTTATTCCGATGGCGGTGCTTTGCCGTCTGAATGGTCGATTACCGATGATCGCGATTCAGGTTACAAGGAATTTCAGCTGTCCGGCCTGGCCGCAATGCCCGATGCCACCTTCAGCAGTGGCGGCCTGGTGGCACCGACACTGACCACCCGGAAATTGGTGCAGGATCCAACCAGCGCCAACCCGGCGGCTGAAAAAGGCAAGCGCAATATCATCGCCAATGAAGATCCCTTCGATGGCGGCCAGGGCGTGTTCACGGTATGGCATGACTTGCCACAGGGCGGCTTGTGGCTGCATGCGGAAACTTTGGCCACGACTGCTACCGATATCGACTTGTTTGTCGGCCGGGACGATAACCAGGACGGCGTTGCGGACGAGGAAGAACAGCTGTGTGAAAGCACTTCACCACAGGCCATTGAGTTGTGTGACATGTATAACCTGCCACCCGGCAATTACTGGGCGGTGGTGCAGAACTGGGATGGCAATTTGCAGGGGGGGGACGACGTTACCCTGCTCAGCGCTGCTGTCGATGCTGACGATCAAGCCAGCCTTGTTGCCACGGGCCCTGGAATCGTTACGCCGTCTGGAACGGCGTTCAAGATCAGGACCAGTTGGAGCAATATCAATGCGCTTCCGGGAGAACAATGGCTTGGGGCGGTTGGAATAGGCACGAGCCGCAACTCGCCAAACAATATCGGCGTCATACCGTTACGCTTCAACCGCAGTGGCCTTGCCGCCCCGCAGACCCTGCCCCTGGCCAATGGCAAGAGCCACAAAGTGGCGCTGGCAGGAAATTCAGCGCACGACCGCATGTTCATCGATATCCCGGTGGGGGTGACGGCGTTGAATCTTGTGGCCCAGGGCAACGGTAACACGCAGAACAATGCACTCAAGATTGATGTGTTCCGCGAGGATTTCAACACGGCGCTGGGCACGCCGCCGTTTGCGCAATTGCCGGGGGGGCTGGCAGCTCTGGCGACAAGTAGTGGTTCCGGTGGAAACGGTCCTGCCATAG
>DATDPS010000249.1:0-3112 GCA_035292625.1 Lysobacterales bacterium | reverse complement strand
CCGGACTGGCACGCGTTCGTGATAAGCGCCATTGTCACGCTGGTGTGCGGAGCGACCCTTGTCGCCCTGTATCGCGACATACCAGACAGGTTGCATCCGCGGCAGGTCTTCATGATCACGGGGCTTAGTTGGGCCGTGATTCCGCTGTTCGCGGCAACCCCTTTGTTCCTGTGCCATTTGCGCTTGTCCATTGTGGACGCGCTGTTTGAGACTGTTTCGGGGATCACCACTACCGGCTCCACCGTGATATCGGGGCTTGATGGCCTGGCTGACGATCTCTTGCTGTGGCGCTCGATGCTCCAGTGGCTGGGTGGATTCGGTATGATTGCCATGGCGGTCACCGTGATGCCGTTTCTTCGGGTTGGCGGCATGCGTTTGTTCCGCAGCGAGTCATCCGAATGGTCGGAAAAGGCCCTGCCGCGGGCGCGGCACGTCGGCAAACTGCTGCTGAATGTCTATCTGACGCTGACCGTGTTGTGCGCGCTCGCGTATGTTTTCGCCGGCATGAGCGTGTTCGAAGCAGTAAATCACGCCATGACCACTTTGGCTACCGGCGGCTTCTCCACCTCGGATGCCTCGCTTGGCCATTTCAACTCTCCCCTCATTTATTGGGTAGCGGTGGTCTTTATGATTCTGGGCGCGCTGCCCTTCCTCGTCTATGGGCGGTACTGGAACACTCTGAACGGCGCGGTCTTTGGCGATACGCAGATCCGCGGGTTTTTGGCCATCCTGGCGTTGAGCATTTCGGCGATGACCGTCTACCTGATGGTCCATGCCGGGCGCGGCTTTGAAGATGCATTGACCAGTGCCGCGGTCAATGTAACTTCGATCTTCACGACTACCGGTTACGCCACGGAGGACTATCAGCTTTGGGGTGCTCTGGCGGCCCCGGTATTTTTCTTTCTCACTGTGATTGGCGGTTGTTCCGGCTCTACTGCCGGCGGGATGAAGGTATTCAGACTCCAGCTGAGCCTGATCATGTTGCGCGAACAGATCATGATGTTGGTTCATCCAAGTGCAGTTATCAACAGGCGTTACAACGGGCAGCCCGTGGGAGATGAAATCTTCTCATCGGCGGTGGCGTTTTCGTTCGTCTTTCTCTCGACCCTGGCGGTCTTGACAATGTTGATTACCGCTCTGGGCGTCGATTTCGTAACCGCCTTGTCCGGCACGGCTCAGTCCATGACCAGCACCGGACCAGGCCTTGGTTCGGTAATCGGCCCGGCGGGTAATTTTCAATCCTTGCCGGATGGGGCCAAGTTGCTCCTGTGCGTCGGTATGGTTCTCGGCCGTCTTGAGTTTCTGAGCCTGATCGTGCTATTCAGCCCGGTTTTCTGGCGTGGTTGATACGCCTGTGTCTGCTGCTAGTGAATTTCTTCCGCTTTGGCTGGCAGCGCCCGGATGTATTCGACCGCTTGGTCGATTTCCTCGGTACTGAGCACGGCGCCCCAGGCCGGCATGCCTACACCGCTGCGGCCGTTGGTAACCGTGCTGGCAACACCGGCGTGTGCTCCAAGGTGCTGAACTCGAATGCCTTGCTGCCAACCGCCTGCAGACACACGTCGTGTTGGACATCCGCCCAGTCGATACCGACGAAGGCCGCAAATCCCGCTTCAGTCAATACTGGCTCCATCTTTCACCTCCCGCAAACGTGATACCTTGGTTGTGCAGGACATGCGAGCTTGAGTTCTGCGAAGCCGTTATAGGGAGCCGGTCTTGCGGCACACCCTGAGTATTCGTAAGAATAGGAATTCCAATGCTACTTCTGGGTCAGTGTATGCCGCGGGTTCATGCTGTCAAGGCTTCCGCATGTAGGCCGCGCCTGCTCTTCGTCGCGCACTTCTGTGGCTTGGCTGCTCTCGCGGCGGCCGCTGGCACTGCATAGGACCTTCCGGCGGACTGTTGCCAGGCGTTTTCGCCGCGTCGCGGGCAAGCGTCAGCGTCGACGCGGCATAGCTCGCGTCGGTGGAGCTGAACTCGCTTACCAGGCCACGTGCTAGTTCTGGTTCTCGTAGTCGGGCATGGCGAGGTCATCCCGTTGCTGCCGGTGGAATGAGTGATAGCGAGCCGGTGGCGGGCTGGTCGACAAGGATTTTCGCGCTGGCTTACTTTCCAAATTCCCGAATAAGGTGCTTTATATTTCTTATACACAACAAAAGCGCTAACCCAACATGACAGAAATGGTCCGTCAACGGAGTACTTGTTATCGCTTGCAACGCAGCGTATTATATGACCATTATTATGGTCATTATGAGGTGTCGATATGCATGCAGTGAGTCTGGCTAAAGCCAAGGCGCACTTGAGTGAGTTGTTGAACACAGTTGAATCCGGAGAAGAAGTCATTATTACCCGCCACGGACGTCCTGTCGCGCGCGTGCTTCCCGCCAGCCCGGTCAAGCAGATGTTGCCGCTGCAGCGCCTGGCGGAGCTGCGCCAGCAGGTTCCCGCGCGGCAAGGCAGCAGCGCCGAGTTGCTGCGTGAGTTGCGTGACGCAGAATGATATATCTGGATACCAGCTTCCTGGCTCCGCTGTTTCGGGAAGAAGCTACTTCAGCGAAAGTGGCAGCTTTTCTTGCTCGACAAGCGGGGGGGTCTCTGGCGGTCAGCAAATGGGCATCGGTCGAATTTGCCAGCCTGACTTCTCGCGATGTGCGCATGGGCGCGCTAACGGCAACTCAGGGGCGGAGGTTGATCACAGAGTTCGATTCGATGATTGCCGCCTCTCTGGTTGCCTTGATTCCAAGCGCAAATGACTTCGATCTGGCGCAGGAATATGTCGCCAACTTCACCACTCAGCTACGTGGCCCGGACGCACTGCATCTGGCCGTGGCGCATAACAATGGCGTGGAATTTGTCGCCACGTTGGACAACGGAATGCTTTTCGCCGCGAAGAAGTTGAAGATTCCGGCGCGGCGGGTGATTCGCTAAGGCGGTTAACCGCGAGCGGCTGTGCGCCTTTCCGATGGACAAAGCTGGGGCACATCAAAACACGGTGCCCTGCTCAGCCAGGGCCATTTGCCGGGCATTGTCCACATCCGCAGCGAGAACCTGAATCGTAAACCTCGGTGGTAATTTAAGCAGAGTCAGTTTTTCGTGCAGCAGTTCGGTGCTT
>DATDPS010000248.1:0-26266 GCA_035292625.1 Lysobacterales bacterium | reverse complement strand
CGCTGGCGCAATACCAGGTTTCCTGGCAAAAAAATGTTCATGGTAATTCCCTGGTTACCCCGGGCAGACTGATGAATGGAATTAATTGGTTGCCTGGAGGGCTCATCACGTTTTCGTGATCAAGTCGTTGCGTACCTTGATGGTGTCTTCTATCCGCCGGTTGATGGTGTCGTCCCGCACCAGCTGACCTTCAAGTTGTACTTGAACCTGGCGCGTGAGTTGCGTAATGGTTGTGCCAGCTTCACCTGTGATCGAACCCGTAAATGAAGCATCGTCATCTACGACAAAACTGGTTATATCGACAAAATCCGGATCCGTCACGGCAACCCAACCATTGGTTCCAGTAGCCGCCGTACAATCTGCTTCATCATCTGTTTCGACGACATACATCTCAATGACACCAACCTGGCCAATCTCCCGCCGGCGGAAGGCGCCCATGGGATCGTTCGACGCATCACCATCGGGAACACCGTCGGGACCAGACCGGTCGAGCGCAAAACGCACGCAGCCGGCGACGCTCGAATCGATGTCGCCCCACTGTAGTGCCTGGTTACCGTCAGTCTTATCGTCATCGGTGCCCAGGCCGCAGTCTGCATTGGCATAACAGTACGCAGCATTGGCTGTGTAGTTGGCGCGGCGGATATCCCGCGTCAGCATGCTCATGGTGTTGCGCAATTCATCGGTGAGCTGCGACATCTGGATGATGCGCGAGGTGGTGCCCAGTGAATTGGCCATGAGGGCGACCATGGCCGATGTAACGACCAGGCTCAAGGCCAGCGAGATCATTGCTTCCACCAGGGTGAAGCCGGCCTGGCGGGGAACGCGGCCCGTCACCCCTGATGAAATTGAACGGTTACGCGGAGGTTTCATGCATCGCACTCCTTATAGCCCGGCACATCTTTATCAGCGGCATTGTTGGAGCATATCTTCACCCGGCCGGTAACCGTGACAGCAACATCCAGGGCGTAACTGCTGTCTTCCGACTGCAGTTCCATGCTGACAGTTTCCGCGTCCTGTACCAGGCCACGCACCGGATCATAAACAATGGTGCCATCACCCCCGATCGTGGCGCCTTGCAGAACATCGGGATAATTCAGGCTGGACGAGTTGAAAACGCGCAAATAGCCGTCGTCCAAGGTGCATGCATCAGCACTTTCCGGGTCTGGATCGTTGCAGTCGCAAGCAACACCAACCGAAGGATCGTCTCCGGCTCGCATCACCAGACACCAGTTACCCGCATCGTCCTGGTAATTCACCGCAACAAACTGATTGCGTTTTACCGATTCCAACTGGGCCAGGCTGAGAAAAGCGCCAATCTGCTCCGCACCGCTGGTTACCTGGCGCTTTTCCAGGATATTGCGATAAGAAGGCAGAGCCAGCGAAGTAATGATGGCGAGGACGGCCAAGCTGATCATCAATTCGATCACGGTAAAACCGTGGTGCGTGGAATTTCCTTTTCCGGTGTTTCGGGAGTCCCTCCTGCTCGCTGCCTGTGTTGGCATAACGGACCTCAGGAGAATATGATGGGTTTGTGTTGCATAGTATAGGGGGCCAAGACCGGTCAAAGAAGATTCTGGCCGACCACTCATCGCCATGATTGGGCCGTTGGTCTGTATCGTTGGGCGGGCGAGCCACTGGATCAGGATGAATCAGGTGCGAACATGAACAACAGGTATGGAAACACCTCTCGTGGCTTCACTATCATCGAGCTGATGATCGTATTGGGCATCATCGCCGTTCTTGTGGCCTTGGCCTACCCCTCTTACATTGACTATGTACGCAAGGCCAGGCGTGGCGAAGCAGAGCAGTTGCTGATGAACTGGTCGATCAACCAGGAGATCTGGCGCTCCAATAATCCGGAATATGCCACCGTGGGCCAATTGCCCGAGCCGACACATGACAGCTACGATTTCACCCTGCCGGTTCGTTCAGCGACGGCATTTACCCTGCAAGCAGGCGCCAAAGGCGACCAGCTCAATGACCTGGTCAAAGGTGATTGCACAGTATTGACCATCACTTCTGCTGGCGCCAAGTCCCCTGCAGTCTGCTGGGGTGGTGAATCCTCAGGTTCTTGACGTAGCGGGGCTGTCTGTTGACCTGGACTCCTGACATCAGCTGATGAACCGCGCCTGGACGCTGTTGTCCAGCATGGTTCTGTTGCCCCTGCTGTATTCCGGCAACGATAAACCCAGCCAGTTGCAGAAGGTCCAGCAGCGTGGCAGCATGACTCTGCTCACCCGCAACAGCGCCAGCAGTTATTACTTCGATGCACATGGACCGACCGGTCTGGAATACGAGCTGGTGCGACAATTCAGCCACTACCTTGACGTCGCCTTGAAGGTCGAAACGGCTGAAACATTCGAGCACCTGGCCGAGAAGCTTGCAAATGGCCGGGGTGATTTGATTGCCGCCAACCTGATGCGTACCCGCCGCCGCGAACTGGACTTCAATTTCGGCCCCAATTACCTGGAAACGCAGATTCTGGCCATCACCCGCCAGGGGAGCGCGAAGCCCTCCGGGTTCAGCGATCTGGTCGGTTTGAAATTAATGGTAATTGCCGACTCCGGTTACGAGGATGTGCTGCAAGCCGCACAACGCGAGCACCCCGGCCTGGAATGGGAACTGAGGAGCGATGTCGGAATCGAGGATCTGTTGCTGGCAGTGGCTGACCAAGCCATCGACGCCACCCTGACCGAGTCAAACATATTCTCCATCAACCGGCCGTTTTATCCGAATCTTACCGCCGCTTTCACGGTTGAGCCTGCTGTACCCCATGCCTGGGCATTCCCCCACGGCCCCGATGACAGCCTGGCCGGGCAGGCCCGGGTCTTCATGTTGCAGGCCGGGCAGAACGGCCGGTTGGCAGCTCTGGTGGAGAGATTCAGCCAGCCTGAGGAACACCTCGACCAGGAAGGCATGTTCCATTTCTTGCAGCGGGTGCGCGAAGACCTGCCAGCCTTGATCGGGGTATTCCGTGAAGCTGGCGATGCCTACACCATCGACTGGCGCCTGCTGGCCGCAGTGGGTTACCAGGAATCTCACTGGGATCCACAGGCCACCTCCTCCACCGGCGTGCGCGGCATCATGATGCTGACAGAACAAACGGCAGATCAGCTGGGGGTTGACGATCGATTGGATGCGGCGCAAAGCATCGATGGCGGCGCGCGCTACATCGCCCGCCTGCGTGACCGCCTGCCCGGGCGCATTCCTGAACCCGACCGCACCTGGATGGCGCTGGCAGCCTACAACCTGGGCATGGCGCATTTGCGGGATGTGCGCATACTGGCGCAAAAACAGGGCCTTGATGCCGATCGCTGGGTGGATGTCAGTCAATGCTTCGGGCTGCTCAGCCAGGAGAAGTGGTACAAACAAACCCAGCATGGTTACGCCCGCGGACTCGAGGCCAAAGCATTCGTTGAAAGCGTTCGCCGTTACTTTGAAATACTGCTGTGGATGGATACGCGCGACCACCCGCTGCTGATCACGCAGGTATTGTAGCGCGCTCCTACTCAAGATCGAGCCACAGGCAGTGGCCCGCCTGCTCCCGGATTTTCGCCAGCCGGACTGTGTGCAGGGACAGCTCCTGCTCGCTCGCTGACAACACCCGGAACGGCGGCCGCGCAGCAAGGTCGATGGTTTGGCTGGCCTCGCTTTTCACACCAGGGGTTTTGAAACTGAGGCCGAGATCGGATTGGCCCCCCGTCATTGCCAGGTACACATCGGCGAGGATTTCTGCATCCAGCAGGGCGCCGTGCAACGTGCGGCTGCTGTTATCTACCTCATAACGCTTGCACAAGGCATCCAGGTTATTCCGTTGCCCTGGATGCATGTCGCGCGCCAGCTCCAGGGTGTCAAGCACTGTTGCGAAATCCGCCACCCTGCCCGGGTGTGGCTCGATCCGGGACAACTCCATGTCCAGGAAACCCAGGTCGAAGGGGGCATTATGAATGATTAGCTCCGCGCCGCGGATGAAGTCCAGGAAATCGTCCGCCACATCGGTGAAGACGGGCTTGTCGTGCAGGAATTCGCGGGTTATGCCGTGCACCTCCAGGGCGCCGTCCTCTATCTCGCGCTGTGGATTGATATAGCTGTGGAAATTCTTCCCGCTCAGTCGGCGGTCAAGCAATTCGACCGCGCCAATTTCAATCACACGATGACCTTCGGATGGGTCAAGCCCGGTGGTTTCCGTGTCCAGTACAACCTGTCTCATGAATGTTTCCCGTGATGCCCCGTTTTCAGCCCGGGATGGCCAGGCGGGCAAGTTCATCTGCCCGTTCGTTTTCAAGCACGCCGCTGTGGCCCTTCACCCAGCGCCATTTGACATGGTGCGGCGCCAGCGCCTTGTCCAGCATCTGCCAAAGCTCCAGGTTTTTCACCGGCTTGTTGTCGGCCGTGCGCCAGTTGCGCCGCTTCCACTGCGCCATCCATTCCGTCATGCCTTTCATCACGTAGACTGAATCGGTGTGGATGGTTACTTGGCACGAACGGGTCAAGGCTGCCATGGACGCAATCACTGCCTGCAATTCCATGCGGTTGTTGGTGGTGGCGCGTTCCCCGCCGGAAAGTTCGCGTCGATGGCCGTTATACAACAGCACGCTGCCCCACCCGCCAGGCCCCGGATTGCCGCTGCAAGCCCCATCGGTATAAATGTCCACCCGCGTAAGACAGGCCGCGCCGGCTGCGTGTTTTTTTGCCGTGCTCAAAACTGGCAACCCATAACCATCGCCGTGGGCACCGCGCCCGCGGAGAATTCCTTCAAACGCAGGGGCCTCACCAATGGACGCTGGCAATGCCGGGCTTTGACCAGCAGCAGGTCAGCAAAGGGTAGAGCCAGCCGGGAAATTCGCTGGTGCTCCATCAGCGGTCCGGGCTGCCCTGCCAGGCCGGCGCCCAGCACGGACACGATATTCATGCCGTGGTACTGCAGGCTTTCCCGCAACCGGGCCATGCGCAGGGCTGGAAAAGAAACGTGCAGCCGGCTTTGCATACCCCTCCAGCTTTTCTGGTTTATTCCAACTATCAGGATTTCACCACCCGGAAGCAGGACGCGGCTGGCTTCAGCTAACTCCGGTTCCCTGCCATCGCGGGTCACATGGTAGAGGATGACGCTGCGAAATACCCCCTCCTGGAATGGCAGATCGCCGCTTGCGCAGTCCACCTTGAAGTCTACCGCACGGTTCAGATCGGACCCAGTCGAACCATGCCCCTGGCTCGCGCCGATGTGCAAACGCAAGGCAAGACCAAAACCGCGCTCGTCACGCTGCAGGCTGGGACAGTCAGGCAGCGGCAGGGTGCCATGGCCAATGACCAGGACCTTGCCTTTGCGGTCCCCGCTCGCCACCCGTTCCAGGAGGACACAGGAGAGCCGGTGCAATACTTCGAGTTCCTGTGCGGACAAATATGGTTGCGAGGACACTGCTCAATGAGTCCCGGATCGCGTTTTGCTAGAATGGCCCGGCAACGGCCCGCAGTGGGCCGCACCAGCCAAGGAAGTTCCTGGACGCATGCCTGTGCTCATTGTTTCAGCCATTTCTGCATTCTCGGACAATTATATCTGGCTGGTTCGCCGCGGGGGAACCGATTGTGCGGTTGTCGACCCCGGCGAGGCCCGGCCGGTGCAGGAGGCATTACGGCGCGAGGGCCTGCAATTGCGCCACATCCTGCTGACCCACCACCACCCGGACCACGTCGGCGGCATGCCCGAACTGCACAGGCTGACCGGGGCCACGGTGTTTGGCCCCGCTGATGCGCGCATTCCTGGCCAGTACCAAGTAGTGCGCGAAGGCAACGAGGCTCACCTGGCGGGTCTTGGATTGAAATTCAGTGTGTTGGAAGTGCCTGGACACACCGCCACGCATATCGCTTACTGGGGTCACGGCTGCCTGTTCTGCGGTGACACCCTGTTCAGCGTGGGTTGTGGCCGGCTGTTTGAAGGCACACCAGGCCAGATGCAGGCTTCCCTGGACAAGCTTGCCAGCCTGCCGCCGGATACCCAGGTGTATTGCGGCCACGAATACACCCTTGCCAATTGCGCGTTCGCCCTGGCAGTCGAACCCGACAATGTTGATCTGCAAGTAAAAATGCAGTCGGTAAAAGCCCTGCGGGAGGCGGGAAAAAGTACCTTGCCCAGCCTGCTGGGAGAGGAGCTGCAGGTCAATCCTTTCCTGCGCAGCCGGGTGGAATCAGTGATCAGGGCAGCGCGAAAACGCGATTCCTCGGCATCACCGGGAGCCAGCACCCTGGGGGTAATCCGCCAGTGGAAAGACAACTGGTGAGTAAAAAAGAGTTGACCTGAACACCGATGGTCGCATAATGGCCAACGAATACAGGAATTTGAGGATATTCTGTGCCCTTACGCTTACCCGCAGCGTCGGTAGTGTTCCTGCTCGCAGCTTGTGCAACTACCGGCCAGAATCCGTCAGTGGCAGAAGCGCCCGGTACTGTTCCAGCCCACCTCACGCGTTCCGCACCCCCCACCGCCACCGCCGTAGATGAGCACCTTTTCATTCCATCCCAGGAGGGTGATAGCCAACAATATGCACACGTCTGGGAGCGCGTGGTGGACCGCTTCGCCATGCCCGAATGCTCCCAACGCGCAGCCAACCTGGAATGGGCCGCCTGGTATGCCGCGCGGCCGGATTACATGGAGCGCATATTCAAGCGCGCGCAACCCTGGATTTACTATATCGCCGGGGAACTGGAACGGCGTAACATGCCGGGCGAACTGGCTTTGTTGCCGATCGTCGAATCCGCCTACGATCCGTTCGCTTATTCAAGTGGCCGCGCCCTCGGCGCCTGGCAGTTCATCAGCGCCACCGGCCGGCGCTATGGGCTCAAGCAGAATTGGTGGTATGACGGCCGGCGCGATGTGTGGTCTTCCACCACCGCTGCGCTGGACTACCTGGCGGCCATGCACGAGATGTTCAACGGCGACTGGTTGTTGGCACTGGCAGGCTACAACGCGGGCGAAAACGGCGTCATGCGCCAGATCGAGCGTAACCGGGCCGCCGGGAGACCCACCGATTTCTGGAACCTGAACCTGCCGCGCGAGACCCGCGCCTATGTTCCCAAATTGCTCGGCCTGGCCTGCCTGTTCAAAAACCCCGGCCAGTATGATTTCAAGATCGCCGCCACTCCCGACAAACCCGTGATCGCAGCGGTCGAGCTGGGGCGGCAAAGCGACCTGGTGTTGGTGTCACAAATCAGCAATGTGCCAATTGACGTGCTTTTCACACTGAATCCCGGGTTCAACCGCTGGGCCACGTCCCCCGATGGCCCTTACCGGGTGGTCTTGCCACTGGAAAATGCCACCCTGCTGGAAGCCGGCCTGGCGAGCATGGATACATCGGTGATGATGAAGTGGGACCAGGTCGTGGTCGAGCGCGGCGACACACTTTCGACCTTGTCGGAACGGCATCACGTGCCGGTGTCCGTGCTGATGTCCAGCAACGAATTGGATAATGACCGGATCCACCCCGGTCAAAAACTGAAACTGCCACGGGACGATCAATTGCTGATCGATCCACTGTACGCTTCAGCAGCCGCTCAATTGCAGGAGTTGCAGGCTGGCCTGATCTCCGCCAACCGCCTCACCCACCGCGTCAAGCCTGGTGAAAACCTCGGGGTGATAGCCCGCCGCTATGGTGTCACGGTGCAGGAACTGCAGCGCTGGAACAACATTCGCGACCCGCGTACCCTGCGCGCCGGCGTCGAGCTGGTGGTGTTCCATACCCCGGCGGAAAAAGCGGTTACCAGCGGGGCCGTTCAATACACCGTGCAACAGGGTGATTCGCTGTGGAGCATCGCGCGTAAATACAAAGTTCGTGTCAACGACATTAAGGTATGGAATGACCTGGGAACGGACACCACCATCCAGCCCGGGCAGTCCATCCGCATTCAACTCTGATTCATGCCGCTGTTTCGCCCAGCGCTCAACTTCATTGCGCTGTTAACCATTTTGGTTCTGCTCTGCTACGACCCGGCCCAGGCATTGGGTGCCGTAACGCTCAAGGGCGAGACCGTGCAGGGCGGGCTGCTGTTCATCCAGGCCGAACCGGGCAGCAGGGCTTTTCTTGATGATCAGGAAATCATGGTTTCGCCACAGGGAAACTTCGTGATCGGGTTTGATCGCGATGAAACCGGCCAGAAAACACTGCGGGTAGCGCTGGCCCAGGGCAGGGAAGAAATCATCGCCTTGCAGGTTACGTCCCGCACATACGATATCGAGCGTGTCGATGGCTTACCTCCCGCGACAGTCCAGCCCGACGCCGCGGCCGCCCAACGGATCGCGGACGAGGCAGCCATGGTCTCCGCCGCCCGCTCCCGGAGAGACAACCGCACGGATTACCTCAATGGTTTCGCCTGGCCTGCCAGTGGACGCATCAGCGGAGTGTATGGTAGCCAAAGGATTCTCAATGGCGAACCCGGCCGGCCCCACTATGGCATGGACATTGCCGCACCCAACGGCAGCCCCGTGTATGCCCCGGCCGATGGAATTGTCACGCTGGCCCACTCCGACATGTATTTTTCCGGCGGCACGCTGATCCTCGACCATGGCCAGGGGTTATCATCCACGTTCCTGCACCTGAGCAAGATCGTGGTTGAGTCGGGAACAACCGTGCGACTGGGTGAACTGATTGCACTGGTGGGCGCGACCGGGCGGGCATCGGGGCCTCACCTCGACTGGCGTATGAACTGGCTGGACCGGAAAGTGGATCCCCAGTTGCTGCTGGGGGGTTCGCCCTAGCAGCCTGTCCTGGAGTTTACAGGCGGATTATTTCTTCGAGTGCCCCAGGCGAACCGGTGCCCCGGCGCCGGCTACGTAACCCCCGTCCACACCCTTGGTAATCACCGACACCGCGTTATGCGGGTGCAGGCTTTCGTAGTGGGTGCAACGCGCCCAGAAATCCAGGATGCGCTCATCACCGCTCAATGCTATCTGGATACGGCGGCCTGCATCTTCGCAAAACATCAGGTTACGGCCGTTGAGCAAGGCGAATGCCTGCTCGTCCTCGCGCTTTACCGTGGCCTGCACCGGTGTCTTCAGGGCATTTTCGATTTCATCGATCAATTCGACGATGGGAAACATTTCGAAACTGGGTGTCAGGCGCACGCGGAGCTCCGCGGCGCTGCGCTGGCTGTGTGGAGTGGCCAGGATGCCCTCTTCACTGCCAAGCCACTCGGCCACCTGGCGGATATCCACCCGCTGCTGCCCGGCAAAGTCTTGCCTGAACTGGTCCTGGATCAGCTGGCGCGCCAGCGCGGCAGAACATGGACAGGTGCTCGAATACAGTATTTCCAGGCCCATTTCCAGGCTGAATTCATTGCCTTCGAGGATGGCGATCATGGAGATTGGGTAACGGCGCCAACCCTCGTTGTCGCTGGCCAGTGCCGGACGACGGGTTACATAGTCAAAATCCACCCGCACCAGGGCGCGGTCGCTGAGTCCTTCGTGCGACTCCAGGAACGAGCGTAGCAACTGCCGCAGCGTGCAAGGGTTCAAAGGCCTCTGGCTGAACGCCTGGTCAAGCTGCAAATACAGCCGCGACATGTGAATCCCACGAACTTCCGGATCCTTGAGGTTGACGTAGGCCGTCACCAGGGCGGTGGACTGGATCACGCCACCTGCATCGTCTTCGATGCGCACCGGCATTTCGATCTCGTTCATGCCGACCCAGGCCAATTCCCCCGCCACTTCAGCCTTGGCCTCATTGGCAATGTCGGGCATGTCGCGCAGTACGCTTTCAATTGTGCTCATAAAATTCTCCGCACTTGCACCGAGGGTTCGGTCTAATCAGACCCGTGAACACGTGCTTTGATCACATCAGGCTGAAATTATCCGTTAATTGATCATGATAGGGCAATAATTTCAATAACCCATCCCGTTTTGCCTGCACTGCCGCTGAAAAAAAAGCGGTCAGAGACCGCTCATTTCGACTGGTCGGGGCGGGGAGATTCGAACTCCCGACCCCCACAACCCCATTGTGGTGCGCTACCAGGCTGCGCTACGCCCCGACTTTCGAACTTGGCAATAAAACCGTATACGCCCCCTCGAGGGCGGCGGAATGGTAACAAAAACGCCCTTCCAGCGAAAGCACGGAAAAGCTGCGAGCCAACAGGCCCAGGCTAGCGTTTGAGGATCTGCAATACGCCTTCCAGCTCCACGCGCACCTGCCGGATGATTTGCTGGCTGCGGTTGACATCATCGCGCGCTCCATCGCCTTCCAGCATCTGGCGCGCTCCGCCAATGGTATAACCCTGCTCGTACAACAAGCTGCGAATCTGGCGGATAATCATCACATCGCCGCGTTGGTAGTAGCGCCGGTTGCCACGCCGCTTGACCGGCTTGAGTTGCTCGAACTCCTGTTCCCAATAGCGCAATACATGCGGTTTGACACCACACAGATCGCTTACCTCGCCAATGGTGAAATAGCGTTTCGCCGGAATCGGCGGTAGTTCGCGATCAATTCCCGGGTCTAACATACGCCTCCACCCTTGCACGCAATTTCTGGCCTGGACGGAAGGTGACTACGCGCCGTGCAGAAATGGGTATTTCTTCACCGGTTTTGGGGTTTCTGCCCGGTCTCTGGTTTTTTTTACGCAATTGAAAATTGCCGAAACCCGACAGCTTGACGTTTTCACCCCTTTCAAGCGCTTCCCTGATTGCCTCGAAAAATGCATCTACAAATTCCTTGGCTTCCCTCTTGTTGAGGCCGACCTCTTCGAACAGTTGGTCTCCGATTTCTGACTTGGTCAATGACATGTTCATCCTCTCAAAGTGGCACCCAGTCGCTGCGCCAATTCGGCGATCACCTGCTGTATCATGGGTTCTACGATTTCATCTGTAAGAGTGCTGGAAACGTTCTGCAAAATCAAGCCAATAGCCACACTTTTATAGGTTTTTTTTAGTTTTTGATCGTGGTAGACATCAAAAACGATCAAATTCTGTAACAAATCTCCGCTTACGTCCATGACCACCTGCCTGATTTCTGCGAATGTCACCTCGCCGGGCACCCACACCGCAAGATCGCGGCGAATGGACGGAAAGCGGGAAACAGGCCGGGCACTGGGTATTTCGCGCTGTTGTAACGGAGCCAGATCGAGTTCAAACGCAAACACTTCGCCCGGGACGTCCATCGCCCTGAGTACAGCGGGATGCAAGGCGCCGCACCACCCCACTGCCTGCCCACCCATGGTCACCCGTGCTGCTGCACCCGGGTGAAGCCAGGGTTCAGCGCTGGGCGTAAATACCGCGGCGGCTGAGCCGCTGAGCGCCACCATCTGCTCTACATCACCCTTTATATCAAAAAAATCGAGCGCCCGGGGGGGCTCACCCCATTGCTCCGGGCTGGCAGGGCCGGTCGCTACACCGGCTATTCTCGGCACTTCAACCATGCCGCCGTTTTGCAGGTAAGCCCGGCCGGCTTCGAACAGGCGCACCCGCTCGTGTTGCCGGCGGACGTTGTGGCTGAGTGCGGCCAGTAGCCCCGGCAACAAGGTCGTGCGCATCACATCCATTTCGCCAGACAATGGATTGGCCAGGGGCAGGGCTTTGCTGTCCTGGTGCAATACCGCCAGGTGGCGGCGGTCGACAAAGCTGTAATTGATGACTTCCTGGTAACCGGCCGCGCACAGGCTCTGCTGGAACAGTGTTAGTGGCACCTCGTGACTGGCAACGTTTCCTACGGCCAAAACGCCGCTGGGCGAAGCTTCGGGTATGTGCTCGTAGCCATGGATCCGGATGACCTCTTCGATCAGGTCTTCCTCGATGGCGATATCCATGCGGGCCGAAGGGGCCGTCACCGTCCAGGCGCCATCCGCAAAATCCGCCGTCATGCCAAGGCGAGTGAGGATGTTCTCGACCTCGGCCCGGTCAAAGGCCACGCCAACCAACCGCTGGAGCCGGTCGTGGCGCAAGCGAATCGGCTGCTGCGTCGGGATGTGTTGCGCTTCCTCGGCCACCAGCACCGGGCCCGGTTCTCCACCACAAATGTCCAGCAACAGGGCGGTGGCGTATTCGATGGCCTGCACCTGGCCTTGCGGGTCGACACCGCGTTCAAAGCGGTGTGAGGCATCGGTGTGCAGGCCATAAGCCCGCGCCTTGCCCATGACGATGGCAGGATTGAACCAGGCGCTTTCCAGCAGGATGCGGGTAGTAGTGCCGCTGACGGCGGTGATCATGCCACCCATGATGCCGGCCAGCGCCACCGGCCCGCTGGCGTCACAAATGGCCAATACACCGGAATCGAGTTGCACCTCTGAGCCATCCAGCAGCAGCAGTGTCTCGCCGCTGCGGCCACGCCGCACGATGATCTCGTGCCGCAACCGATCCAGGTCAAAGGCATGCATCGGCTGGCCCCGCTCCAGCAGGACATAGTTGGTTACGTCCACCACCGGACTGATGCTGCGCAGTCCGCTGCGGCGCAGGGCCTCTTTCATCCACAGCGGCGTTTTTGCCGCCGGGTCGATGCCGCTGATGATGCGGCCGGCATAGCGTGGGCAGTCGCGTCCATTTTCCAGGCGAATGGGCAAAGTTTCGGTGTTCGTGGCCGCAATCGGCAGGATTTCATGACTTATGCAATCCGTGCCACAGATGGCAGCCACATCGCGCGCCAGACCCTTGATGGACAGGCAATCCGCCCGGTTGGGCGTGAGGTCGATTTCAATACTGTAATCATCGAGCGCCAGCCACACTCGGAAGTTTTCCCCCAGCGGCGCGTCCGCCGGCAACTCCAGCAGGCCGGAGTGATCTTCCGACAGCCCCAATTCACGCGCTGAGCACAGCATGCCCTGTGATTCCACCCCGCGCAGCCGGGCCTTCCTGATTTTCACATCGGGACCGATTTCAGCCCCTACGCGGGCCAGCGGCACGCGGATACCGGCGCGCGCGTTAGGCGCGCCACAGACGATCTGCAGGCGCTCTGCGCCACCATCATGCACGGTGCACACGGATAATTTGTCGGCTTCAGGGTGAGGTGCGCAGGATTCGATCTCGGCCACCACGACGTCGCTGAAAGCAGCCGCCACCGGTTCAACGCTGTCGACTTCAAGGCCTGCAGCAGTCAGCTTTTCAGCCAATTGGGTGGCGTTCATATCGAGCTGCACCCACTGCTTCAACCAATTCACACTGAATCTCATGTCATTCCTTCATGCTAGTGCCGGATCAGTGGAATTGCTGGAGAAACCGCAGATCGTTCTCAAAAAACTGGCGCAGGTCCACCACCCCGTAGCGCAGCATGGCGATGCGCTCCACGCCCATGCCGAACGCATACCCGGTATATCGTTCCGGGTCGACGCCACAGGCCTTGAGGACATTGGGATGAACCATGCCGCAGCCCAGAATTTCCAGCCAGCCGGGGTCGGAGTCGTCATTTTTTTCCCAGCCGATGTCCACCTCGGCGGAAGGCTCAGTGAAAGGAAAATAGGAGGGGCGAAAGCGCATCGCCAGGGAACGCTCAAAAAATGCGTTGACGAAAGCGTGCAGCACCCCTTTCAGGTCCGCCATGCTCACCCCCTCACCAACCAGCAAGCCCTCGATCTGGTGAAACATGGGCGTGTGGGTCTGGTCGGAGTCACTGCGGTACACCTTGCCGGGCGCAATGATGCGGTATGGCGGGTCCTGGGTTTCCATCACCCGGATCTGTACCGGGGATGTGTGCGTACGCAACAAGCGGCCGTCACCAAAGTAGAACGTGTCGTGCATGGCCCGGGCCGGGTGGTGCTCGGGAAAATTCAGCGCGCCGAAATTGTAATAATCGGATTCCACCTCGGGGCCGGTGGCCACGTCAAAGCCCAGCCGGGAAAAAATGTCCGTTGCCCTTTGCATGGCCCGGGTCACGGGGTGCAATCCGCCACGCCGTTCACCCCGGCCAGGCAGGGTGACGTCGACTTTCTGGCTGGCCAGCCGGCCTTGGAGCTCGGTACTTTCGAGCACGCCCTTGCGCTCGGCAATGGCTTCGGTCAGGGTATCACGCAGCTGGTTGACCGCAGCGCCAAATGCTTTACGCTGTTCCGGATCCAGTGAGCCCAGTGACTTGAGCTGCGTGGTGATTTCCCCCTTCTTGCCGAGAAACTGGACCCGCAATCCATCCAGTTGCTGCAAATCTTTGCACGCAGCCAGTGCGCTGGTGGCACGCTGTTGAAGTTCTTTGATCTTGTCCACTGGTTGGTCCCCAGAAAAAAAAGGGAAGAGCTGAGGCCCTTCCCTTGCACAGTCTCAACCGGCGCTGATCGCTCCGCACGATCTGCAACCTTTGCGGCAGAAACGCGCTCCGCGCATAATTGATCAGAGGCTCCCCAGGCTGGCCCGGGCTTTTTCCGCCAGGGCGCCGAAAGCGGCCAGGTCGTGCACCGCCAGATCTGCCAGCACCTTGCGATCGATTTCCACCTCGGCCTTGGTCAGGCCATCCATGAACCGGCTGTATGACAGGCCGAATTCGCGGGCGGCTGCGTTGATGCGCACGATCCAAAGGCTGCGGAACTGGCGCTTGCGCTGGCGGCGATCGCGATAGGCGTACTGACCGGCTTTGATGACGGCCTGCTTGGCGACGCGGTAGACTTTGCGCCGCGCACCGTAATAACCCTTGGCTTCATCCAGAACTTTTTTGTGGCGGGCATGTGCCTGCACGCCGCGTTTTACTCTTGCCATTTTCCTGATCTCCTCGTGTTAGGCGTAGGGCAGCATGCGCTTGATGGACTTATGGTCCGAGGCATCGATCATGGTCGTGCCCCGCAAGCCGCGCTTACGTTTCTGGTCTTTCTTGGTCAGGATATGACTGTGAAAGGCGTGGCCGCGCTTGAATCCGCCTGAAGCGGTCTTCTTGAAACGCTTGGCCGCGCCCCGATTGGTTTTCATCTTGGGCATGGTCTTGCTACTCCTTCGGCCCCGCTGTGGGGGCTGTTTATTAGGTCACGCTGCTCAAGCGGTCACTTGCGTGACACTTTTGTTACTGCTTGGCACCGCTTCTTCTCGTCCCGAACCGGCACAAGCCGTTACGGGAACCGCGCATTCTAGCTGAATTTAATCTTTCAAGGAACCAGTGAATGCCTGTTAGCTTTTTTTCGAGCTGATCATCATGACCATTTGCCGCCCTTCGATTCGCGGGAACTGCTCGATAACGATTTCATTGGCCAGGTCGGCTTCAACCCGCTTGAGCATGACTGTGCCGAGTTCCTGGTGCGCCATTTCACGGCCGCGGAATCGCAAGGTGATCTTCACTTTGTCTCCCTCCTCCAGGAACCGCCGCACACTGCGCAACTTCACCTGATAATCCGCGATCTCCGTACTCGGGCGGAATTTGACTTCCTTGACCTGGACCTGCTTTTGCTTTTTCTTTGCAGATTGTGATTTTTTCTGTTGTTCGAAACGGTACTTGCCATAATCCATGATGCGGCAGACCGGCGGCTCACCGTTGGGGGCGATTTCCACCAGATCGAGCCCACCTTGCTCGGCCAGACTCAAGGCCGCTCCAATGCTCATGACTCCTGCCTGCTCTCCCTCGGCGTCAATCACCCGAACCTGCGGCGCGGTTATTTCTTCATTGCGCCTCGTCTCTTTTCCTGCTGCGATGTGGAAATCCTCCCGTCAGTTTGCAGTATGTCCCCGCCGGGAAATTTCCGCGGCGAGGTGCGTGGTAAATCGTTCCATGTCCATGTTTCCGAGATCTTCGCCCGACCGGGTGCGAACGGAAACAGCTCCGCTTTCGACCTCCCGGTCGCCGACCACGAGCAGAAAAGGGACCTTGGCCAGAGTGTGCTCGCGGATTTTAAAGCCGATCTTCTCGTTTCTCAAGTCTGAATCGACCCGGAAGCCTTTGTTTCTAAGCACTTGGGTCACTGTTTTGCAGTAATCGCTCTGCTTGTCGGTGATGTTCAGGACCACCGCCTGGACCGGTGCCAGCCAACTGGGGAAGGCGCCGGCGTAGTTTTCAATCAGAATGCCGATGAAGCGCTCCAGCGAACCGAGAATGGCACGGTGCAACATCATGGGCGTGCGTTTGCTGCTGGTTTCGTCGATGTAGTAAGCGCCGAGCCGCTGGGGCATGAAAGGGTCCACCTGCAAAGTGCCGCACTGCCAGACACGGCCGATCGTATCCCTGAGCGAGAATTCGATCTTGGGGCCGTAAAAAGCGCCCTCGCCCGGGTTCTCGCTCCACTGGATGCCTGCACCGTCCAGAGCGGCCGCCAGGGTGCTCTCCGCACGCTCCCACTGGGCGTCGTCACCGATGCGGTTTTCCGGCCGGGTGGACAGCTTGACCAGTACTTCATCAAAGCCGAAGTCGGCGTAAATACGGTACAGGAGTTTGATGAATGCCGCCGATTCAGCCTGCACCTGTTCCTCGGTGCAGAAAATGTGCGCATCGTCCTGGGTGAACGCACGAACGCGCATCAGGCCGTGCAAGGCTCCGGAAGGTTCGTTGCGATGACAGGAACCGAACTCGGCCAGGCGCAGGGGCAAGTCTCGATAGCTCACCAGGCCCTGGTTAAAGATTTGCACATGGCAGGGGCAGTTCATCGGCTTGACCGCGTAGGTGCGGTTTTCCGACTCGGTAATGAACATGTCCTGGATGAATTTGTCCGCGTGGCCGGATTTCTGCCACAGTGAAATGTCCACCACCTGGGGGGTGTGCACCTCCTGGTAACCGTGTTCGCGCAATTGCCCGCGCAGATAGTCCTGAATCTGGGTATAGATACGCCAGCCCTTGTCGTGCCAGAACACCATACCAGGCGCTTCCTCCTGGAAATGAAACAGGCCCAGCTGGCGGCCCAGTTTGCGGTGATCGCGTTTTTCCGCTTCCTCGCGACGCAGCAGGTAGGCATCCAGGTCCTTCTTCGTAGCCCAGGCCGTGCCATAAATGCGCTGCAACATTTCGTTCTTGCTGTCGCCCCGCCAATACGCGCCGGCCAGCCGCATCAGTTTGAACTCTCCCAGGCGCCCGGTATCCGGCACGTGCGGCCCGCGGCACAGGTCGACAAATTCTCCTTGCTGGTACAGGCCGATTTCCTGATCGGCTGGGATGCCCTCGATGATCTGCGCCTTGTACTCTTCGCCCTGCTGCCGGAAATACTCAATTGCCTCCCCCCTGGCCATGACCCGGCGGGCAACCGGCAGGCAATCGTCGACGATGCGCCGCATCTCATCGGCGATGCAGTCCAGGTCTTCGGGGGTGAAACCGGCCGGGTAGGCAAAATCATAGTAAAAGCCGTCTTCGATCACCGGGCCAATCGTAACCTGGGCTTTAGGGTGCAGTCTTTTTACCGCCTGTGCCAGCAGGTGGGCGGTGGAATGACGGATGATGTCCAGGCCTTCTTCATCTTTTGCCGTAACGATGCGTACGGTGGAATCTACCACGATCAGGTGGCTCGCATCGCGCAGGACTCCATCGACTTCAGCCGCAAGTGCCGCCTTGGCCAGGCCCGGCCCAATAGCCGCCGCGACCTCCTTGACCGTGACGGGCTGATCGAAGGACCTCTGGCTTCCATCCGGTAAAGTAATGACCGGCATAGTGCTTCCTGCTTCCATGAAATTAAACGGGGAAATTCCGGGAATAAAAAAGGCGCAAAGCGCCCCGCACCTTCGCTTCGCTGCCGATGGGTCTCAGCCTGGAGTTCGTGGGCTCCTGTACATGGCGAGCATTGTACGGATGTTTGCCCCGGCATTAAAGCAAACCGTGCATATCGGGGCCGCTGAGCCGCGAAAAAAAACCAGGCCAGGAGCCTGGTTTTCAAAGTGGTGGGCACGACTGGGATCGAACCAGTGACCCCTGCGATGTCAACACAGTGCTCTACCGCTGAGCTACGCGCCCGGATTCATTCCGTCAGGGGCGCGCAATTTACCACATTCAGCCGAAATGACCAAGACAGAACGGGTTTCAGACAGGATGGGGTTCCCTCATTCGCAGTTGGTCCGGGGAGGCTAAATATCACCGCAGTGCGTTTCTGGTGACCACGAACAGGCCACTATCTGCGGCCCCTGACAAGTAAGACGCCAAGGTAGCCGTCTATGGCATGCAGTGCTTCCGGCTCGTCCAGTAGCGGCGCATGTCCGCGCCCGGGCACAGTAACCACCTCAAGTTCCTGATTAACCGCACACATCTTGCGCATGATCTCCGGTGTCAGCACATCCGAGATGGCGCCCCGCAGCAGCAGGCAGGGCATGCTAATCGACCGGAAAGAATCCCAGGGGTCGATGGCGACACCACCGATCCGCTGCAGCATTCCGTGCCGATTCAGCCAGCGCAAGGCCGTGATGATGGCCGGGGGTTTCCGCAGGGCCGCGCCGATTGCAGGGTCCATGTCGGGTTTTGGCACCCCGTCCGGATTTTCGCGGTACGAAAGCCGGGTGAACTCCTCCCAGAAGGCATCAGGCATCTCCGGTAACGCCAGTTCGTAGGCACCGCGGATGTTGCGCACCGCTTCGGTCCAGTTGGCGGCGGGATTCATCTGCCCCGCATATTCCACGATCCTTGCCACGGCAGCGCCTGGAATCTCGGGGCCGATGTCATTGAGTACGATGCCGCGCAGGCGGGCAGCCTGTTGGTCGGCCATGATCATGGCCACGAGCCCGCCCAGGGACGTACCGATGACGGCAAAGCGCGTGATGCCCAAACCATCCATCAGCCGCCAGGCGTCCGCGGCATAAATGCCGGGGTTGTAATGCTGGTGGCGCGGATCCCACGCGGACTGCCCGCGTCCGCGGATATCGGGGCAAATCACGCGCCAGCGTGCGGCGAGATGCATCGCGAGTTCGTTAAAGTCCTTGCTGTTGCGCGTGAGGCCATGAAGGCAGAGCACTACATCATCGCCCGCGCCGTAGTTGCGGTAGTACAGCGACAGGCCATCAGTGGATTCATATCGATGCCCGGTATAGCTCATGTTCGTTTCCATTCGGCGCGGCGTCGGGCTGGGGCTTTCCGCCCTGCTATTTCGCCGTCCAGCCACCGTCGATGGACAGCACGGCGCCTGTTATCGCACTGGCCGAATCCGAACACAGGTACACCGCCAGTGCCGCAACCTGCTCGATCGTGATCAATTGCTTGGTCGGTTGCGCCGCGAGCATCACGTTGCGCACGACCTCCTCTGCGCTGATGCCGCGTGCTTTCGCCGTAGCGGCGATCTGCCCGGTCACCAGGGGGGTTTCCACGTACCCGGGTGCGATCGCATTTACGGTGATGCCCTTTTCCGCCATTTCCAGCGCCACCGTTTTCGTCAGGCCGGCCAGGCCATGTTTGGCCGCGACGTAGGCGCTCTTGAACGGTGAAGCGACCAGAGCGTGCGCGGAAGCGATGTTGATCACCCTGCCCCAGCCGTTCCCGATCATTCCTGGCAGCGCTGCGCGCAGGGTGTGGAAGGCCGATGACAGGTTGATGGCCAGGATGTCGTTCCACTTTTCAATCGGGAAGGTTTCGATGGGCGAAACATGCTGGATACCGGCATTGTTGACCAGGATATCCACCCTGCCCCATTGCTTGATCGCGTCTGCAACCATGCCCTGGATTTGTTGCGGATCCCGCATGTCGGCGGAGGAATAGCGGATATCACAACCGCTCGATTCCGCAAGGCTGGCCCGGATCGTTTCAATTTCACCGGCATCACCAAAACCATTGAGCAAGATGTCACTGCCCCGCGCCGCCAAAGCACGGGCAATGCCGAGACCAATCCCCGATGTCGAGCCGGTTATGAGCGCGTGTTTTCCAGCCAATGATGCTTCCGGCGAATTCATTTCATTCCTCCCAGTCGCGATCCAGCCAGCGCGATGCCAGCAAAAACAGCACGGCTGCTCCGACGTAGAACACAGTCCCCGCCAATATTGAATAGCGCAGCGACTCCTCGCCGTAGCGCGACGCGAGGGCGTCGGAAAGCGCGCCGATGGCCCAGGTGCCAAGGCCGATGCCCACCAGGTTGTTGATGAAGAGAAACACGGCCGATGCCGTGGCACGCATCTGGGGCTGCACCAGGTGTTGAACGGCCGAAATCACCGGGCCAAGCCAGACCAAGCCCAATGCAGTGGGCACCAGCAGCACGAAAAAAGCCAGGACTGGGGTGGGTGACAAGATGCCCAGCAGGTAAAACGGCACTGTGGCCAGAAAGGCGAAAGCGGGAATGGTGACGAAGCGCGCCCGGTGCTGCTGGCCAAAGCGGTCTCCCAGCCAACCCCCGGCCCAGATGCCCGCGAGGCCGCCAAACAGGAGAATCGTCCCGTAAAAAAAGGATGCGTGCAGAAGGCTCAGACCATAGCTGCGCACCAGGAAGGATGGCAGCCAGAAAAACAGGCCGTAACTCATCATCGATGAGCAGGCCGCGCCCAGCGATATGAACCAGAAACTGCGCTTGCCACGAAGGGTGCGCAGCAGGCTGGAGAAACTCACCGGTATGGCCGCATCGTGAGCGCTGTCGAACCGGCCACGCGGTGGTTCCTTTACGGTCAAGCGGAACAGCGGCGCTAGCAGGATTCCGGCAATGCCGACGGCGAAGAACGCCACCCGCCAGTTCACCAGGCTGGCGATGACACCGCCCAACACGATACCGAGCGCACTGCCAATGGGAATGCCGAAGGAATAGATGCTCAAGGCCCGCGCGCGCTGGTGCGGCGGAAAATAGTCGGCTATCAATGAATACGCGGGTGCAACACCGCCCGCCTCGCCCACACCTACCCCGAGCCGCGCCGCGAACAGTTGCCAGAAGTTCTGCGCCAGGCCACAGGCGGCGGTCATGACGCTCCACACGGCCAGTGCGCCGGTCATGATCCAGGTGCGGCTGTAGCGATCAGCCAGCATCGCCACGGGAATGCCGAGGCCGGTATAGAACAGCGCGAAAGCCAGCCCCCCCATCATGCCGAGTTGCGTATCGCTCAACCCCAGGTCAGCCTTGATGGGCACCGCGAGGATGCCCACGATCTGCCGGTCGATGAAATTGAAGGTGTAAACCGTTACCAGGATCAGCAATACGTAGGCCCGCTCAGGGTTGAGGAGCTTGTCCGGGCGAGTGTCTGACAAAGCGGTCACGGCGGGCTCGGAACTCATTTGTTTACCTGCGGGGGCTGGCATTTACCTGTGGCGGTCCGGCGGGCGCAGCGTGTGTAGCTACGCCCCCCGGTTCATGCACCGATCATACCAGTGGCCTGTTACAGACAACCAGCCAATCAGAACCAGCGATACTGCACGTCCAGCCAGAACTGCCGCGGATTGCCGTAGAAGGCGGTGATGTTGCCTTCGAGGCCCAGGCTCGGGAAGTAATAACCAGCCACCTTGTATTCCTCGTCCGTCAGGTTCTTGCCATGCAGTCCCACCTGCCAATGGCCGGTGTCGTCTGCCCAGACCACGCTCAGATCCCACAGCGTGTATGCGTCCTGGTCCAATTCCGGCGTGGCGATTTCAAACTGGGTGTGATCGCCACGATACGACAAGGAGGTGATGAAGCCCAGCGTGCTGCCGCCGAACCAGCTCACCGGCAGGTTGTAGGTCATGGTGCCGTTGCCGGTCCATTCCGGCGTGTTCTGGAAAGTGCGCTGATCGGCCACGTCCTTGCCGAAAGCGTCGATGAACTCGTTGAATTCGGCATCGATGTAACCCACGGACCAGGCCAGTAAGAGCTGCGAACCGCTTGCACCCAGGTCGTCAGCGAGGATCGCGTTCGCTTCCCATTCCACGCCGTTGATGTCGGCATCGGCCGCGTTCGACGTGATGCCGACGAAGGTATCTTCGATGCCGTCACCATTGGTGTCCCGTCCGGCAGAGCCCGGAATCTGAACGTCCTTGTACGAACCCAAAAATACCGCCAGGTTGGACGTCATGCGGCCGTTTAACAGGGTGGACTTCAGGCCGAATTCAATTGAATCCACGGTTTCGGGGTCGAACTTCATGAACTCGAATACCTCGTCGGGGCTCTTCACCCCATCACCGTTGAAGTCAGGCGTGAGAGTGGTCTGGCCGCGCGGGTCGAATCCGCCGCCCTTGAAGCCTTCGCTGTAACTCAGGTACAGGTTGTGGTCATCATTGGGTTGCCATTGCACCGATGCCCTGGGGGTAAATTTCGTGAAGGTCTCCGAGCCGTCGAAATTCGACGTGGTGGCAATCGGAATCGCGCTGCCGCCAAAAATGGGCGACGTGCCGCCGATTTTGGTCTGGCGCAACACCTGCGATGAGCGCTTGTCATCGGTGTAACGGCCGCCCAGCGAGAGGCCCCACTGTTCGGTCAGGTCATAGGTGACATCGGCGAAGACGGACCAGGTTTCGGTATCTACATTACCGGATGTGAAGGCATTCAGACCCGGCAGGCCAATCAGCGCACCGGTGTTGCCAAGTATCACGTCAAACACGGTGACAGCATTGGCGTCCAGGTAGTACAGGCCCGCGACGCCATTCCACCGGTCAGAGGAAAAGACGGCCTGGATCTCGGCGGAGTCTTGTTCGTTTTCGTACAGTGCTGGCACATCCAGGTCGGCGGACGGCAGACTGTCGAAGTCGATCGGAGTCAAACTCTCATCGTCACGGGTGGAGAAAATGCCGCGAATCTGGATCAGGTCGCTGGCTTGCCATTCAGAAAGCAGGGAAACACCACTGCTTTCCACTTCCTGGATCGGGTTGTTCAGGCCGGCGCGGGTGTCGAACACGTCATCCAGTACCGGCGCGCCCGTCAGCTTGCCCACGGTCAGGCGGTGACCTTGCCGGGGATCGGAATCGTCCTGCACCCAGTCGGCTGCCAGCCGGAAAAACAGCTCATCGGTGGGTTCCCATTCAGCGCTGAACCGCGCGCCCCAGGAATCTTTCTCATAGTTCTCGAGGTCCGTCAGGTTCAGGTTGTCGCCAAATCCATCGCGATTGAAGTTGGCATAGGAGGCGCCTACCCGGAAGGTTTCGCCGATGGGCGTTGAGCCGGAAAGCACCGCGTCGAACATGCTGTAATTACCCAGCCGGCCGCGTACGCTGAACTCCGGACTGTCCGGGTTGATCCGCTTGGTTACGTACCGGATGGCACCACCGATGGTGTTACGGCCGTAGAGTGTGCCCTGTGGGCCGCGCAATACCTCGATGCGCTCAACGTCGTAGATGTCGAGCACATTGGCCTGCGGACGGTTCAGGTAGACATCGTCAATGTAGATGCCGACGCCCGACTCAAAACCCGCTACCGGGTCCTGCTGGCCCACGCCGCGAATGAACGCGGTCAGGGTTGAATTGGTCCCGCGCGATACTTCGAGCGTGGTGTTGGGTGTGCTCTGTGCCAGGAAGACGATATCAAGGGCGCCAAATCGCTCGAGTTTCTCGCCGGAGAATGCAGTCACGGCTATGGGCACTTCCATCAGGTTTGCTTCGCGGCGTTGTGAAGTGACAACGACCTCTTCGATGCTGCTTGCAGTGACCTCCCCGTCGGCTGTGGACTGGGCCAGCGCGGTCAGCGGCAGCGTCAATCCGGCCAGGACTGCGGCCACGAGTGGTTGCAGCAGCCATCGTGCGTGAATCCGTGCAGGTCTGTGTTGGGAATGTTGCATGGTCAGTCCTCCGTTATGTAATGTGCGAACCGGTCTGGGCCGGCGCGGTGCCTTGTTCATGGGATTGATCGTCGAGGCCGTTGGCGAATGCCAACAGCATGCTGTTGAAAAGTTCTGGCTCCTCCAGGTGGGGTGCGTGCCCTGAGCGCGGGAACACCACCAGGCGCGCGCCTTCGATCTGTGCCGTTACCCAGCGACAGGCGGCAACGCTGTAGAGTTGGCTTTGCGTGCCCGCCACGACACGGCAGGGCACGTGGATTTCAGCCAATTGCGAACGCAGGTCCTGCTCCGCCAAACGCTGCCAGATGGTGGCCATGCTGTCCGGGTCATTGCCTTTGGCGGCAGCACGGGTTTTTTCGATCAGCTCCGGATGCAGCGCGCAATTCAGTTGGGAAAATATCCTGGGCACGAACAGGGCGGTGTAGGCCTCCCAATCCGCTCGCATCAAGGCGACATGGCGATCAAAAATCCCGACCCCGGATCCGTCGCGCAACCCAAACCACCAATCGGGCGTGTTGAGAATCTTCGGCACCATATCGATGATTACGAGGCTGGAAACCTGAAGGTCCGGGTGTCGCGACAGCAGATCCCAGCAGACCATGGCGCCAAGCGACCACCCCACCAGGCAGATGGGTCCCGGTGAAACTTCGCGGATCAATTCGGCGATGGAGTCCGCCAGATAGCTGAACGGCGCATCGGGTGGAAACGGTCTGGAGCCGCCATGGCCCGGCAAATCGGGAACCAGCACGCGGTGCTGCCCTGACAGAGCTTCCCACTGGCTTTGAAACAATGCGCCGCTGACACCCCAGCCGTGAACCAGTAATATGGCTGAACCGCTGCCCTCATCGCGGTAGGCCAATTTTGAATTTCTGGATAGGTGCAGTAGCTTCACGATTTTCCCGGTTTGGTTCCGGCTGGATCGACCGGACCTTGTCTTCAAGCTGCAGAGTATGCAAGATAGTGAAACATGAATCAAGATTCAACTTCAAATAAGTTACCCAAGACCGCCCGGGGGCAGCTCACCCGCGAAAAGCTGTTGCGCGCCGCCGAAATCGAGTTTGGCGAAAAGGGTTTCCACGCGGTGGCGATCCATGACATCACGCGGGCTGCCGGTGTCGCGCTCGGTACTTTCTATGTGTATTTCGATGGTAAGGAAGAGATCTACCGCGCTTTGGTGACCTTCATGAGCCACCGGACGCGCAGCTGGATCGCTGAACGGGTGGCCAATGTGCCGGACCGACTCACCGCGGAGCGCAAGGGTCTGGAGGCCTTCCTCGAATTCGTGCACGAGCATAAAGGCCTTTACCGCATCATTTCCGAAGCAGAGTTCGTCGCCAATGATGCTTTTGTCAAACACTACCGCGAGTTCGCGCTGGCCTACCGGGAAAATCTGGAGAAGGCCGGGAAGCGCGGCGACATCCGTTCGGGCGACTACGAAACCTGGTCCTGGGCCATCATGGGAATGGCCGTGTTCCTGGGCTTGCGGTTCGCCGAATGGGATGACTCCGAACCGCCTGCACGGGTTGCTGACATCATTGGCGACCTGATCGCCAACGGCATCGGCGTTCAAGGGAAATGAACCGGCGGTGAGTTTCCCGGTTTTTGATTTTCTCGAACGACGCGCAGACATTGCACCATCACGCGTGGCGATGGAAGATCTGGCCAGCGGCGTCTCCTTCACCTACCGCGCCATGCACGAGCGAACCGGGCGTACTGCTTCCTTGCTGGAGGCATGCGGCATCGCAGCCGGCGAACGCGTCGCGGTGCTGTGCCGCAACCGCGTCGAATTTTTTGAACTGCTGTTTGCCTGCGCGCGGATCGGCGCCCTGCTGGTGCCGCTGAACTGGCGGCTTGCGGTGCCCGAGCAGGTCTACATCCTCTGCGACGCATCGGTGAAGGCCCTCGTGGTCGAGGAGGCCTTCGCCCCCGTCATCGCGCCGCTGACCAAGGCGCTGTCCGACGTGCGCGTCGTCGGCCTCGACTTTGCGCCTGACGGTGGCGCATCCCTCGATGCGCTGCTCGCAGGCGCTAGCGGCGACGGACGCGCGCCCCACGTCGACACCTCATCGCCGCTGCTGATCGTCTATACCTCCGGCACCACCGGCCACCCCAAGGGCGCCGTGCTGCGCCAGGAGGCGCTGGTGTGGAACGCCGTGATGAGCCAGCACATGCACGACATGACGGCGGCGGACCATATCCTGACCGTGCTGCCGATGTTCCACGTCGGCGGTCTCAACATCCAGACCACGCCCGCCCTGCAGCTCGGCGCCACCGTCACGCTGCACCCCCGCTTCGCGCCGGAGGCGGCGCTGGAGGCGATCGAGCACGACCGCCCGACGCTGACCGTACTGGTGCCGGCCACCATCCAGGCCATGATCGAGCATCCGCGCTGGACTGCAACCAAGCTCGACAGCCTGCGCGCCGTCACCACCGGCTCGACCCAGGTGCCACAGCGCCTGGTCGACGCCTTCACCGGGCGCAACGTGGCGGTGTTGCAGGTCTACGGCTCGACCGAGACGTGCCCCGTCGCCGTCTACACCCGACTCTCCGGCGACTGGCATCGCCCCGCCTCCACCGGCCTGCCGGGCCTGGCGTGTGAAGCCAGGATCGTCGACGAGTCGGGGAGCGAGGTGGCGCCCGGCCAGGCCGGCGAGGTCGTGGTGCGCGGACCCAACGTGTTCTTCGAGTATTGGGGCAATGCGCAAGCGACTACCGAAACCCTGCGCGAGGGCTGGTACCATTCCGGCGACATCGGCACCCGCGATGGCGACGGGCATTTCT
>DATDPS010000247.1:0-29552 GCA_035292625.1 Lysobacterales bacterium | reverse complement strand
CCGGTTGCGCAAGCTGGCAGCCGATGAGGCGATTTTTTTCACTTCGATTTACGATGCCCTGCCCAGCCCGCCATCCGTTCTGCCAGCAGCGCTGCTGGAGTCGCTGGAATCCCTGGTAGAGGAGTTCTGGCCGGGGGTGCCGGTTATCCCGAAAATGATGACGGGCGCAACCGACGGGCTTTTTTTGCGCAATGCAGGCATCCCGGTTTTTGGAGTCGCGGGCTGGTTCATGCGACCGGGCGACATCCGTGCGCATGGCCTCGATGAGAAAATCGGCATGGCTGATTTTCACCGGGGCACCGCGTACTGGTACCGGATGTTGACTACTTTAAGCCAACCTTGAAAACGACCATCAGGTTCCCTGATGCATTCCCGAGCAATTCTGTCATTGCTTCAGTACCGAACCTCGTTCGGCTAATTCCTGGCACCTCGCAGCCGTGAGGCGTGCTTTCGCGCCGCCCGGTTCATAACAGGAGCACCGACCCAGGTCGCTGGAATAGGCGCAGATGAGGCTGTCTTCCCAGAGTTCCAGTTCCGTTTTGGGCAGCCCATCCCGGTGAAATTTTTCCGGCATCATGCGCATGTCCGCATGTCGCTGCATCCCGGCAAGAAATTGTTGCAGTTGATCGTGATAGGCCATGACGGAGGCCGCCACCAACACCACGAATAAAAGCAGGCGAAACAGCTTCCACCTGCCCGCTCGTCCAAACAAGCCCGGCTTCACAATGGACTTCTGAATGCATAGCAAAGCCTTGTCCGCTTCCTCTGCGGACAGCACTTCACGACCCAGGGAACGAATCCTGCCCACGAGATTTTTCACCTCGAGAACACCCGTCGGCAGGTTTTTTTTGAAGCCACGATGGCCACTCAGAACCACCATCGGGTGGAACCGCGAATTGGGCAGTTGCAACAGGCGTTCAAGGGCCTGCACCCTGAGGTAATTTGTATGGACGGGATTGTCGAAATACCATGATTTGCCCCAGGACTGTTGCCGCCAACGTGCCTGCACCTCGGTTCCAGAGATCCATCCAGACCGATGTATTGAATCTATTACGCAGATTCCATAACGCGAAATGACCAGGTGATCGACGTGGAAGGTGCCACCGCCGGAGGGCAAGACCAGATCATGCAGAATCGTATAGCGATTTTTCTCCAGGGCGGACCCAAGTATGCGCCTCACACGCGTCGACCCCATGTTGCCCAGGAACCGGGGCGAGCCAATGTAGGACACCAGGAGAACCAGCGGGACAATCCACGCCAGGTGTATGAGGGATTGCAAGTTCATGGCGTTCCCGGCCTGCCCGTCAAAGCGGTGATTTTCCCTCTATGACCGTTCACATGAACGGGGCTCTCCTTTCCCGGTTGCACTTGAACATACAGCTTGTCTATGCAATGAAGGTGCGGCCGGGAGCGAGCGCGATTGCTGAAAATGCTTTTTCAGCGGCGGGGTGTCAGCCGCATTTCGAATACCCGCAGGACAGGCAGGTGGCGCAATTGTCCATAATCACTACCGCCTTGGTATTGCACTTGCCACAGAGTTGGGCTGACTCCGGGTAGTCGCTTTCGGCTCCCGTGCTGCTGGATCTCCTGCCCTGCGAGGCCCTGCCCGTGTGCGCCGCTTCAGCTTCGGCACGCTTTTGCTCCAGCATCAATTGGTGTTGTTCCGATAATTCTTCTTTCTCCATCAGGCCAATTTTACGCAAGTGGTGTTCGATCACGGCGCCGATATCGGCAATGATCGAAGGCATGAATTTGCCACCTGGTTTCCAATAACCACCCTTGGGATCGAATACCGCCTGCAGTTCCTCGGCCAGGAAGGTTACGTCACCGCCTTTGCGGAACACTGCAGACATCAGCCGGGTAAGCGCAACAATCCATTGGAAATGATCCATGTTCTTGGAGTTGATGAAGATTTCGAACGGCCGTCGCTGCTCGTGCTCAGTACCGGGGTTTAGAATGATATCGTTGATGGTTACGTACATGGCATGATCATCCAGCGGAGTTTTGATTTTGTAAGTGGATCCTTCGAGTGCGTCCATGCCCTCGGGCCGCGCCACTTGCTCGGTCATGCGGATGATCTTGGCAGACTGGCGTTCTTCACGTGCCAGTTGGGCTTCAGCCTTCGCGGCTGCCTCTTCCTCTTTCTTGACGACTTCATAGCCGACAATTTTTCTATCGATGCGAGTGCTCATGGGTCTCCTGCCAGCACGGCCCAGCAGCCTGCAGATACTCTCTGCGCGGGAGGACGGCCATGCGTATTCCTTGTTGTCTTCTGCTGGGGGCCAGGTTTCGCCGATACATCCCTGTATGCGGCGATGCCATGGTGCTCCCCGATTCAAATCTTCAATAACGATCTTGCTTGTGCCTGTTTCGCCTTGTGCTCCGCCCGGCGAAAAAAGTGTACTTCCGTGTACCAAGCGTCTCCCTGGATTCTGGCAGTTCCCAAAACATCCCTCGCCGCCACTTTATCCCAAGTAGATTTTTGTTATTCCAGTGGACCTGGCACGTGCACTACGGCACAGCGGCACTGTTCAGACTGCCTGCCTAAAGCTTCCCGTAATAACCTTCTTTCAGCGCATCGAACAGATTGGCCGCGGTATGAACTTCACCGTCGTACTCTATTTCTTCATTGCCTTTCACTTCTACTGTCTGACCGTCATCGAGCACGAAACGATAGGTGGTATTTTCCAGGTCACGTTCCTTCACCAGCACCCCCTGAAATGCTTCCGGGTTAAAGCGAAATGTGGTGCAACCCTTCAGGTCTTGCTGGTACGCATAAACATAGATGTCTTTGAAATCTTCGTAGGCAAAATCAGTTGGCACGTTGGCCGTCTTGGATATCGACGAGTCGATCCATTTTTGCGCAGCGGCCTGAATATCTACGTGCTGCGTGGGATTTATGTCCTCAGCGGTGACGAAATAACCCGGCAACCGGGTGTCTTCGTCTTCCGCATAGGGCATGGCGCGACTGTTGACCAGGTGTCTGTAAGCCAGCAATTCGTAGCTGAAAACTTCCACTTTCTCTTTGGTCTTGCGTCCTTCACGAATGACGTTACGGTTGTAGTGGTGGGCAAAACTGGGTTCGATGCCATTGGAAACGTTATTGCCGATGGAAAGCGAAATCGTCCCGGTGGGCGCAATTGAGGTGTGATGGGTAAAGCGGGCACCCTCTTTGGCAAGGGAATCGACCAGCTCCGGAGCATACCCGGCGATGCGCTGCATATAGCGACTGTAGCGAGCGTGCAGAATACGTCCGGGAACCCGGTCACCGACAGCGTAACCCTCGGCTTTCATTTCCGGTCTGCGGCGTAGCATGTCCCCGGTGACTTCAAATTCCTCATTCATTATGGGTGCCGGGCCTTTCTCCCGCGCCAATTCCAATGCTTCCTCCCAGCCTGCCACGGCCATTTCCCGTGCCGCCCGCTCGGTAAATTGCAGAGACTCTGGGGAGCCGTATTTCATTCTCATCAGGGTGATGGCCGAGCCCAGGCCGAGAAACCCCATGCCATGCCGGCGTTTCCGGGCAATCTCATCACGTTGCTTACCCAAAGGCAGGCCATTGATTTCCACCACGTTGTCCAACATGCGGGTGAATACGCGCACGACTTTATGGTATTCATCCCAGTTGAAACGAGCCTGCTCGGTGAATGGCATTTCAACAAATCGGGTCAGGTTGACCGACCCCAGCAGACAGGCTCCGTAAGGCGGAAGCGGCTGCTCTCCACAGGGGTTGGTGGCGCGTATGTTCTCGCAAAACCAATTGTTGTTCATCTCATTGATGCGGTCGATCAGGATGAAGCCGGGTTCAGCAAAATCATAGGTGGAGGACATGATCATGTCCCACACTCGCCGGGCAGGCACCGTTTTGTAAATCCGGCAAGCCACCAGGCCATCGTCGCGGGTGACATAGCCTTCGGTCTGTGGCCATTCGCGCCATAGCACCTGCTTGGCGTTGTCCAGGTCAAGGTTCTTGGCTTCGTACTCGTTGATGGGAAATGCCAGGAGCCAGGGTTGATTATTCGTTACCGCCGTCATGAACTCGTCGGTGATCAACAAGGAGCAATTGAATTGCCGCAGACGGCCGTCTTCGCGCTTGGCACGAATGAATTCCATAACGTCCGGATGGCCAATTTCGAAAGTTGCCATCTGCGCGCCCCGCCGCCCCCCTGCTGAAGAGACGGTAAAGCACATCTTGTCGTAGATGTCCATGAAACTCAGCGGCCCGGATGTGTAGGCTCCTGCGCCGGAAACATAAGCTCCTTTGGGCCGCAATGTTGAGAACTCGTAACCAATTCCACAACCTGCCTTGAGTGTCAACCCGGCTTCGTGAACTTTCTCCAGGATACCGTTCATTGAATCGCTGATAATTCCAGACACCGTGCAGTTGATGGTGGACGTGGCTGGCTTGTGATCCAGTGCTCCGGCGTTTGACGTGATTCGGCCTGCCGGTATCGCTCCGCGCCTTAAGGCCCAGAGAAACGTTTCATACCACTGTGCCCGTTTCTCCACGGTCTGCTCGCACTCCGCAATGGCCCGGGCGATACGCTTGAAGGTGTCATCGATCGTAACATCGATAACTTCGCCCGACTTTGCCTTGAGCCGGTACTTCTTGTCCCAAATATCGAATGAAGCTTCCTGCAGAGGAATATCTTGTGAATCAGTGCCAACTGCCTCAACTTGAACGCTGTTCATCAGTTCTACCGTCTAATTCTTTGGTTTTAATTGATTATAAGACACAATTTATTGTGCGCTATTTTTTTTTCGGACACAAGATATTGTGTTCGCGGTGGCCAACAATACGCCCATGGGTAAAGGCTGTCAAATGGCAAAACAAACAAAGCTTTGGCGTGACTAATTATTTATTATCATTTACAATCATGCAGTTAGTAAGTTTTTTGTTGAAATAAACGATTTATGGATGGTAGCCCGATGGGCCGAAATCCGCTGCTCTGGCGCACTTTCGCTTCATCGCAAATTCACTGGTAGGCTAGTGCCTGTTGCCGCTGCCTGAACCTCGAGTAGTGCCTGCTATGTTCCATATCATCCTTTTCCAGCCTGAAATACCGCCCAATACCGGCAATATCATCCGCCTGTGCGCCAACAGCGGGGCACATCTCCACCTGGTAGAACCCCTGGGATTTGAACTCGACGATGCAAAGGTGCGCCGTGCCGGCCTGGACTACCACGAGTTGGCCTGCGTGTCGCGCTATGCCAGCTGGCTAGACCTTCGAGCCAGAAACTATGAGATGCGCCTGTGGGCATTCTCCTCGCGAGGCTGCAAGGGCTACGACCAAGCCTCGTTCGAGCCCGGCGATGGACTCGTTTTCGGCTCTGAAACCCGTGGTTTACCTGCCCACATGCTGGCTGGGTTGGATCCCTCACACATGCTGCGCGTGCCCATGAAAGCCTGCAGCCGCAGCTTGAATCTGTCCAACACGGTGGCGCTGGTCCTATACGAAGCGCTGCGGCAAAACGGCTTCAATGGGCTGCGATGAACTGGCGTGATTTGCCAACCGCGGAATCGCGCTGGCCTAGATGAGCTCGGGCTTTTGTTCGCGAGCAAGCAAGTCACGCAGGCATTGCTTGGGATTCCAGCCGAAGTGGATTACGCCGTGTATCTGTTCAGATATTGGCATCTCGACGGCGTGGCGTTGAGCCATCCGCCATACTTCGGCAGAAGTGCTTATGCCTTCCACGAGCTGCCCGATGTCCGCCACCGCCCGCTCCACCGTATGACCCGAGCCGAGGGCCAGACCCAGCCGGCGATTGCGTGACAGATCGCTGGTGCTGGTCAGCACCAGGTCTCCCATGCCGGCCAGGCCGATAAGGGTTTGTTCCCGCGCCCCCATCGCCCGGCCCAATCGCATCATTTCGGCCAGTCCACGCGTAATCAGTGCCGCGCGGGCATTGTTGCCGAGAGCCATTCCATCGGAGATTCCCGTAGCTATGGCCAATACGTTCTTTACTGCCCCCCCCAACTCTGCGCCGACGATGTCATCACTGGTGTAGGCACGGAAGTTTCCACCATGCAGCACTTGCGCCATGCGCTTACAGTAGGCGGGTTCGGTTCCCGCCACGGTTACAGCCGTTGGCAGACCCCGGGCAACCTCGATGGCAAAACTGGGGCCGGTAATTACAGCCAATGGCCGTTCACGGCCCACTACGTCCTGGGCAGCCTGATGCAAGAATCGACCACTGCCGGGCTCGAGTCCTTTGCAGGCCCAGCTCAATCCCTGGCCTGGGGCAAGCATTGGCGCCAGCAGTTTGAGGATAGCGGTAAACGCATGACTGGGCACTGCCACCAGCACTTCGTCCGTCGCTGACAATACCTCATCCAGGCAATGCGCCAAAGAGACGTGGGGCGGAAAAGGGATTCCGGGCAGAAATTTCTCATTGCTGCCGGACAGGCGCATGGCTTCAATCTGTTCCCGGGACCGGCCCCAGAGCACACATTTTCTGCCGCTACGCCCCAACTGCATTGCCAGCGCCGATCCCCAGGAGCCCGCTCCCAGGACAGCGGTACAGTCCGGCAGGCCTGTAAGACTATCGCCAGAGGTGTTGGCCATGTGTCACCAAAAGATCAGTTATTGGCGGAAAACTCCACCGGCACGACTCCAGAGTCCGGCGCTCCGTCCGCGGCCTTCCTGGCGGCCTGCTGGCTCATTAATTCCTGCATGCGCTGGCCATACAACTGGTCGAAGTTCACAGGCTGCAAAGTCAATGGAGGGAATCCTCCATCCGCCACCAGACCAGATATCGCCCGCCTGGCGTAGGGAAACAGTGTGCTCGGGCACAAGGTGTTTATCACCGCGTGCCTGGATTGCTCATTGAACCCGGCAATCAGGAAAATTCCTGCCTGGGCAACTTCGGCCAGGTAAGCGGTTTTTTCACCCAGGGTCGCGGTTACGGTAACCGTGAGCACAACTTCATGCAGATTTTCGCCCAATTCATCGACTCGCTGCGCGAGGCTCATCTTGACGTCCGATTGCCCCTGCTCCTGGAAAATTTCCGGCGCGTTGGGTAATTCAAGGGAAACATCCTTGAGATAAAGCCTCTGAATCAGGAATTGCGCCGTGGCAACTTGTTCTGGAGTCATAACGCCCGGATTCACTTTTTGCTCATCTGCCATGATTTCATTACTCTCATTCTGTTGTGCCGGGCACTGTCACGGAACGGCGGGGCCGAAGATTATCCCACCTGGCACTTACGGTGGCCAGCCTTGGTGAACCCGGTGCCGTGTTTGTTTGAACTTCTTTTTTGAACTTCTTTATTGGCCGGTGTTGTTATCCGTTGGCATTACTATTTTTTGGTCACCGGAAACTGGTCGCTTAACCACTGCGCCATGCCTCCCTTAAGGATGGCCACATCCTGGACCCCCAGTTTCTTCAAGCTTGCTGCGGCCTGCGCCGCGGTCTGGCCCATCTTGCACACCACCAACACCTTGGAATCCTTGAGTTTCAGCACCTCCGCATCCGGATTTGTGATGCGGGAAAGTGCCATGTTGCGGGCGTTGACAATGTGACCCTTATTGAAATCGGCCGCAGCAGAAACATCGACGATAACCGTTGCAGGATCATTGATCCATACCACGGATTGGGCGGGGGACAATTCGGGCAGACCCTGGACCTTGCGTACCATTTCAGTCCAGGCCAAAAGGCCAAGCACGGCAACAAACCCTCCCGCTAGCAAGGGGTGATTGGCGGCGAATTCTACAAGTTGTTCCATGAGTCGTTTGCACCGGTTAAAAAACGGACCGCACTCTGCAGTCGGAAATGGTCCAGGATTGGAGACGGATTCCTGGCACTGCGTCGCGCAGCCGATTGTGGAATAATTGTGCCACGACCCGCGGCGGTCAACCCGGACCAGAAGCACGGTTTTTTTCAAGCAACTCTCAGGTGGAGCCGGCACCGGTTGATTGCAAGCCCCATTTCTTCAGCTCGGCAGACATAATTGGAAACCTCATGAGACCCGCACGAAAGCCTCTCGTATTAATGATACTCGATGGTTGGGGCTGCCGTGCCGAAGCGGAAGACAATGCCATCACGCAGGCAAACACACCTTGCTGGGACGAGTTGTGGCAAAAAGACCCGCATGCCTTGATCACCACTTCGGGTGAAGCTGTGGGTTTGCCCTGCGGGCAGATGGGTAATTCTGAAGTCGGCCATATGAATATCGGCGCCGGCCGCATTGTTTACCAGGACCATTCCCGAATTACGCGTTGTATCCGTGATGGCAGTTTCCAAAAAAACGAAGTCATCGCCGCGGGCCTTGGACTGGCCGTTTCCAACGGCAAGACCGTACATATCATGGGGCTGCTGTCCCCTGGCGGGGTCCACAGCCACGAGGAACATTTCCTGGCTGCAGTGGAATTGGCCGCCTATCATGGCGCAAAGCGGATTTCAGTCCATGCTTTTCTCGACGGGCGTGACACGCCACCGCGAAGCGCAGAACCGTCGCTACGCGCCATGCAAAAACTGGTGGACGGCATCAAGGGCGCACGCATTGATACGGTGTGCGGCCGTTATTACGCAATGGATCGGGACCAACGCTGGGAACGCATCGAGCAAGCCTATGTCGCCATCGTATTGGCACAGGCGAAGTACTTGATGCCCACGGCGGTGGCTGCTTTGCTTGCTGCCTACGATCGTGGAGAAAGCGATGAATTCGTGCCGGCAACCGTCATCGATGGGTCACGGGGCGTGGCGGCCGGTGATGCCGTCTTCTTCATCAATTTCCGTGCCGACCGGGCACGCGAACTCTGCCGGGCGTTTGTCGACGAAGAATTCCCTGGATTTGAACGCCAGCAGCCCAGGCTTTCCGCTTTTTTGTGCATGACTGAATACATGGAAGGCTTGCCGGTCAGCATTGCGTTTCCGCCCATTACTCTGCCCCATTCGCTGGCTGAGATTCTCGCTGTTCACGGCCTGCGGCAATTGCGCATTGCTGAAACTGAAAAATATGCTCATGTGACCTTTTTCTTCAATGGAGGACGAGAAGACCCATACCCCGGGGAAGACAGGATCCTCATTCCGTCCCCGAAAATTGCCACCTACGACTTGCAGCCGGAAATGAGCGCTCCGGAATTAACCCGCAAGTTGACCGAGGCCATAAGCTCCAATCGATACGACGTCATTATTTGCAATGTGGCAAACCCCGATATGGTCGGACATACCGGTGATCTGGCGGCTGCCATCCGTGCAGTCGAAGCGGTAGATCGCTGCGTGGCCAGCACTGTCCAGGCCATTGAAGCCGCCGGCGGGGAATTATTGATCACGGCCGATCACGGCAATGTCGAGCAAATGCGGGATGACTCCACCGGACAGAGTCACACCGCTCACACCACCAACCCGGTTCCCCTGGTGTTCCATGGGCGTCCGGCACACCTGGCACCGAATGGAACTCTCCGGGATATTGCTCCGACCATGTTGCATTTGCTGGGTCTGCCGCAACCGCAAGAAATGACCGGACGGTCGCTGCTGGAACTGGTCCAATAGGGTTCATGGCATGCCACGGGGAAAGAGCCCCTTCGGTCGGATTATTCTGTTGATCCTGTTGCTGTCCCTGGCAGTGCAGCCACTACTCCTGCCTGCCCAGCAAGATACTTCGTCCACCATGGACCAGGATGAAGTTGAACGTCAGCTGGCTTTGCTCAAACGGAGCATTGCGGATTTGCGCGCACGCATGGAACAGTCGAGGGCAGAACACCGCTCCGAGCAAGCGCAATTACGGGTTCTCGACCTGGCCATCCAGGCTACGGTGCGGGAGTTGCGCGAGTTGGAACGAAAAAAAGCGCTGCATGTAAAGGAGCTCACACTGCTCGAAATGCGGCGGGAACAGCAGGCCCAAGCATTGGGGGGCAGGCAAGCCCAGCTCGGCAAGCAGATCAAATCCATGTACCGACTGGCCAGCCAATCCCGTCTGAAACTGGTCTTGAACCAGGACAGCCCCGCTCAGCTCAGTCGCATGCTGGCTTACTACAACCACATAAACAATGCCCAGGCCGATAAGATTAAAATGCTCAAGTCGCTACTGAGCGAACTGGAGAGCACCTACCAGCTCATCCACCAGGAATTATCCCTGCTGGAAATCGTGCGGAAAAAGCAAGAACAAATCCTGGAACAGCAGCAGCAACAGCGCAGCGAGCGCGAAAGCCTGCTCGCTGCGCTGACGGTTAAAATAGACCATGAACAGTCACGACTTTCGGAGCTTGAGCATGATCGCCAGGACCTTGAATTGCTGTTGGAAAAGCTCAGCGATGTTCTGGCGGACATTCCACCTGATCTCGGTACTCGCCAGGGCCTGACGGCACAGAAAGGCAAGCTGCCAATGCCGGTGAAGAGCCGTGTCGTGCATGCTTTTGGTCAGCAACGCGCGGCGGGAATGAAGTGGCAGGGGTGGATTCTCGCAGCGTCAGCAGGAGCGGAAGTGAGCAACATCGCCTATGGCCGGGTCGCATTTGCTGACTGGCTGCGAGGCTATGGTCTGCTGATGATCATCGACCATGGCCAGGGATTCATGAGCCTTTACGGTTACAATGAAAGCCTGCTTTGGGAAGTCGGCGCCTGGGTAGAACCAGGCGCAGTCATTGCCACTGTCGGGAGTAACCCGGGCGGCGATCAGGGCCTGTATTTCGAATTGAGAAAAGATGGCAAGGCGGTTGATCCGGCCGCTTGGTTGAAAAGATGAAAACCCTTCAAGGCGCCAGCGGCGCGTATGGACTGCAATGAAACACTACCCTCTACTGGTTCTGATACTCTCCAATCCTTTCACAAGCATTGTGGTTTGCGCGCAACAAGTCCCAACCGCACCGGCTGATATAGCCACCCCGCGGGTCAGCGCCACTGCGCAATTGACACTCGATGACCTGAGAACGTTCACTGATGTGTTCAACCAGGTGCGGAAAAATTACGTCGAACCGGTCGACGACAACACCCTTCTGAATGCGGCAATTAACGGCATGCTGGCTGAACTTGACCCCCATTCAGCTTTCCTGCCAAGCAGCGATTACGAAGATCTCGAAAACTCGGCGAAGGGACAATATGTCGGCCTTGGGATTGATGTTGTGGCTGAGAAGGGACGCATGGTCATCAAACACGTAATCAGCCCAAGTCCGGCGGATACGGCTGGAATCAACCCGGGGGATATCATTACCTCGGTGGATAATAAGCCCGTGAAGGGTCGGCCGGTGCAAGAGGCCATTGATGAACTGTATGGGCCGCCGGATTCCACCGTTGAGCTGGTTATTCTGAAACCGGATGATTCATCCAGCACCCTGGTACTTAAGCGTGAATTCGTTAAGGTCCCGGCGCTGAGTTTTCGCCTGCTTGAAAAACAGTACGGTTATTTCCGCATCGTGTATTTCCACCGTGACTCCGCGACCGACTTGAAGCAGGCGCTGGATTCTGTCCTGGCTGAAGGCACCCAGCTCCATGGCTTGATACTGGATTTGCGCAACAACCCCGGCGGCGTTCTGCAGCCGGCCATCGAGATAGCGGATGGTTTCCTCGACCAGGGCAAGATCGTCTCGATGCGCGGCCGCCACGCTTCGATGGACATGGAATACTCCGCCAACCCGGGGCAATGGCTTCCCGGCATTCCCCTGGTGTTGCTGGTGGACAGCGGCTCTGCCTCCGCTTCCGAGGTATTGGCCGGTGCTTTGCAGGACAATCGCAGGGCAGTTGTTGTCGGCCAACGTACTTTTGGCAAAGGCTCGGTGCAGTCCGTCTTGCCCTTGCGCAACGGCTCTGGCATCAAGCTCACCACCGCGCGCTATTACACTCCAACCGGCAAGTCGATACAGGTCGACGGGATTGTACCTGACGTAGTGGTTGCGGGAGCGGTGGAGTGGGTCGACTCAAGCGATAATAGGAAACGGGAGATAGACCTGGAAGGGCACCTGAACAACGAGGCAGAAAAAACTGGCGAAGCCAAGCTTGAAACTGTGCGCATGGAGGAAGATTATCCCCTGCACGAAGCGCTGCAGGTTTTGCGCGTTGGCCATATTTTTTCCGGCAGCATGGACAGAGAAATGAAATGAAGGAAACAGCCATGAACAAACGCGTTCTGGTCCCGCTGGCACCCGGTTGTGAAGAACTGGAAGCCGTGACGATCATCGACCTGTTGCGCCGGGCCGGGATCGAAGTGGTCGTGGCTGGCTTGGGCGATGACGTGATAACAGCCAGTCGCGGCGTGCGCCTGCTGCCTGACATGTCGTTGGATGAGGCCTTGAAGCAGGATTTTGACATGGTGGCCCTGCCTGGTGGTTTGCCCGGCTCAGATCACCTGGCGAACGACCAGCGGGTAACGCATATCTTGCGATCGATGCACGAATCCGGGCGCTTCATCGGCGCTGTATGTGCAGCACCCAAAGTACTTGCACGCAGCGGCGTCCTCGACGGCAAGGCAGCAACGGCATATCCCGGCGTGTTGCAGGCGGAACGGCATCCGCGCATCACGGGTGACGCCGTGACTCGCGACGGCCGCGTGATCACGTCGCGTTCAGCAGGAACCGTGATGGATTTTGCCCTCGAATTGATCGAGGCGCTGGTTGGCCGGGAGATCAGGAAAAAGGTCGAAGCGAGCCTCGAACGAAACTTAATCCCCGGCCCGGGGCCAACTCTTCACGAAACAGTCCGGAAAAACGGTTCAGGATTGTGATCGATTGGGTGGAGAGAGCGGAAACGGAGTTACTTTCTCCCCGGAATCCCGGTCACGGATCAGGCACTTCCCGCGTTTTTCCACTTCTTCAATTCGTATGACACTCTGTATCGGGAGATGCAGAACTTTTGCTCCTTCAAACTCCTGGCGCATTTTTTCCTCAGTCGGATCGACTACCAGGCCTTCCCCGGTTTCGAACACCAATTCGGCGACCTCGATAAAACCCCAAAGGCCACTGCTGCCAACGCTTTCGCAAAACAGCTCGTAAACCTTGCCGTGGTTGAAAAAAATGACCTTGTAGAGTGCTTTTCCCGCCATGTGCTTCTCACCTGGTTGCAATACCTGGTTAAATTCGAAATGACACCACTGCGCGATACAGTAGCGCAATACTGAGACCCAAGGCGAACCCCGCCAGATGGGTCCACCAGGCTACCGCAGCATTAATGGGGCCGAACACGGTATAAAGCAACTGCAGGGTGAACCAGGAGCCTATGACCAGGATTGAAGGAACCTGTGCGAATTGCAAGTACAGGCCCAGGGGCAGGAACAGACCGATACGCCGGGAAGGAAACAGCCCAAGGTAAGCTCCGACCACCGCGGAAATTGCGCCGCTGGCGCCGATGATCGGGGCATCGAGATTACCCAGTTGCAGCGCCACGATGACATTGGCCAGGGCGCCCCCGGTAAGGAACAGCGTAATCATACCCGCTGTGCCCAGCCGCTGTTCCACCGGGATTCCAAAAACCCATAGATAGGCCAGGTTTCCAGCCAGGTGCAACCAGTTCGCGTGCAGGAATATGGCGCTCAGGACGGTCACGGCTGGATAGTTCCACCAAATGCCGGGGGGTTGGAACAACAACGCGGATACCGCTCGTGGCTGCATGCCCGCTACTTCGATAATAACCTGCTGCATCAGGGGTGAGACGAGAAAATACAAGACCAGCAGCGCCACGCAAAGCAAGGACACCACCACGGTCGCATACGGCCTACCCGGCCGGGTTTCTGACCAGTTGGTTACAATGCCGCTGTTCATGCAGGATATTCCATGTTGCCCTGGCGGCCTCAGCTTTTCAGCTGGAATCGATAGTTGCGGTAACTGAAGATTGCCCGGTCCCGCTGTATTTCCAGCAGCAGCAAGCCATCGCTGAGTTCTTCCTTCTCGTGCAGCCGCTGGCCATTGACCAGCAGGAAGCGGTCTTGCGGGTCATCCGCATAAACCAGCACGCTCACGCGAAGCTCGCCCATGCTGTCCCGTACCGATTGGGGAATCTGCCAATAGCTGATTGGCTCGGAAAGGTAGGGTTCAAGTTGGTCGTCGGTGCCTGCTGTGCCGGCAGCTCCGGGTTCATTATTGTCAGGTACCTGCGAATGCGCAGAATTGGGCGTGCGCATGGATTCGGCGGCACCCTGCCCTTGTTGGTTCAAAATTACCGGCTTCTCCGCGCCAGCCGGGCGTAAACCGACCGGCACGACAGTGTCCCGGGCGGGCTGTTCCTGCCCGGCAATCGAGAATGGTGCTATCGTCAACTCCTGAGGGTCCGCCTGTTCCTGGGTAAGGCTTGCTGTCAGATCTTCGAGGATCGGTGGTGGAGCCGCTTTATACTCCATCATGGGGGTGGTTGCGGGTGGCACCGGGTTTTCGCCCGGGCTGCCCCCGGGCGACCTGGCCGGGGGTTCCGGCGGGATTGCTTCAATGGTGGCTACTGATTGGCCCGCCACGGTACTTACCTGACGGAACTGTGCCAGGCCAGTCCACAGGATGATCGCTGCCGCGGACAGTGACATCACCACCGGAATCCATGAGTGTTCCCCCTGCGAGCCTGCTTCCTGGTGGAATGCCGGAGTTCCAAGGGTGGGTGTTGTACCCAATTGGCGCTGGGATTCTGATTTCTTTAAAGCGTCAAGCAGGATTGACATGATCAGAATCCCTCATCCAGGGCGATGACGAGACGGGGCTCGGTTATGGTTGGGGCCATCAAGTATAACAGCGTCCTGGGGCCGATGATCCCGTCAGGCGTCAAGCCATTCTGGCGCTGAAATTCGATGAGCCAGGACTCAAAGCCCGCGTCCAAAACACCCGCTCCAGTCCAGGCAGGCTCTGCCTGGGCCGCCATTCGCATCACGATGTCGACCGCGGGGCCGGCGTCACCGCGCTTGATCTCAACCGGCCAATTCGCAGCTTGGGGCCACACCACGATAAAGTCACCCAGCCAAAGCGAGTCAATTACCTCCCGGCTGAAAGCCACGGGTTCCTGGCCAGCGCCGAGTAAAACGGTATCCCTGTCCAGGCCACGCAACACGACGTGGCGCTCACCTTGTTGCCGCAGTACGAGGATGACCGGCAAGCCCAGGCGCTGCACCCTGGCCCAGCTTCCCTGGTCCTTGAGGCAGGCATAACCGGTGTTCAGCTGGCCTTCACAAGCCGCCTCTATGGCCTTCGCACTGTCGTTGTCCCGCCAGAGATCCGCCAGTCCCCACCAGGCAAGTCCGTGTTGCGTTTCGAGCCATGCCAGGCCGGGCGGTTCCAACAGAGCGTTTTTCCCCGCTGTGCCGGTGGGAAACTCGCCAGGGCTTGCTGCCGCTTTGCGGTCGCCGACCGACATGGATGTGATCACTGTTTCGCTCGGCGCAGCTGCTGCCGGAAGCTGCTTGTTGAGTTGCGGCAGGCCAAACATAAACACGGAAACAGCGGCCAATAGCAGGGCCGAAGATACTGCAACGGTCAGTGGCAGGGAGTTTCTGCGCACCCGGCTTTCACTCGGTTGCACTTCGTTCGCCGCAACATTCACCATGCGTGAATTGACGCTGTTCATCTCGCGGGAATAGGCGCCGGCCAGGGCACGGTCAGCGATAATGTTGATCAAGCGCGGAATTCCACCGGACCGCCTATGCAATACCCGCATGGCAGATCGCTTGAACGGGTTTTGGCGTGCGCCCGCTACTTGCATGCGATGGCGGACATAGGCAAAGGTTTCCTGCTCCGCCAGGGGTGCCAGGTGGTAGCGAGCGGTGATGCGCTGCGCCAATTGCCGTAGATCCTGCCGCTGCAGCAAGAGCCTCAGCTCGGGTTGCCCCAGCAGCACCATTTGCAACAATTTGTCCTTGGCCGTTTCGAGGTTAGTGAGCAACCGCACCTGCTCGAGGGCTTCAGGGCTCAGGTTTTGCGCTTCATCGATGACGACAACGACACGCCTGTTCAACGCATGTTGCTGCAGCAGAAAAGCATTCAGTGCTGTCACGATATTCTTGCTGCTGTCATGGAACCCGGACACGTCGATACCCAGTTCCTCGCATATCGTCGCCAGCAACTCTTTGGGCGTGAGCATGGGGTTGAGGATCAGTGCGATAAGCGTATCCGGCGGCACCTGTTCAAGCAGGCACCGGCAAATTGTGGTCTTCCCCGTGCCCACCTCGCCGGTCAGTTGCACAAAGCCGCTGGCCCCGCCTTTGCCGACGCCGTACAAAAGGTGCGCCAGCGCATCCCGATGCGCCGGGCTCAGGTAAACAAACGCCGGATCGGGCGTAATTGAGAATGGTGCCTCGGTCAGGCCGAAAAACTGCAGGTACACAATTCCATCCCGAAGGTTTCTGGATCAGTCACAAACAACGATCACTCGTTAAGTGCCAGCAAGCTGGCATTGCCGCCCACGGCGGCAGTGTTGATGGTCAACGTGCGTTCCGTGGCGAACCTCGGCACGTAATGTGGACCACCGGCTTTGGGGCCGGTTCCGGACAATCGTTCACCCCCAAATGGCTGCACACCGACTACTGCCCCGACCATGTTTCGATTGATATAGCAATTACCTGCTCTGATGCGACTGGCAATGTAGGCCTGGCTGCGATCGATTCGGCTGTGAACGCCCAGGGTCAACCCATAATCAGTGGCGTTTATGTCCTCGATAACAGTGTCGATATCCCTCGCTCGGTAGCGCACCACGTGAAGCACCGGGCCAAATATTTCGCGCTCCAGGCGCTTGATGCCGGGGATTTCAAAGACGCAGGGGGCGAAAAAATATCCCGCGAGATTTTCCGGCAAGGGCACCCTGGCAACCAGCCGACCCTCCTGCTCCATACGCTCCGCATGATCCTCGAGGATCTGCAACGCTTCCCGGTCAATCACGGGACCTATGTCCGTGGATAGTTTGCGCGGGTCACCAATTTTCAGCTCCTGCATCGCACCGCCCAACAACTCCAATACACGGTCAGCTATGTCTGATTGCAGATACAACACACGCAGCGCTGAACAACGCTGTCCGGCACTGAGAAATGCGCTGGTAATGACGTCTTTCACTACCTGTTCAGGCAAAGCCGAGCTGTCGACCAGCATCACGTTCTGACCGCCTGTCTCTGCAATCAAGGTAGCCAGCGGCGCGTTTCGTGCGGCCAGAGCACGGTTGATCAAGCGGGCCGTCTCGGTGCCACCGGTGAAGGCGACGCCATCGATGCGCGCATCGCTGGTCAGCTGGGCACCCACGGTTGCGCCATCGCCCGGAAGCAATTGCAAGGCTTGGCGGGGGATGCCAGCCCGATGCAATAAACTGCATGCCAGTGCCGCGGTGGCAGGGGTCTGTTCGGCTGGCTTGGCCACTACCGTGTTTCCAGCTGCCAGGGCAGCCGCAACCTGCCCGGTGAAGATGGCCAGTGGAAAATTCCATGGACTGATGCAGGCAAAAACGCCCCGGCCATGCAGGGACAACTCGTTCGACTCACCAGTCGGTCCCGGCAGTACGATGGGGTTTTCAAAGTTTTCCCGCGCCTGCAGCGCGTAGTAGCGGGCAAAATCCGCCGCCTCACGTACTTCTGCGATTCCGTCGCGCACGGTTTTTCCTGCCTCACGAATGCATAGGGCCAGAAGCTCAGGCATGTTCTGTTCCATGAGTTCGGCGGCCTGTTCCAGTATTTCGGCGCGCCGCGCAGGTGCCACCCGGTCCCATTCGCTGCTATATGCGCGGGCCGTCGCAATGGCCTTGTCTACCTGCGCCGGGCTGGCCTGGCTTACCTTTCCCACAACGTCGGAGAACCGCGCCGGGTTTACGTTGTCAGCAATCGGACCTGCCGCCAGGGGAGAGTCGTGGGCAAGAATCGGCACCACATCCCAACTCCTTTCCACGAAGGGCTGCATGCGCACCGCCAGGCTGCGCACCACTTCCTCGTTGGCAAGATTGACCCCCATGGAATTACTTCTTTTAGCCCCGTACAATTCGCGCGGCAAAGGAATGCGCGGGTTGGCCACCGGCTGCGTGGATTCCACCTTTTTGACCGGATCTTCGGCCACCTGCTCCACCGGCAGGTTTACGTCTATGACGCGATTTACGAACGATGTATTGGAGCCATTCTCCAGCAAGCGCCTGACAAGATAAGGCAGCAGATCTTCATGGCTTCCCACCGGCGCATAAACCCGACAGGCATGGTGGAAGCCATCCGCCAGCATGACCACGCCGTACACGTCTGCGCCCATACCATGCAATCGCTGGAACTCGTAATCCAGCCTGTCACCGGCCAGCTCCGTTATTACGGCCACGGTGTGTGCGTTGTGCGTGGCAAACTGGGGGAAAAATGCCTGGCGGTTGGCCAGCAATTGTCGGGCGCAAGCGATGTAGGACACATCGGTATTGGCTTTGCGCGTAAACACCGGATAGTCACTGTATCCTTCAACTTGCGCGTGCTTTATCTCGGAGTCCCAGTAGGCGCCTTTTACCAGGCGAACCGGAATGCGCCGGCCAACTCGCATAGCCAAATCAGCCAGGTAGGCAATCTCACTGGTTCCGCGCTTCTGATATGCCTGCAAAGCCAAACCAAAACCGTTCCAGCCGGCCAGCGCGGGCTGCTGAAACACGTGGGCAAAAACATCCAGGGTAAGCATCAACCGGTCCGCCTCCTCAACATCGACGGTCAAGGCCATGCAGTTCGCCATGGCCAGCTGCGCCAACTCCAGCACACGGGGCGAAATCTCTCGCACAACGCGCTCGCTTTGGGCAAATTCAAAGCGGGGGTGCAGGGCGGACAATTTGACCGAGATGCTGGGGGCGGCGTAAATGTCGGTTTCCCGATTTTTCTGACCTATGGCCTTTATGGCGTCGCGGTAAGCCTCCATGTAACCATCAGCATCGTTGGCCGTAAGGGCGGCTTCGCCCAGCATATCGAAGGAGTAGCGATACATTCGATTGTTTTTCTTGCGCGACCGCTCGAATGCCTCGCCAATCGTTCGCCCCATGACGTACTGGTGGCCCATGATGCGCATGGCCTGGCGTATCGCGGTCCGCACCATGGGTTCGCCACTGCGGTTGATCAGCCGGCCAAGGGCGGCAGTGAAGTTTTCCGAGGTGCTGCCGGACAATGCGACCAGCTTGCCAGTCAGCATCAAGCCCCAGGTCGACGCATTGACCAACACGGAAGAACTCTTGCCGATGTGCGACTCCCAGTCCGCATCGCCCAGTTTGTCCGCGATCAGTTTTTCAGCAGTATCCGCATCAGGAATGCGCAAAAGCGCCTCGGCCAGGCACATCAGCACCACACCCTCCTCTGAAGAAAGGTCATACTCCTGCATGAATGCTTCCATCACGCCCTGCTCAGACTTGCGGCTGCGCACCTGGCCGACCAGGAAGGCGGTCCGCTGCGATACTCTGGCAGAAGCATCCTGGTCCAACCTGGCTGCATCCAGTAATCGCCCGACCAGCTGTCCTTCACTCGCGTGATAGGCCTCGTTAAGCGCCAGCCTGAGCGGGTCGCGGTGTTCAGGCTTTGAAACCAAAAAGTCGAACACCCTCGGCTCGGTCACTGCAGTCTACTCCCGGGTTTATTGTTGATGTGAAGCTGGCGTTTTCGACGGCCAGTTTACTCGCAGCCCCGGCACATGCAAACCAGCAAAGCGCCTTGCCCAGTTGCGAACGGGGCGGATACAATTGGAAACCTGCGGGCCGAGTCGAAATCACGCCGCCCAGCACCACGGAAACATAACTGAATCCCGGAAAAGTCATGGCGAGATTGCTCACCACGCGATGATATTGGCCTGGGTTACAATACGGGTGGTGCAACCGGACTCCGCCTGGCATGCACCCATACTGGTCGTACGCTCCAGCAGCCAGCAAGCGGCAATGGGCGATTTGCTTTGTGTTGATGAAAAACTCAGCCTGGCGAAGCGCCTATCAGACATAGTGTCCGTCTATACAGCCTGGCGAAAGTACTGAACAGGAAATGCATTATTACCATTTTGAGGCCTGAAAACCCGATGAAGAAGCAAAATACGTTCATTGTAGCTCTGGCGGTAACTGCGGCAGTCTGCGCGGTGTTTTGGCTGATCCTTGCCGCACCAGGGTACAGTGGCAATGCCATCAACATGACGCGCGGTGTTACTCGCCAGTCGCTGCTGAATTATGAGTTGCACATGATCGTGCTGTGGATATGCGTGGTGATTGGTGTTTTGGTCTTCTCGGCGATGTTCGTTTCCATCGTTCTGCATCGTAAATCCAGGGGCCACCAGGCTGCCAAGTTTACGCATAGCACAAAGGCGGAAATCGTCTGGTCCATAATTCCGGTGCTTATCCTGGTTGTCATGGCCGTTCCAGCTACACGCAGCCTGATCGTCATGGAAGTTGCGCCGGAAACAGAAATGACCATCAAGATTACCGGGTTCCAGTGGCGTTGGAAGTACGAATACCTGGAAGATGACATTCAATTCATCAGCTCTCTTGCCGCAGAGTCAAATGCAGCCCGCATGCTGCATTCCGGAATCGACCCCGCAACCGTAGACAACTACTTGCTGGATGTGGACCGGCGACTGGTTTTGCCAACCAACACCAAGGTCAAATTCCTGATCACGGCAGATGACGTGCTGCACTCTTGGTGGGTTCCTTCGCTTGGCTGGAAACGGGATGCCGTTCCGGGGTTTATAAACGAAGCCTGGACTGAAATTACACAGCCAGGGGTTTACAGGGGCCAGTGCGCGGAACTGTGCGGCAAGGACCACGGCTTCATGCCCATCGTGCTCGAAGCGCTGCCACCGGTCGAATACGGGCAGTGGGTCAGCCAAAAGAGACGTGAAGGGGCCCAGGCAGAAATCGAGGCTCAACGGCTTTGGACCCTGCAGGAGCTGATGATTCATGGACAGTCTGTGTACGCAGTGCAATGCGCGACCTGCCACCAGTCGGATGGATCCGGATTGGCGCCGGCCTTTCCTGCCCTGGCTGGCAGCGCAGTGGCGACTGGGCCTGTGGATGAGCATATCGATGTAGTTCTTAACGGGCGGGACGGAACTGCCATGCAGGCCTGGGGAAAGATGCTTTCGGACTCTGACCTTGCTGCCGCTTTAACCTATACACGCAATGCATTTGGCAACAATACCGGGGATCTGGTTCAACCGCAGACCGTTGCCCGAATAAAAAATGGCTAATCCCATGGGAAGCAGTGAAATGAGCTCCAAGAATATGCACGATCACGCTGTTGATGCACACGAAGATCACCACGACCACAAGCCTGCAGGATTCCTGGATCGCTGGCTTTTTACGACCAATCACAAAGACATCGGTACGCTGTACCTGGTGTTTTCATTGACCATGTTCCTGATCGGCGGTTTGATGGCGATGGTCATCCGGGCCGAGCTGTTCATGCCTGGTCTGCAACTGGTCGAACCGGATTTCTTCAACCAGATGACTACGATGCATGCCCTGGTCATGGTCTTTGGTGCTGTGATGCCGGCCTGGGTCGGGTTTGCCAATTGGATGATTCCCATGATGATCGGCGCGCCGGACATGGCCTTGCCACGCATGAACAACTGGAGTTTTTGGATCCTGCCCTTTGCGTTTGTAATGCTTTTAAGCACCTTGTTCATGGAGTCCGGCGGGCCGGCAGCCGGCTGGACACTCTACCCGCCGCTCAGCCTGCAGGGTGGCCAGAGTTTTGCTTTCGTGGTTTTTTCCGTTCACATGATGGGTATTTCTTCTATCATGGGATCGATCAACGTTATCTCGACGATCCTTAACATGCGCGCGCCAGGCATGACCCTGTTGCGCATGCCGCTGTTTGTCTGGACCTGGCTTATTACCGCGTTCCTTTTGATTGCAGTAATGCCAGTTCTCGCAGGCGCGGTTACCATGCTGCTGACGGATCATTTTTTCGGCACCAGCTTTTTCAATGCGGCTGGTGGTGGCGACCCCATCATGTTCCAGCATATTTTCTGGTTTTTCGGACACCCTGAAGTTTACATAATGATACTGCCGGCTTTCGGCGTGGTGTCCGAGATAATTCCGACCTTTTCACGCAAGCCCCTGTTTGGTTATGCGGCCATGGTGTACGCAACCGCTTCCATTGCCTTTTTGTCTTTCATTGTCTGGGCCCACCATATGTTCACTGTCGGAATGCCGCTGACAGGAGAATTGTTTTTCATGTATGCAACCATGCTCATCGCGGTACCGACGGGGGTCAAAGTATTTAACTGGGTGAGCACCATGTGGCACGGCTCGATGACATTTGAACCACCCATGCTTTTCGCAATTGGCTTCGTGGTGCTTTTTACCATTGGCGGGATGTCCGGGTTGATGCTGGCGATTGCCTCGGTGGATCTGCAGTACCATGACACGTACTTCGTGGTTGCGCATTTTCATTACGTGCTGGTGCCTGGTTCGGTGTTTGCGCTGATGGCAGGAACCTACTACTGGTTGCCAAAGTGGACCGGGCGTATGTACTCTGAGCGTTGGGCAAAAATCCACTTCTGGTTATCCGCTGTCTCGGTCAACGTTTTGTTTTTCCCGCAACACTACCTCGGATTGGCGGGAATGCCACGTCGAATTCCGGATTACTCGGTGCAGTTTGCAGATTTCAACATGATCTCATCCATGGGCGGATTCGTTTTTGGCCTGTCACAGCTGATTTTCGTCGGCGTCATAGTGCATTGCGTGTACAAGAGCCGCCAGGCTGCCGATGGCCGCGTATGGGAAGGCGCAAAAGGGCTGGAATGGACACTGAGCTCACCGCCCCCCTATCACTCTTTCAACACCCCTCCAGCAATCAATTCGAGTACAGTGGCACATGCAGATGAATACAGCCATTGATTCCGCGTTGCGGAAAGTGACCGACACACACGACTTCCAGCAACGACGCTTACGCGCGGTGAGGACGGCGTGGATATTAGCCGCTATGGCGGTGCTGATTTTTGTTGCATTCGTGCTTTCCGGGGTCTTGGCCGACTAAGATGAGTTGGGGAAACAAACAATCCGCCCTCCCCGCGGAAACCATTCTGGCGAATCGCAGGGTTGTGCGCCGCCTGGTGCTGATGGCGTTTGGCATGTTCGGGTTTGGCTTTGCTCTGTGGCCACTTTATGGAGTGTTTTGCGACCTCACGGGCTTTGGCGGACGCAGTATCCAGGAAGCCCGGGATAATGCAAACGTGCCGCTTTCCGAGCGGCAAGTCCGGGTGCGTTTCCTGGCCAATACCAACTCTGGTTTGCCCTGGGTCTTCCAACCGCTGGAAAAAACCAAATCCGTCAAGTTGGGCGAAATGTCTGAAACCGTCTACCTGGCCATGAATCCGACCGATAACAGCATAATTGGGCGGGCGACCTACAATGTCGTTCCACCGGAAGCCAGCCTGTATTTCGTAAAGACCGAGTGTTTCTGCTTCACCCAGCAGTTGCTGGCGGGACAGGAAAGCCGGGAAATGCCCGTTTACTACTTCATACAGCCCGAACTGCCCGAACATATCCGGGAAATCACGCTGTCTTATACGTTTTACCGCAATGATGATCCGCAAGTCCTGGCCACGGCCTCCGCCATTGGCCAGGATTAACGAGGCTCAAAAATGACACACCATGCCGAAAACCCCTATTACATACCTCACGGAACACGGTGGCCCATAGTCGGCTCCCTGGGGATGACTACCATGCTGGCCAGCGCGGCATTCTGGATGAATGATGCCGTTATCGCTCCGTGGACATTCCTGCTCGGAGTGGGCATCCTGATTTTCATGTTATTCGGCTGGTTCGGTGAAGTCATCAGGGAAAGCGAGGCGGGGATGTACAACGAACAGGTGGATACGTCTTTCCGCATGGGAATGATGTGGTTCATCTTCTCTGAAGTGATGTTTTTCGCCTGTTTCTTCGGCGCCTTGTTCTATGCCCGGATGTTTTCCGTTCCCTGGCTGGGAGGTGAAGGCACTGGAGCTTACACCAATGAAATGCTTTGGCAGGGCTACCAGGCGGTTTGGCCTACCGCAGGGCCAGATCAGTTGGGCGGTTATTTCCAGACCATCCCGGCATTCGGCGTTCCGTTTCTGAATACATTGATCCTGCTTTCTTCCGGAGTCACCGTAACCCTGGCTCACCATGCGTTGAAAAATGACCAGCGCGCAAAGCTGGTGACCTGGCTATTCTCAACCGTTTTACTGGGTTTCCTGTTCGTGTGGTTTCAGGTTGCAGAATACAAGGAAGCATACCAGGAGCTCGGCCTCACCCTGGGATCGGGGATCTACGGCTCGACATTTTTCATGCTCACCGGTTTTCATGGTATGCACGTGACGCTGGGCGCAATCATGCTGTTGGTGATAGCACTACGATGCGTCAGAGGACACTTCAAGGCCGACCAGCACTTCGGATTCGAAGCCGTTGCCTGGTACTGGCACTTTGTTGACGTGGTTTGGCTGGGCCTGTTTATCTTCGTCTATGTTTTCTGAACCAGGCACCGCACTTGGTTTGCTTGGTTAGAATGAGCGTCTCTTTGGTCACTGGCCGCCAGGTGGCGTCACTGCCGGTGCCCGCACCGGGCCATTGCTGCTTGGATCGATCCATCCCATCTGGTACCCGCCCCATAGAAACACAAACAGAACCAGGGAAAGGCCGATTCGCCAGGTTAAACGCCGCACCGTCCGGTCGCCTGCACCCTTATCACGAACCAGGAAAAAGAATGAAGATGCCAGGCTGTACAGGATGGTCAGAAGAAACAGGACTATAAGTATTTTGATCAACATGACGACCTCTCCCCGGATGAAGTGCGTTTCATTATAGCGGACGGGAAAGAAAGGTATGCGATTCAGACCCTCCGCGCCGCTGAGCCTGAGCCTGTTGCCCTTGGTATGCCTGATCTGCTGGCTCGGATTTTGGCAATTAGACCGAATGCATGAAAAACAGGAGCTGATGGATCTGTTTGAAAATGCACCGGAAATGACTTTACAAGAGGCAATTGTGGCGAACAGGCAATTTGCCCGCGTGAGGGTCAGCGGGCATTACGAAGCTGCCTGGCACCTGCTGCTCGATAACAAGACCCTGCAAGGCCGGGTGGGCGTCCACGTGCTCACACTGCTGGTGACCGAAGCGGGTCCGTCCATCCTGGTCAACCGGGGCTGGCTGCCATTGCCTCCCGATCGAAGGAGTCTGCCTGAAATTGCCACGCCCACGTATCAAGTGACAATCACCGGAATTCTCAAGCTCCCGGCTGAAGGCGGAATCAGGCTGGGAGAGCCTGAACAGCTGGACCGGCTGGATGGCCCAAAATTGATAACCTATCTTGACGTGAACAGCCTGGTTCCACTACTGAAAAACGATTTGTCGCCATGGTTGATACTACTCGATGCCAGCGATTCATCCGGTTTCAGCGGAAGAGAATGGCAACCAGCAGTTATTTTGCCCGCACAACACGGAGCCTACGCCGTCCAGTGGTTTGCCCTGGCGCTGGCCATCGTTATCGTCTGGCTCACACTTGGCAGGCAGCGGTGGGATCGTTTGAGCCAGGCAAACAGCTCCGCCAGCCAAAAGCGCGGGAAAATCCAATGAAACAGATATCCCCCAGAGTGATATTGCTGGCCATCATGACACTTTTCGTCTTGCCCCTTGCCCTGGCATGGATTCTGTACACGAATCCATTTCGTGGCCAAATGAACAATAGCGGTAATCTTGGCCGGCTGGTCCTGCCCATCGTTCCGCTTCAATGGACAGGTGCATCAATCGTTGCACCCAGTAATGCGCACCAGACACTGGAGGGGTTTTGGGTAATCATCTACATATTGCCCCCTCACTGTGAAGAACCTTGCCTGAAACAGGTTGCAGAACTCAGGCAATTGCACCGGGCAACCGGTCGGAACCGCGATCGGGTCAAGATAGTCCTCTTGTCCGAACCTGCTTTTGATCCCCTCCTCAGGCACGATCTGCTCAGTTTATACTCCGGTTTCAACCTGGCATCTCTACCTTCAGCGGAATTCGCAGGCTCGCTACGCCAGGCGGACCACAACAGCTCACTCCAGGACTCAGCGGCGGTCTTTTACCTGGTCGATCCGCTTGGGAATATAATGATGACCTATTCCGGAGACGAAGGCCCAGGCAAAATGAGCAAAGACCTCAAAACACTCCTCACCTGGTCAAAACTGGATGAACGTATATGAACCGTGGCTTACGGCGCCTGGCCCTGGCAGCCACCTTCGTTACATTTCTCGTCATAATTCTTGGCGCCTATGTCAGGCTGTCACACGCTGGTTTGAGTTGTCCGGACTGGCCCGGCTGCTATGGGCACGTGACCTGGCCCGAGGCAGGCCACGAGGTGACCAAAGCTAACGAAATGTTTCCCGACCGCGCTTTCGAAAATCACAAGGCCTGGAAGGAAATGGTTCATCGCTATCTGGCTGGCTTTCTTGTTGTGCTGGTGATTGCCGTGAATATTCTGGCATGGAAGTCAGCCCACAATCAGGCTGGACATCGGGTTTTCGCCGGAGCGGTTCTCGCTGTCATACTATTCCAGGCGGCACTGGGTATGTGGACAGTTACTCTCAAGCTTTTACCTATCGTCGTTATGGGTCATTTGCTGGGGGGCTTGACAACACTTGCCTTGCTGTTCTGGCTGTCTTTACGTGCCGGGCTGCAAAACTGGTTCCAACCCAACTTGTCCATGCAGAGGATGCGGCCGTGGATAATTCTTGGACTGGTAATACTGGTCTGCCAGATCACGTTGGGGGGATGGACCAGTGCAAATTACGCAGCTCTTGCCTGTCCTGATTTCCCCACCTGCCAGGATTCATTCTGGCCACAGGCTGATTTTGCCGAAGGTTTTACCCCAAGCCGGGAAATCGGTGTCGACTACGAAGGAGGGATTCTCGACCTGACATCCAGGGTCGCCATCCACTTGGCCCACCGAATCGGTGCAGTAGTGACACTGCTGACTCTGGCGGCCGTGAGCTTGCGCCTGATGCGGACCACGGCCATGCCGCGCAGTGGAGCAGTGTTACTCATCCTTGTCGTCAGCCAATTTTCCCTTGGTGTCTTCAATGTTATCCATGCCCTGCCCTTGCCGAACGCTGTGGCGCATAATGGATTGGCTGCCCTGCTGCTCGCGCAACTGATCTGGTTGCTCCACCGCGCGACATCCCGGCGTGCCTGACATGTTTGCTGCCGCAAGTCGCTACCTTGAAGTGTGCAAACCAAAGGTCGTGGCGCTTATCGTTTTCACGGCCATTGTCGGCATGTTTCTCGCCACTCCCGGCTGGCCTCCGATGAGCGCACTGGTTGCTGGCACAATCGGCATTGGCCTTGCGGCCTCCTCGGCTGCAGCCATCAATCATTTGCTGGATCAGAAAATCGATGCGGTCATGGTGCGCACGCGTAATCGCCCTCTGCCCACTGGTGGCCTGAAAGCCGTTCAAGTGTTGGTTTTTGCGCTGGTTTTATGCTTGGTTGCGATGCTGACCCTGGTCGTTTTCGTGAATGTGCTCACGGCTGTATTGACCTTTCTCTCTCTGATTGGCTATGCCGTTATCTATACCGTGTGGTTGAAACGCGCATCGCCACAAAACATTGTAATCGGCGGGGCGGCGGGCGCCGCTCCACCGGTGTTGGGGTGGACGGCAGTGAGCGGCTCTATCGAGCCGGGTGCCTTGCTGTTGTTCCTGATTATCTTTGTCTGGACCCCACCGCATTTTTGGGCGCTGGCAATTCACCGTCGCCATGACTATGCGGCAGTCGATATCCCCATGCTGCCCGTAACCCACGGTGTGGAGTTTACCCGTTGGCACATATTGTTCTACACCGTGTTATTGGTAATTGTGACTACGCTGCCTTTCCTCACCGGCATGAGTGGTCTGCTTTACCTGGCTGGTGTCAGCGTGCTGAATGCGGGCTTCCTTTGGTACGCCACGCGGATGTTGGCCGTGAAGGATATCGACATCGCGGATTTATTGCCGATGCAAACGTTCAGCTATTCCGTTGTGTACCTGATGTTGCTGTTCGTGTTTTTGCTTTCAGATCACTACTTGCAGAACCTTATCTAGTGAGTTCGGGATTTGCAGTATTCACAGAATGGCGACCAGATGTATGCACCCTTCCCTTGCCGCCTGGGTAAGAGATTGAAGCTCGCTGGACCAAAATGGCCGGGAAATGTTTTTTGTGGAGTCATGCTTTGAAACAACAACAGCGAGCCGCCTCGATTATCGACTCACCGTTAAGAAGTCTTGAAGACCACGGTGAGTTCGTAAGCCGCCACGTTGGTCCCCGGGAGGAAGACATCCAGCACATGCTTCGCACGGTTGGAGCCGAATCCCTGGATCAACTGATCAGGAATACGCTGCCCCCTTCGATCCAACTCGACGCGCCGCTGGACTTACCCCGCGCCCGTAATGAAACCGAAACCCTGCAACGCTTGCGCGAAATGGCTTCGCAAAACCGGATCATGCACAACATGATTGGCATGGGCTATCACGAGACCGTTTTACCGGCAGTTATCCAGCGCAATGTACTGGAGAATCCAGGTTGGTACACGGCTTATACCCCATACCAGGCGGAGATTTCACAGGGGCGTTTGGAAGCTTTGCTCAATTTCCAACAAATGATTTGTGACCTGACTGGCATGCCGATCGCCAATGCATCGTTGCTCGACGAAGCGACCGCGGCAGCCGAGGCTATGACCATGTTGCGGAGGGTCAATAGAAAGTCAAAAGCCAACCGTTTTCTGGTCGCCAAAAATGTACTGCCGCAAACCCGCGACGTGGTTGAGAATCGTGCTCGTCACTTCGACATAGAAGTGATTACTGGGGATCCTGCAGTCCTCTTGGGCGAGCAGGATTTCTTCGGAGTTTTGCTGCAATTCCCCGGTGTTGACGGAGAAGTGGTTGATTATCGAAACCTCATCGGTTTGGCCCACGGCCGAAATGCCCTGGTTGCCGTGGCAGCGGACCTGATGAGTCTGGTACTGCTGACTCCGCCGGGTGAAATGGCGGCCGACGTGGTCATTGGCACTGCACAAAGATTTGGAGTCCCGATGTGCTACGGCGGGCCACACGCAGCTTTCTTTGCCACCCGCGACGAACACAAACGCGCCCTGCCGGGTCGCATCATAGGTCTCTCGCAGGACACTGCAGGCCGGCCGGCCATGCGCATGGCCTTGCAAACCCGTGAACAGCACATCAGGCGAGACAAGGCAACCAGCAACATCTGCACCGCGCAAGCTTTATTGGCGGTAATCAGTGGCATGTACGCCGTATGGCATGGCCGCACCCGCCTGATCAAGATCGCTTCCCGCATTCACCGCCTCACAAGTTTACTGGTGCATGGGCTCAGGAAATACGGATTCGAACCCTTGGCTTCGACGTGGTTTGATACGGTGACCTTTGAAACCGATGGTGTAAGGGCCGATGAAATTTATCGCCGGGCACTTGATGCCGGAATCAACTTGCGCCGGATTGGCGGCTCTCTGCTGGGAGCCAGTATCAATGAAAAAACTACCAGGCGACACATCGAGACATTGCTGCAGGCCTTCGGCGGGAATGAGCCGGTGATTGACATGGTGGCTTTGGATCTGGAACTGGACGAAACAGCTACGGCTTTCCCAGGCATCCTGCGGCGTCACAGCGACTTCCTGCAGCACCCTGTTTTCTATCGATATCATTCTGAAACCGAGATGTTGCGCTATCTCAAACGGCTGGAGAACAA
>DATDPS010000246.1:0-3556 GCA_035292625.1 Lysobacterales bacterium | reverse complement strand
CGTAAGTGAAGGCAGTCGTGTAGACCTGCGTGCCGGTATCCTCAATCGTGGTCACGGCCGAACTCAGCCGGCCGTAGTCGGAGGCGCCGAATGTATAGGTACGCAGGAACCCGGGACTCGATTCGGAATCGAGCTGCACGGATTCCGCGGTCAACTGCCCCACCCCCAACTGGCCGCCACTGGTGTCGTCGTATTCCCAGGTGGTGGTCAGCGAAACAAGCGAGCCCGGCACTTCCGGGTCGACCCGCTCTACCGGCCGGCCCAGGGCGTCATAGCTGGTTTCGATGACTTGGCTGTGTGCATATTCCGGTGATGCCGGTCAGGCATTCCGGACGAAGCCGGTCATTCATTCCGGGCCATGCCGGTCAAGGTGGATGTGAAACGGGTGGCCTACTTTCATTCAGATAGTCATCGGCGTCAATGTTTGGCGTGACCGGGTTGGTATTCCGGAACGCGTGTTTTTTGGTGCGCTCGGTAAAACCGGTTGCGTATAACACGCCAGGGACGACGCGGCGCGCCAGACCCTGGGTGTGGATACCGCCGGTGGGTCGCGGCTTTGCCGTGCATGGGTCAACGCGCGCGGCGTCCGGCGGGGATGTTTTGCGGCAAGGACTTCTTCTTACGCATGGATTCACCTTTCAGCGCCAGGCGATAACTGTTGTGCACGAGCCGGTCGAGGATGGCATCGGCGAGCGTGGGGTCGGCGAGATGGGTATGCCACTGGTCGAGGGGCAACTGGCTGGTGATGAGGGTGGAACGTTTGTCGTAGCGGTCATCGAGGATCTCCAGCAAGTCGCGTTTGGTCTGATCGGTGAGCGGGGCGAGACCGAAGTCGTCGAGCACCAGCAGATCGGCCTTGGCCAGTTGCCGCAGCAGGGCGGAGCGTTTCTGCAGGGCATGGTGGCGGGCCAGTTCGTCGATCAGGCGTGGCAGGCGGAAGCAGCGCACGGAATGGTCGGCGCGGCAGGCCGAGTGGGCGAGCGCGCAGGCGATGAAGCTCTTGCCGACGCCACAGGGTCCGGTGATGAGGACGTTGAGGTGTTCGCCTATCCAATGCAGATCGCGGACCTGGGCCAGCAGGGCGGGGTCGAGGCCGCGCTGTGCGGTGGCATCGAGGTCTTCGAGGACGGCGCCTTGGGGCAGGCGCGCCCAGCGCAGACGTTGGGCAAGACGGGCACTGGCGCGCTCGGTGACTTCGCGCTGGAGCAGGAGGCCCAAGCGTTCTTCGAAGGACCACTGGGTGCGCTCGGTGTCGGTCAGTTGTTGCTCCAGGGCCGAGGCCATGCCGCGCAGACGCAGATCATGGAGTTGTTGGATCAAGGGTTGTATGAGCATGGGGGTGTCTCCGGTTAGTGGAAGTAATCGGCGCCGCGCAGGTTCTCATGGTCGAGTGGCGATGCCGGGGTCGGCTCAGGAACGGGTGGCGTGCGGATGAGGGTGTGCAGGGCCCGATAACTGAAGGTTTGCAGTTGCAGGGCGCGGACGGCGGCGGCCTCCAGTTGCGCGGGATTGAAGTCCTGGGCCAGACGCAGGATGCCGAGGCTGGCGCGCAGGGCTTCCTCGGGATGGGCGCGGCGCTGCACTTGCTGGGCGAGCACCTCAGCGGTGGCGGGACCGATGGCGAGTGCCCGTTGCATGAGGCGCTCCTGGGTCAGCTCGATGACGGCGTGATGGCGTTCGGGGCGATGGGCGGCGTGGGTGACAAACTGGCCGCGCTGTTGCACCCGCGCATGGGTGGCCACGAGTTTCTGGCGGTGGAAGACTTCCAGGGTGTGGGCAGAGAGGCGCACATCGACGGTCTGACCGATCAGGGCATAGGGGACGGAGTAGTAAGCGTGTTCCACCTGGAGGTGGTAATCGAGATGGACCTTGGCCTTCTTCCAGGTGGCGAATTCGTAAGCGCGCTGCGGCAAGGGCCGCAGGGCCGGGCGTTCGACCTCCAGGAACAGACTCGCGCGGCACCCGGCGCGGCGCTTGAACGGTTTGTGGTTCAACTGCTCCAACAACGGCCGGATCGCCGCGTTGAGCTCGGCGAGCGAGAAGAACTGCAGGTTCCGCAGCCGCGCCAGGATCCAGCGTTCGGCGATCTGCACCCCGACTTCGACCTTGGCCTTGTCACGGGGTTTGCGGGCCCGCGCCGGCAACACCGCTACGCCATAATGTTCGGCGAAGTCCTGGTAGGCCGGATTGATCTCCGGCTCGTAGCGGTGTGCCTTGTGCACGCCGCTCTTCAAATTATCCGGGACGAAAGCCGCGGGACTGCCACCCCAGAACTCCAGCGCGCGCACATGACTGCCGAGCCAGTCAGGCAGTTGTTGCGTCCAGGTGGCATCGGCATAGGTGTAATTGGAAGCGCCGAGCACGGCGACAAACAGTTGCGCCTGCCGGACCGCGCCGCTGTGGCGGTCAATGACCGGCATGGTGTGGCCGGCGTAATCGATAAACGCCTTGTCGCCCGGTTGGTGATGCTGGCGCAATACCAGGTCCTGTGTCGCCAGCCAGCGCCGGTAGCGGTCGCAGAACACGCTGTATTGCCAGCCGTCCGGCTGCGCCGCTTTGTATTCCTGCCACAACAGCAGCCGCGTCACCCCGGGGCGTTTCAACTCGGCATGCAGCTCGGCAAAGTCCGGCGCCGGGTTGCGTGCCAACGGCACCGCGCGTTGATACAGCCGGGCCTGCAACGCCGCTTCATCCAGCCCCTCGGGCAGCGGCCAGCCCACCCCCGCCTCCCGACACCGGCGCAGGCACTCCTGCACCGTCGAACGCGCACTGCCAATCGCGGCCGCTATCCGCCCGGCGCTCAGGCCGCTTTCAAAACTGAGCCGTAATACCTCTCGGATCTTTCGCATGGGTAACCTTTGTTGCGCCACCGTCCACCCCCTTCCGTAATGGAAAAGAGCTCACGGTAACGTGGGTTACCCGCTGCACATCTCCCTGACCGGCATGGCCCGGAATGCTTGACCGGCATGCTCCGGAATACCTGACCGGCATGGCCCGGAATCGATGACCGGCATGGCCCGGAATCCGCAATACGTTACAGATGCGTTACAATGTACAGCATGTTCCTAAGTCGGATCAAGCGATGCCGCCCCAGAAAACCGCGACGCTGAACCTGCGGGTAGACCCGGCCATCAAGGACGCTGCCAAAGAGGCTGCCAATCGCCAGCATCGGAGCGTGGCCAATCTGATTGAACTCCTGATCCGGGAACACTGTAAGAAAGTGCGGATCACCATCCCCGAGCAAAAACGCCTGTTTAAGGACGAGGAGTGATGGACCGAAAGACTCTCAGGGCACTGATTGATGCTGGCGCCATCAGAAGGGCACGACTCATCGGCGAAGGTCCTCAATTCCGGCTGGAAGTGGATACTCAGCAGGGATCGCAGATCATCAATACGACCGGTGGCAAGTTGCGGACCTGGGCAACACTCGATGCAGCCGCGAAATGGATCCGGACGCTGGGGATCGGGACACTTCAACTGGAGTTGGAAAAATGGCAGCCGGCACAGCGGATGCTGAAACTGTAAACGCAGTAAGCGTAATTTGGACTGTGTGATC
>DATDPS010000245.1:0-3997 GCA_035292625.1 Lysobacterales bacterium | reverse complement strand
CAAGCCATATTGCGCAAGCGCTGGTTGAATCCTTCGCCGGCCTGGAACAGAAATCGGTCGGGCAGACGGATAACCTGGCGGCAGCCAATGCCTATCGCACCGGGCGCCTGCACTGGTGGCGCCGAACACCGGCTGAGCTGGAAAAGTCCCTGCGCTTTTTTGCTGAAGCGCTGGAGCACGATGCGGCCCATGCTCCCGCCTATGCCGCCCTGGCGGATACCTGGATGCTGCTGTCGCAGTACGGCAATATCACGCCGGTTAAAGCCGCGGCCAAGGCTCAACCCATGATTGAAAAGGCCCTGGCCATCGATCCGGAATCCGCCGAAGCTTTTGCTGCGCTGGGGTTGACACGTTGGCAGATAGGACAAAAAGATGCCGCGGAGTCGGCCTTGCGCCACTCCATGGAGTTGAATGAGGACTACATACCCGCCCAGTTGTGGCTGGCCGGTGTGCTGGGCGAGCAGGGCCGTTACCCGGAAGAACACCAGGTACTGGAACACGCCATGGTGCTGGATCCGCTGAACGAATTGCTGGCGGTCAATTACGCCGACAACCAGCGCATCAGGGGTGATTTTGCTTCGGGCCGGCAAATGCTGCGCGGGCTGCTCGAGTTGCGGCCGGACTCCACCATGCTGTTGCGCTCGCTGGCCATGCAGGAACTGTCCCAGGGGGAATTGGTCGAGGGTTGGAAGCTGGTGCAGCGGTCTTACCAACTCGAGCCCGATAACCCGGCGGATATCGCCGCCATGGCCAAGACCCTGGTACAACTGGGGCAGACGGAAGAAGCGGAAAAACTGCTCGTGGCTGGGCTGGAACGGGCCAGCCAGAATTTCAACCTCTTACACGCCCGCTGGCTCAATTTGCTGGTCAGTAAACGCTACGAAGAAGCCGAGCGCCTGGTGCGCGAAACCATGGCTGATGCCGGCGACAACGCACCCTCGATGCTGCGGCGCTCGTTCAGCATGCAATTGGGCCTGATAGCCTTGGCGCGGTCTGATTTTCCGGCTGCCAGGCAGTACTTCGAAGAGGCTATTGGCGAAGACGAAGACGCAGCATTTGGCGCAGATGAAATCCTGGTTCTGAGCCTGTCATCCCTGGTGTCCAGTCACCTGGGCGACCAGGAGACAGCGGATGAACGACTGGCGGCCGCGGAACGGAAAATCGGTCGCGCGCGGTTGAACGGCGTCGACGATGCAGAAATCTACTACAACGAGGCCACCTTGCTGGCCATGCGTGACCAGGTGCCGGAAGCCCTGCAGAAGTTGCAACAGTCTTATGAGCGGGGCTTTCGTGACTTGTGGCTGCTGGAGCTGGACTGGCGCCTGAATAATCTGCGGCGAGAGCCATTGTTCGTGGACCTGCAGTCCCAGCTCAGCCTGGAAATCGATCAGGCACTGGCGGAGATTCGCGCTTTGAGCCTGGCGGTTTTGTAGGCACCGCTGTTGCGCGTCAACCGCAGCGCCCAAGCGCCTGGTGGGGACGTGTTTCGCACGGGGTATCAAACCCCGGCAAAGCGCGTGGCGTCGCCGATCCACCGGCCGATCAATTTTTCCGCGTGCGCGGGCGCTTTTGCCAGGATGCGTTCTGCCACCGGAGGAATCCGCTCCAGCAGAAGCCGGTCCCGCACCAGGTCGGCTACCCGGAATTGCAGCATGCCGGTTTGACGCGTGCCCAGCACTTCCCCGGGTCCTCGCAGTTCAAGATCTTTTTCGGCAATTTTGAAACCGTCCGTGGTTTGCCGCATGATGCCAAGGCGCTCCTTGGCCAAAGGCCCGCTTGCCGGATCGAACAGCAGCACGCAGGAAGCTTGTTCGGTTCCACGGCCAACGCGGCCGCGCAACTGGTGCAGCTGCGCCAGGCCCAGCCTTTCAGCGTTTTCGATGATCATCAGGGATGCGTTGGGCACATCGACGCCAACCTCTATGACCGTGGTGGCAACCAGCAAATCAAGCTGCCCGGCAGTGAACGCTTCCATCACGCGTTGTTTTTCAGCTGGCTTCAGGCGCCCATGGATCAGGCCCACCCGCACCTGGCGCAGCCCGTTGCGCAGCTCATTGGCCACGTCCTCCGCGGCTTGCGCCTGGATAGCGTCTGACTCCTCGATCAGTGTGCACACCCAGTAGGCCTGGCGGCCGGCGGCGCAAGCCGCCGCCACCCGCTCGATCACCTCGGCACGCCGCTCACTCGATATGGCTACTGTATTGACCGGTTTGCGCCCCGGCGGCAGTTCATCGATCAAGGAAGTTTCCAGGCCGGCATAGGCCGTCATCGCCAGTGTGCGCGGGATGGGTGTTGCAGTCATGATCAGCTGGTGGGCATGCAAACTGGAGTCGTCGGCCTTTTCCAGCAGGGCCATGCGCTGGTGCACGCCAAAGCGATGCTGTTCGTCCACGATGGCCAGGCCCAGGCGGGCGAAGTTGACACCCTCCTGCATCAGGGCATGGGTGCCAATGACCAGCGGCGCACCCCGGCTGATTGCCGCCAGTGCGGCGACGCGCGCCTTGCCCTTGATCTTGCCGCTGAGCCACACCGACTCGATGCCCAGGGCCTGCAGCCACAGCCGGAAACTGCGCAGATGCTGTTCCGCCAGGAGTTCGGTCGGGGCCATGATCGCGACCTGGAAACCGTTGCCCACGACGCGTAGTGCAGTCATGGCGGCGACCACGGTTTTCCCCGAGCCGACGTCTCCCTGCAACAACCTTTGCATCGGGTGACTGCGCGCCAGGTCTTTATGGATTTCAGCAATGACCCGTTGCTGGGCCCGGGTAAGATGAAACGGCAGCTGCTCAAGAAACCGGGCTTCCATTGCCAGCGACGGTCCCAGAATAGGCGCCCTTTGCCGCCTTTTCCGGCGGTGCAACTGCTGCATGCTCAGGTTGTGGGCAAGTAATTCCTCCAGCGCCAGCCGCTGCTGGCTGGGATGACGGCGTTCGACCAGTGCCGCCACATCGGCTCCCACTGGCGGGCGGTGGATAAATTGCACCGCCTCCGCCAGGGGCGGCAGCTGGAGGTTTTCCAGCAGGTCTTGGGGCAGCAGTTCTTCCAGTTCAAGCGTGCCGGCGCGCAGCAGTTCCAGGGCCTGGTCGGTCAGCCTGATCCAGCTGAGTTGGCTGAGCCCGTCGCTGGATGGATAAACCGGAGTAAGCCGGTCTGAAACGGAGCCATCGCCGTCCCCGGCGATGCGCTGGTAGCTGGGGTGAACCATTTCCAGGCCTTTGTAGCCACCGCGCACTTCGCCGAAACAGCGCAGGCGGGTGCCGCGCGAGAGTTGCTGCCGCTGCGCGTTGCGAAAATGGAAGAAACGCAGGGTAACAAGGCCAGTGCCGTCGGATACGAGCACTACCAGGGTTGGGCGGCGACCGCGGACAACGGTGACATGCTCAACCAGCCCTTGCACCAGGGCCTGCGCTCCTGGATAAAGACTGCCGATCGGCAGGACACGCGTGCGGTCTTCGTAGCGGAAAGGCAGGTGGAACAACAGGTCGGAAGCCGAATGGATGCCAAGCTGGTGCAAAGCTGCCAGCAATTTGGGTCCGACGCCGCGCAGCCCGGCCAGGTCCGGAATACCCGCGCCCGCCATTACTGCTACCCCGCTTTACAAACCCAGGATGGCATCCATTTCCACCAGTGCGCCTCGTGGCAGCGCGGCCACACCAACCGCAGCCCTGGCGGGGTAAGGCTTGGTGAAATACTCGGCCATGATGGCATTGACACTGGGGAAATGCGCCATGTCGGCCAGGAACACCGTCAACTTGAGGATGTCATCAAGCTTGCCTCCCGCGGCTTCGCACACGGCCCGCAGGTTTTTGAACACCTGGTGAACCTGCGGCTCGATGCCGCCCTCGACCAGTTCCATGCGCGCCGGGTCTAACGGGATCTGGCCGGAAAGGTAAACGGTGTCGCCGTGGCGCGTGGCCTGGGAATAGGTGCCAATGGCAGCAGGCGCCGCTGCGGTGCTGATGATGTGTTTGCTCATGTTCAGGTTCCTGGGTGAGGG
>DATDPS010000244.1:0-8181 GCA_035292625.1 Lysobacterales bacterium | reverse complement strand
CGGACGGCCCCACACCATCCAGCGGTGACAGCCGGCCCAGCAGCACGAAATAACGACCCTGGTAGCCGGTGGCCTGTTCGATGGCCAGCACGTCACTGGGTGATTCCACCACGCACAAGAGGGAAGCGTCGCGTCGCTGGTTGGCGCAGATGCGGCACAGGTCATTTTCGGTCAGATCCCGGCAAACCGAGCAGCGACCGATCTGGGCCATCGAAGCCTGCAAAACCCCGGCCAGGTGCAGACCGCCCTCCCGGTCCCGTTCCAGCAGGTGCAAAGCCATGCGTTGGGCTGACTTGGGACCGACACCGGGCAGGCACCTGAGCGCATCGATAAGCTGGACCAGCAAGGGAGTTGAATCCACTGGGTAATCCTAGAACGGCAACTTGAATCCGGGCGGCAGTGAGATACCCGACGCCATGCCGGCCATTTTTTGTTGCACTGACTCGGCAATGCGGTTCACCGCATCATTGCAGGCTGCGGTAACGATGTCTTCCAGCATTTCCACATCGCCCAGCAGTGAAGGGTCTATATGCACACGGCGGACTGCATGCTGGCCATTCATGGCAACGGTAACCAGGCCGCCGGCCGCCTTTCCGGTCACCTCCAGTTTGGCCAGGTCCTCCTGGGCTTTTTGCATTTCCTGCTGCATTTTTTGCGCCTGCTGCAGCAAGCCTGATAAATTTCCTTTCATCTTGGCTGGAACCTCTTTTCCCTATTGCAAGGGCTGAATCGATTCATCGACAATCCGGGCGCCCAGCTGGTCTTGGAGTGCCTGGACGACGGGATCGTCATGGATGGCGCGCTCGGCATCGCTCTTCCGCGTGTGCAACTGTTGCGCTTCGAGACGGGCAAGCGTTGGCAAGTTCGCTTCATCACTCTCGACCAGGCGAACCAAGACAGGGTGGCCCAGTTGCTCATTGATGGCCAGGTTCAAACGGCTGATGCAACTTTCAGAGCCGAGGTGCAAGAGCGAGTGGGCGATGGCAAATTCCCACTGGCTACCTTGTGCCGACCGGAGGTGGACATTACGCGCCAATTCACGCACCGGACCATCCAGATTCAAGCTGCGCAACAGCGTAAACCAGTCCGGTTGTGCCGGCTTGGCGTTGCTGACGGGCCGCGTTGGCGTTGCTGCTTTTGTTTCGGCGACCCCCCCATGCAGAATCGTTGCCGCAACCTGGCGTTTTTCCTCTGTCGCCGCTGCAGCCTTCCCCTGTGCAGCCGGGGAAGCTTTGACTGCCACCGCTGCCGCCACGCGGCTGGACCCCGCTTTCGCGCCCTGCCCGATGGCCCCGCCCGATCCCTGGCCGGCCGGGGTTTCGCTTTGCGCATCAACGGGCCGGAAAGCGAGCATTCGCAGCAGGGTCATTTCCAGACCGGTGCGCGGGTCCGGCGCAATACCCAGTTCCTCACGTCCCTTGATGGCAATCTGGTAATACAGTTGCGCTTCTTCAGGTGACAGTGCTACAGCGAGCTTGCTGATGGACTCCCAGTCACCGCGCTCGGTATCGACGTAACCTGGAACGCATTGCACCAGGGAGATACGATGCAGGCACTCCGCCAGGTTGGCGAGCACGCGGTCCGGGTCGCGCGAGCGGGCCAATAATTCCTCGACCATGGCAAGCAGGCTTGCAGCCTCACCCTTGGCCAAGGAAGAAATCATCGCGGCGATGTGCTCGTGGTCGACGTTGCCCAGCATCAGCTTGACCTGCTCTGCTGACAGGCTGCCACCACCGAAAGCGATAGCCTGGTCCAGCAGGCTGAGGCCATCGCGCATGCTGCCATCCGCGGCGCGCGCCAGGGCGGCAAGAGCGGCGGGTTCCGCAGTGATGTTTTCAGCTGCAACAACCGCTGCCAGGTATTCCTGTATCTGGCTCGGCACCAGCCGCTTGAGATTGAACTGCAGGCAGCGCGACAGGATGGTCACCGGGATTTTTTCAGGATCGGTGGTTGCCAGGATGAATTTAACGTGCGGCGGGGGTTCTTCCAGCGTTTTGAGCAAGGCATTGAAGCTGCTTTTCGACAGCATGTGCACTTCGTCGATGATGTAGACCTTGAATCGCCCGCGACTGGGTGTGTATTGCACCGAATCCAGCAATTCCCGCGTGTCATCCACCCCGGTGCGGGAAGCGGCGTCGATCTCCAGCATGTCGACAAATCGGCCATCGTCGATATCGACACAGCTGGCGCACTCGCCGCAGGGCTGGGAAGCGACGCCGCGTTCGCAATTCAGGCACTTGGCCATGATGCGGGCAAGCGTGGTTTTACCGACACCACGGGTGCCGGTGAAAAGGAATGCGTGGTGCACCCGGCCCTGGTCCAGGCCATTGACCAGCGCCCGGATAACATGCTCCTGCCCGACCAATTGTTTAAAGGATTTGGGGCGCCATTTTCGCGCCAGCACCTGGTAGCTCATGCCATTGGGTTCAACATTGGGATCGAATCGCTCACATTGGCCCACTATAACAGACAGCCCGCAGATCGGCAGACTGAGCCGGGCAACCGATGGAAAAATTCAGAAGGTGGTAGCCCCTGCCCGCCACACCCCGGCGCCCGAGATCGCCATTGCCGCTGCTCCCTTCCGGGCCTGACGGGGTTCACAGCGTTTCGTCGCGAGGGGACAAGCAAGGGCCACCATGAACGTTTCCACGCCATTGGGCCTGAACCAAATGCAGCGGGACCGGCATTGTGCCGGATGGGAGAAACCGGTGCAAGGCGCCGCCAACTGCCGGCCGGCATTTTGCATGCGAGGGGTTTCGCCGGGCCCTCGTGTTGCGCCAGGTGTGTGCCTATAATCGGCGCACCATCCGTCAAGGCCAATTCATGAAAATCAGCTCGCATATCGAAGAATGGGAACTGATCCAGCCATTCCGTATTTCCGGAGTCGAGTGGACACTCGCGCGCAGCCTCGTGGTGCAAATTGCCCAGGATGGTTTTCTCGGCCGGGGCGAGGCGCAGGGTGTTTATTACCTGGGCGAGACCGCTGAAAGCATCAATGAGCAGGTTCAATCCATTATTGCCGAGGTTCGTCGCGGTATTTCAAAACAGGGCCTGCAAAAACTTTTACCACCCGGTGGCGCGCGCAATGCCCTCGACTGCGCCTTGTGGGATCTGGAGTGCAAACGCTGCGGAAAAACCATCTGGCAACTCACCGGAATCAATCCCGGGCCGGTCACGACCGTCTTTACCATCGGCCTGGAAAGCACAGCCGAAGCCATGGCAGAGAAAGCCCGGGCCGCCATCAACAGCCCCATCCTGAAGATCAAGCTGGACGGACATATACCCATTGAGAAACTGGCGGCAATCCGCGCCGCCCGGCCGGATGCGCAGCTGGTGGTGGACGCCAACCAGGGATGGAGTTTCGAGCAGTTGAAATCGGTGCTACCCGCGTGTGCTGAATTGGGTCTGACCATGCTGGAGCAGCCACTGCCGCGAGGCGCTGATGCTGTGCTGGAAGGGTTTGCTTCTCCGGTACCACTGTGTGCCGATGAATCCTGCCTGCACAGTGGGGAATTGGACACAGCGGCCCGGCGTTACAGCATGATCAATATCAAGTTGGACAAGACCGGCGGCCTGACCGAAGCACTGTTGCTGGCCAGGGCGGCGCGGGCAAAAGGCTGTCAGTTGATGGTCGGCAACATGGCGGGAACTTCCCTCAGCATGGCGCCGTCATTTGTCGTTGCCCAATTATGCGATTTCGTCGATATCGATGGGCCCTTGCTGCTCAAGTACGATCACCCACTCGGGCTTGAATACCACCGTGGGCAGGTCGAGGTTTTCGATTCACGGTTCTGGGGCTGAGCCGCCTGCGCGGGCCAAACTTCGCCAGCAATCCAGCTCGAACCTGTTGAGTCAGGAAGTCTGAGCCGTCGAATGGATGTTACAATTTCACCAACAGAGGTGTAAGAATCCACCTGCCAATCGACTCAGCGGGGCTAAAGTTCATGTCGGAAAACCAGGGCACGCACGAGGCCTACGTCTCACGCGAACCCCTCAAGACCGCTTCGAACCGGTCTTTTGGCCTGGTGATGGCCGCCGCCTTTGGCCTTGTCGCTTTTATCCCGCTCTTTGGCGCAGCACCGCCGCATGCGTGGGCCCTGGCCATCAGCGCCGTGTTACTGATCATTGCCCTGACGGTTCCAGGAATTTTGTCACCGCTGAACCGGCTATGGACAGCCTTCGGGCTGCTCCTGCACCGGCTGGTAAATCCGCTGGTATTGGGCTTGCTGTTTTTCCTCGTCGTGACACCAACCGCATGGATCATGCGCGCCCTGGGTAAGCGCCCCCTCGCCCTGGCGCCGGAACCAGAAGCTTCGACATATTGGGTGATGCGCGATCCACCGGGACCAGCACCAGAATCGATGAAACGGCAATTTTGAACTGCGGACATGTCATTACTTAAAGAACTTTGGTTGTTCATGCGCACGCGGAAGAAATTCTGGCTGCTACCCATACTGCTGACGATGGCCCTGCTTGGAGGGCTGCTGGTTCTGGCACAAGGCAGTGCCATCGCGCCTTTCATTTACACGATTTTCTGAATAATTTGCGCATTCTGGGTATTTCCGCCTACTACCATGACAGCGCCGCGGCGCTGCTCGTGGACGGCCGAATTGTTGCCGCGGCGCAAGAGGAACGATTCACCCGCAAAAAGCACGACTCGGCCTACCCGGCGCAGGCCATTAACTATTGCCTGGCTTCGGCTGGCATCCAGCTTGCCGATGTCGACTTCGTGGCGTTTTACGATAAACCCTTATTGAAGTTCGACCGCTTGCTGGAAACCTACGTTGCCTTCGCTCCGCGCGGGTTTCCAAGCTTTGCCAAAGCAATTCCGCTATGGCTCAAGGAAAAGCTGTTCCAGAAATCCCTGCTGGCGAACAAGCTGAAAGAGCAATCGCCGGGATTCGACTGGGACGAACGCCTGTTGTTCGCCGAACACCACCATAGCCACGCGGCCAGCGCTTACTACCCTTCACCCTTTGACCATGCAGTGGTATTGACCATGGACGGGGTCGGGGAATGGGCGACGGCCTCGGTGGCCGAGGGAGATGGCCGCAATCTGCTCATGACGCGGGAAATTCACTGGCCGCATTCGCTGGGGTTGTTGTACTCGGCTTTTACCTACTACACCGGGTTCCGGGTCAATTCCGGCGAATACAAACTGATGGGTCTGGCCCCCTATGGCGAGCCCGCCTACCGGAAGCTCATTCTCGAGCAACTGGTTGATATCAAACCCGATGGCTCGTTTCGGCTCAACCTGGACTATTTTGATTATTGCACCGGGTTTCGCATGACCAACCGGCGCTTCGACGATTTGTTCGGCGGCCCGCCGCGCGATCCCGAACAGCCATTGACCCAAAAGCACATGGATCTCGCCGCCTCGATCCAGGCCGTGACCGAAGAAATCGTGCTGCGCATCACCCGGGCCCTGTCCAGGGAAACCGGTAAACGCAATCTGTGCCTGGCCGGTGGTGTCGCGCTGAATTGCGTCGCCAACGGCAAAGTGCTGCGGGACGGCTCGTTCGAGCGAATCTGGATCCAACCCGCCGCCGGCGATGCCGGGGGTGCAATTGGCGCTGCTTACCTTGCTTATCACCAGTTTCAGGCCAAACCCAGGCCTCCTGGTGATGCCATGGATTCCATGTCGGGCAGTTTTCTCGGCCCGGAATACCGGCAGGATGATGTAGAAGCACGACTGGCTGCTGTCGGCGCACGATTCAATGTGGTGGATGACCAGGAACTGATCGAAGGCGTTGCCGATGCCCTGGCCGCGGAAAAAGCCGTAGGCTGGTTCCAGGGCCGGATGGAATTTGGTCCCAGGGCATTGGGCAACCGCTCCATCCTTGGCGATCCCCGCTCCCCGTCCATGCAGAAAAACCTCAACCTGAAAATCAAGTACCGGGAAAGTTTTCGCCCCTTTGCGCCCGCGGTATTGAGCGAAGATGCAGCAGACTGGTTCCAGCTCGAGTGTGACAGCCCATACATGCTGCTGGTGGCGCAGGTACAGGACCAGCGGCAAAAAACGATGACCGCAGAGCAAGAGGCGTTGTTCGGGATTGAAAAATTGAATGTAGTCCGCTCGGAAATACCGGCGGTGACGCACATCGACTTTTCAGCTCGGGTACAAACCGTTCACGCGGAAACCAACCCACGGTTTCACGCCCTGATTGCGGCATTCAAGGCGCGCACCGGCTGTCCCGTCCTGGTCAATACCAGTTTCAACGTGCGCGGTGAACCCATTGTCTGCACCCCGGAGGACGCCTTCCGTTGTTTCATGGGGAACGAACTGGACGTGCTGGCGGTGGGCAATTGCCTGTTGTTCAAGCAAGACCAGGACATGTCCCTCAAGACCGACTACAGCAGCGCGTTCGACCTCGACTGATCGGACTTCGGGTTGTTCACGCTGGGCATGACACCCGAAACCTCAAAACGCCAGAACCCTGGCCAAACAATTCGCAATATTCTGGTAACCCATGTCATTCGGATGGTCGTCATGTGTATAAAACATGTCGAGTGACCACTCGCACTGTTCAAGTAATGACACATATCCGACTGAATGCCCAGCCAGCACCTTGGCCAAGTCCAGATTGTACTCACCAGATACAATTTCAGGTTTTGTAGGCAGGTGCAGGACCTTGACCACACTGCCATCGAAGCCTCCGGCAATGGATTCCAGTTCAACCAGCGACTGCCTGAATCTTTCCTGCAGCGCCGGGTCACCCAAATGGCGCGCCGTTCTGTTCAGCCACGGGCAGTTTTCATTGAGCATATGTCCATGGGATACGGACAAATAAGCATCGCAGGCAATATTGAACAGGTTCAGGGAAGCGTAAAACGGTTTTTCAGCTTGTACCGCGGCCTCAGCGTAGACAGATCGTGCGCGCTCAACGATTTGCGAGTCTGATTCCTGGCCTTCGAGGTGTTGGATGATTGGCTTTTCTTGCGCGATGCAGTCTGCCTCGCTCAGATTTTCGGTACAAAACCGAACTCCGGTTTCATCCGCAATGGGATACCAGTAAGGCCGATAAAAATCGTCCGAGAGCGCGACGATGTAAAGCTCATCGATACCGCTCAAGGGCTGCACATGTTTCAACAGACGTGAAAAATGCAGTATCCCCGTTCCACCAATGCCGAAGTTATGGAAGGCGACGTTCCGTTGCCGGGCATTTTTTCGCAACAATTGCACCCAGGTGCTGTTTCCTCCTGTGCTTTCCGTGAACGAGTCGCCAATGAAGACCACATCCTTGACGTTTTCATCGCTTGCCAAATAATCGACATTATCGACAAAGCCCCAATTATTGATGGCTTGCGTCGTATCGAATTCTATATTTTCCCCATAAACCGCTACTACCCGGTGGGTTGAATCGGGCGTGTACCTTACTACCCCGTGTTCGTCCACGAGCAGCGAAGGTTTGCTGTAAAACAGGACCCGCTCGGCAGTCGAATAGGAACCGATGCCCGTTACCCGCAAACCGGCTTCTGCTGCCAGCAATACCAGCAGCAGCGAGAACAGTACCAAGAGGAAATTCTTGAACATGCTGGTTCGGTGCAAGCAGCTACTCCAGCAAGCACCAGGGACGCAAGGAGCTCAGCCGGCCGGCAGTGCCGCTATTGGTTGCGGACGATAAGCGCTTCGATTTTTTCGAGGGCAACCGCTGCGTCGAAAAACTCACGGCCAGAAAGCGATCCAAGCACGACAAGGGTGCCGGTGGTTTCACGCACCACGCCAGTAATTTCCTCACCGCCACTCAGGCGCAGCGTGACCGTTTTGCCTTTGCGCGCTTCAAGCAGGGACTGCAGGGTATCAGTGGGTGATACGGTCAACTCCTCGGCTTGCACGGAAATTGCGGGCAGAGCGAGTAGGCACGACATAACGACGATAGCTAGCAGCGGGCGCATGACTTCTCCTGGGTGAACCGGCGCTTCATTCTAGTAGCTATACAGGCACCGGGCAAACGGGGGGCAGTCCAAAGCTTTTCAGATGTGTCCGGAAAAACGGGGCCTAACCCGTCCACTCGGAACAGTGCGATGACATGGGTCGCTCGCAAGACGCGGCCATACCGAAACGTGTCGACCCGGCTATCGCAAAGTTCGGTGAACGTGGGCTTGAGTCCTTCGGGTATGCCTTGTCTATCCTCTGGGGCCTCAGCTCACATGAACAACCGGTAGGGATAAGCATTTCCA
>DATDPS010000243.1:0-11786 GCA_035292625.1 Lysobacterales bacterium | reverse complement strand
CGCTGCTGGAGCTCAACCGCGAAGCGCTGGACCATGGCATTGCAGTGTGCCGCGGCAATTACGAGCGCTCGGCGGCCCGCGGCCGCTTCACCCCGGAACAGGTGGAGCAGTTCATGGGCCGGATCAGCGGCACCACGTCCTACCAGGACCTGGCCCAGGCGGACCTCGTGATCGAGGCCGTATTTGAAAATCCCGAAATCAAGAAAACGGTGTTCCGCCAACTGGATGAAACCTGCAAACCCGGAGCCATACTCGCGTCAAACACCTCCTACCAGGACATCGACGCTATCGCGGCCGCCACCGCCCGCCCGCAGGACGTGGTCGGCATGCACTTTTTCAGCCCGGCCAATGTCATGAAGCTGCTGGAAGTGGTGCGCGGCGAGAAGACCGCCGACGATGTGATCGCCACGGTCATGGCCTTGGCCAAGACCATCGGCAAAGTGGCCGTCCTGGCCCGCGTTTGCTACGGGTTTATCGGCAACCGCATGCTCGGAGGTTATTTCCGCGAAGCGCAGATGATGCTGCTCGAAGGCGCAAGCCCGGCGCAAATCGACCACGCTCTGGAATCGTTTGGCATGGCCATGGGCCCGTTGGCCGTGGCTGACCTGGCGGGACTGGATGTCGGTTACAAGGCGCGCCAGGCTCGCCCCGGACTGGAGGATCACCCCTCCGTGCACGTGGCTGACCAACTGGTGGAACTGAACCGGCTGGGGCAGAAAACCGGCGCCGGTTACTACCGCTACGACGCCAAAACGCGCGGCCGCGAGGAAGATCCCGCGGTGGACGCAATGATCAAGGCCGAGGCCCGCCGCCTGGGCATAAAAGCCAGGGCATTCAGCGATGCGGAAATCGTCGAGCGGGCGATCTATCCGCTGATCAACGAAGGAGCGCGGATTTTGGAGGAGGGTATAGCGCAGCGCTCGAGTGATATTGATATCGTCTATTTATCGGGTTACGGCTTCCCGGCCCATCGCGGCGGGCCGATGTTTTACGCCGACAGTGTGGGCTTGCCGGCAGTCTACCAGCGGATTTGCGAGTTTCGCGACACCCTCGGCCGCCCGCAAGACTGGCAGCCTGCGCCCTTGCTGGAAAAATTGGCCAGGGTGGGTGGGCGGTTTGGCGACTGACACAGCCAACACGCTGGAACCTCAATGAATCCAACTGGCCATAGCGTCAAACCCATGCCCATCTGGGTGGCGCTGCTCTATTTTGGCATTCCGGCTGTGGTCGTCATCTTCATCGTGTATGTGGTCATGCCCCTTCTGGCGGCGCGCGGCGTTCACATTTTTTTCAACTACTTAATGGTATACGCGACAGTCCCCATGTTGGCGCTGATTGCAGCATCCCTCATCGCGTATCGTCGCGAAGGGAATGTCATGTCCTGGGTCGAATTCAAGAATCGGTTCAGGTTGAAAAGCATGGACGGCAAATCGTGGCTGTGGACCATTGGCCTGGCTCTGTTCATGGTGTTCTCGGCGGGACTGCTTTCCTTTACGGCCCATTGGCTGGCATCTATCAGCTTTTTTGCTCCACCCGATTACTGGCCGGCGGAACTGAAACCACACGCTCAAGGGGATTTAGCGAGCGGCGCTCTTCCAACGGACTTCATGGGCGTGCCGCTCGCAGGCAATTGGTGGATTCTCCCGGTGTTGGTCACGTCTCTCATGATTGCCACCTTTGGTGAAGAACTCTGGTGGAGGGGTTACATCCTGCCACGTCAGGAATTGGCACATGGTAACCGGGCATGGCTCATCCATGGATTGTTGTGGACTGCATTTCACGGGTTCGCCCCCTGGAATCTCCTCACCATATTGCCGGGCTGCCTGGCCTTGTCCTATGTTGCGCAGAGACTCGAGAACACTTGGCCGGCGATCATTGCCCACGGACTCGCCAATGGTCTTTTGGTGATAATAGTGGTCGTCCTGGGAATAACCGGTTGAAGATTCCACTTTCAGTCCATCGCAACAAGGGAGCCGTCAAATGAAACCATGCTGCATACTCTTTGGTCTCCTTGCATTCGGGGCCTGCTCGCTGCAACCGTTGGTGGCCGAAGAACCGCCTACCGCTTCCAGCACGCCTCCGCCTGCTGCAGGGGGAGTGCCGTCGGGCGCTTACACACTCGAAAAGACGCATGCGAGCCTCATCTTTCGCGTGGATCACCTCGGCTTTTCAAACTACACCGCGCGCTTCAAACGCTTCGATGCGGAGTTGCAATTCGATCCCGCCGCCATCGCGGCTTCGAGCGTGGTGGTGACGATAGACTCACATTCCCTCGATCTCGACAGCCCGCCGGAGGGCTTCACCGACACGCTGCTGGGGGAACAGTGGCTGGCTGCGGCGCAGTTTCCCGAGATGACGTTCCGTTCCACCAAAGTCGAACCGACAGGAACGAACACCTTTCAAATCGTGGGTGAATTCACGCTGCATGGCATAACCGAACCTGTTGTTCTGGAAGCCACCTACAACGGCGGCTACGCGGGACATCCGATGGACCCGCATGCGCGCATCGGTTTCTCGGCGCACGGCTCCTTACTGCGCTCTGAATTCGGTATTGCTTTTGGAATTCCGGCCCCCGGCACCACGATGGGCGTCAGCGACAAGGTAGAGGTGCTCATCGAAGCGGAATTTTCCGGACCGCCCTTGGTTGGTGCTCCGGCCGAACTAGCAGCCTGGCAGCACCACTAGCGCCTCGACCTGCTGGCGTTTGCGCTGCGACCAAGCGACGTTACCGTTCACATTTGGTGGCACGCCGTTCTGCCTACGCCGCGTGCTGCTGCACTCGCCTGTCCACCTCGGCGCTGATCAGGCGCTGCGCCACACGCAGGTTGTACTCCGCTTGAAGGCCCATCCAGGTCTGGGGTGAAACGCGACGATGCTTGGCACTGGATGCCGGGTCAAGCCCGGCATAACGTACTAAGAGCTTAAATCGGTGGCCCGACAAACATGCGGTAGGCCTCGTTGTCGGCTTCGGCCTGCCAGGGGTAAGCGGTCGATTTGAGGAAGCGATGGAAGTTGATCATGTCTTCTTCCGGCACCTGGATGCCCATCAGCACCCGGCCGTATTCGGCGCCGTAGTTGCGGTAGTGGAACAGGCTGATGTTCCAGTCGGTCTTCATGCCGCGCAGGAATTTCAGCAAAGCGCCTGATCGCTCGGGGAACTCAAAACGGTACAGCCGCTCGTTTTCAACTGCCGCGCGGCCGCCCACCATGTGGCGGATGTGCAGACGCGCCATGTCGTTATTTGACAGATCCTTGACCGGGAAACCACGCTCCACCAGGCTGTTGATGATTTCCCGCTTTTCCGCAGGGCCTTGCTTCAACTCGATACCGACGAATATGTGCGCATCGGCTTTATCGGCGTAGCGGTAGTTGAACTCGGTGATGCCGCGCAAGCCCACGGTTTCACAAAACTCGAGGAAACTGCCGGGGCGCTCGGGGATGGTCACGCCGAGCAGGGCTTCCTGTTCTTCACCCACGGCGGCGCGTTCGGCGATGTGCCGCAAACGGGCGAAATTCACGTTGGCGCCAGACAGGATGGCCGCCGCACAACCCGTGCTGCCGGGATGGTCCTGGAAATAACGCTTCATGCCGGCAACTCCCAGGGCGCCGGCGGGTTCGGCGATGGCGCGGGTATCCTCGTACACGTCCTGGATGGCCGCGCAAATCTCGTCACTGTCGACGGTGATGACTTCATCCAGCATTTGCGCGCAGATCTCGAAGCTGTTGTCACCCACGCGCCGCACCGCCGCGCCCTCGGCGAAATGTCCGACTTCGGGTAGGGTCACTGGAAAACCAGCCTGCAAGGCGGCTTGCATGGAAGCGGATTCCTGTGCCTCGACGCCGATCAGGCGGATGCCAGGCTGCAGGAAACGCGCCACCAGCGAAACGCCCGCGGCCAGCCCGCCGCCGCCGATGGGAATGAACAAATAATCGATGGGCCGCGCCGCTTGCCGGATCAACTCGAGGGCAATCGTCGCCTGGCCGGTAATGACTTCAGGATCATCGTAGGGGTGGATGAATTCGCGGCCCTGTTCCCGCGCCATCTGCACGGCATGCGCACAGGCGGCATCGAAATCATCACCTTCGATCAGCACCGATGCTCCCAGCTTTTTCACCGCGTTGACCTTGATGGCCGGAGTGACGGCCGGCATCACCACCAGCGCGTCAACGCCCATGTGGCGTGCCGCCAAAGCCACTCCCTGGGCATGGTTGCCGGCCGATGCGCAGACCACGCCGCGTGCACGCTGGGCGGAGTTCATCGAGCGCAACCTGGCGTAGGCGCCCCGCAGCTTGAAGGAGAACACCGGCTGCAGGTCTTCACGCTTGATCAAGACGGTTAGTCCCAGCCGTTCCGACATCAAGGGCATGGCCTGCACTGGGGTTTCAACCACCAGATCCTCCAGGCGGCACTGCAGTATCTGCGGCATGTAGCGGTCAAAGATCGCCTTGCGGTGTTCTTCCGTGGCTACGATGGCCATGGCTGAAGCCGATGCCCCACCACTTTCGCCGGCTGATGTGCGTGACGATTCCATGCCGGCTTACCCGACTGCTGCGGCCGTTGTGGTGGTGGCCAGGCGTTCGCACACGGCGACGGCCACTTCGGCCGTGGTGTGGCCATCCGGCACCAGGTCACGCGTCAATACGCCTTCTTCCCAGCAGCGGAATATGGCCTGTTCCAGCGCCCCGGCAGCCGCCGGGCAGTCCAGCGAGTGGCGCAACATCAGTGCCACGGAGAGCAGCATGGCATAGGGGTTGGCGATGCCCTTGCCGGCAATGTCCGGCGCGGAACCGTGCACCGGTTCGTACAGGCCGAAGCGGTCTTCTCGCAGCGAAGCTGAGGGCAGCAGGCCCATGGAGCCGCACAGCATAGAGGCTTCATCGGACAGGATGTCACCAAACAGGTTTTCCGTCAGCAGGACGTCGAAATCGCGCGCATGGGTAAGCAGGTGCATGGCGGCAGAGTCCACCAGCATGTGGTCGAGGCGAATATCAGCAAACTCTTCCGCCACCACCCGGGTCACAACTTCACGCCACAGGCGGGAAGTTTCCAGCACATTGGCCTTGTCGACGTGGGTGACGCGGCCATCGCGCAATCGCGCCAGCTGACAGGCCTTGCGCGTGACCCGTTCGATCTCCGCGCGGGAGTAAACGCACAGGTCACGGGCGCTGTCGGTATCGCGGCTCTTCTCGCCAAAATAGATGCCACCCGTCAATTCCCGCACCATCAACAGGTCCACGCCCTGGAGTTTTTCTGCTTTCAATGGTGAAAAGCGGTGCAGGGCCGGGTGGGTGACAACCGGGCGCAGATTGCAGAACAGGCCAAATTCGGAGCGCAGGCGCAGCAGCCCTTTTTCCGGCCTTTGCGCTGACGGCATTCCGTCCCATTGGGGGCCGCCAACGGCGCCGAGCAGAATGGCATCCGCGTGTTTGCAGGCCTCTATGGTTGCAGCGGGCAGGGGATCCCCGGTGGCGTCCACTGCGGCTCCTCCAATCAGGTGTTTTTCAATCTGAATTTCGATGGCAAATTGCCGGCAGAGCAGGGCCAGCACCTGTTCCGCCACCGCGTAGACTTCAGTGCCCACTCCGTCACCTGGTAGGGCGACGACCCGGAACGAGGGACGATCAGCGTTCGATGCCTTGCTCATACCGGGCAATGTCCTTTTCGTGTTGCAGGATGAAATCCAGTTGATCGATGCCCTGGGCCAGGCAGTGGGCGGCAAAGGGATCGAGGGGAAAATCGAAACTTCCGAGTCCATTCACTTCGAGCCGCATGGCTGGGATGTTAATTCGCACCCGATGGTCCGGATGGGCCAGGAGGAAATCGATCACCGGCTGTTCGGCGGCCAGCGGCAGCAGGCCATTCTTGAGCGCATTGTTGCGGAAGATGTCGGCAAATTTGCTGCTGATGATGACGCGGAAACCCAGGTCCAGCAGAGCCCAGGGCGCGTGTTCGCGGGATGATCCACACCCAAAATTGGCGCCGGCTACCAGCGCCTGCTGTTGCGGAAGACGCATTTTAAGCGGGTCATTTTCCCTGGGACCGCCATCCGGGTTGAACCGCCAATGGTAAAAGCAGAACTGGCCCAGGCCGTCGCGTTCGGTGGTCGTCAGGAACTGCGCCGGGATGATCTGGTCCGTGTCGATATTATCGAACGGCAGGTTGAAAGTGCGTGTTTCGATGATGCCGCTGGCGCTCATGCTCCGGCTTCCATGCACAGCCGCGGATCGGTGACCTGGCCGGTGATGGCGCAGGCCGCGGCAGTCAGCGGGCTGGCCAGCACGGTGCGTGCATTGCGCCCCTGGCGGCCTTTGAAATTACGGTTACTGGTGCTGACCACCAGTTCACCGGGCTGGGCGATATCGCCGTTCATGCCGATGCACATGGAGCACCCTGGCTCGCGCCATTCGGCGCCGGCATCGATGAATATACGGTGCAGGCCTTCTTGCTCGGCTTCCTGTTTGGTTAGCTCTGAACCCGGCACTACCAGAACGCGGGTGCCGGCGGCCACATGGTGATTCTTCATGATGGATGCGGCGGCCCGCAGGTCGGTAAGCCGTGAATTGGTGCAACTGCCGATGAACACGATATCCACGTGCTGCCCTGCCAAAGGCGCGCCACCTTCCAGTTGCATATAGGCCAGGGCATCGCGCGTGGAAACGTCATCCGAGCCAGGCACCCTGTCGTTGATCGCAATCACCATGCCGGGATGCGTGCCCCAGGTGACACTGGGCTGGATTTTGGTGACGTCGATTTCAACCAGGCGGTCGAAGCGGGCACCCGCATCCGTGTGCAGGGTTTTCCAGCCCGCCACGGCGCGCTGCCAGTCAGCGCCTTTTGGAGCCATGGGCCTGCCTTTGAGCCAGGCAAACGTTTTCTCGTCCGGAGCCACCATCCCGGCACGCGCGCCGCACTCGATGGACATGTTGCACAGCGTCATGCGGCTTTCCATGTCCATGGCCCGCACCGTGCTGCCGAAGTATTCAATCACCGAACCCGTGCCCCCATCGACACCGATGGCGCCGATGATGTGCAGGATCACATCCTTGGCCGACACGCCCGGTCCGAGCGCGCCTTCGATGCGAATGCCCAGCGTGTTTGGCTTGGCTTGCAACAGACATTGCGTGGCCAGCACATGGCCCACCTCGGTGGTGCCGATGCCAAAAGCCAGGGCACCGAAGGCTCCATGCGTTGCCGTGTGGCTGTCACCGCAGACGATGGTCATGCCCGGTTGCGTTGCACCCATTTCGGGGCCGATGACGTGGACGATGCCGCGGTGCGGGCTGTCCCAGCCGTGTAATTCGATACCGTATTCCGCACAATTGCGGTACAGGGTCTCGACCTGTTGCTGCGCCTGATCGGTGACGTAATGCCGCAGCCCCTGCGCATCTGGCGGCAGGGTGGGTGTTGAATGGTCGATGGTGGCCAGGCAGCGGCCCGGCCGCCGCACTCGCAGGCCGCGCTGCTTCAGCTCGGAGAAAGCCTGTGGTGTGGTCACTTCGTGCAACAGGTGCAGGTCGATGTAGAGAATGGCGGGTGCGCAATCGCCACCCGGCGCGGACTCCTCACGTACCACGTGCCGCTGCCAGATCTTCTCGAACAGCGTGGTCACGATGTTCAGACGGCTGCCTTCAACTGGGGTTCGGCGATGCTCTTGCCCTGGTGCTGGTGGTGGCGGTTCATGATCGTCACCAGAGCCTGGGCGGAGGCTTCGACGATATCCGTCGATACGCCGGTGCCCTGGTAGCGGCTGGCGCCGATGGTGGCGCGCACAATGGCGCGGCCCTGTGCATCGCTGCCGCTCGATACCGCGCTGACCTGGAATTCCTCGACGTGCAAGTCCTCGTTCAGGATCAGCCTGATGGCGTTGACGATGGCATTCACCGGCCCGTCACCGCGGCCGCTGAAAATGCGCGGCGCCTGGCCGTTGAAACGCAGTTTCAGGCTGGCTTCGGCGGACTGGTCGGAATTGTTCACTTCGGTGTGGATCGAAATGGCATCGAGGTGCCATGGACCGCTTTGATCGGTGCCCAGCACCAGCGCCTCGATGTCCTCGTCGTAAACGCTTTTCTTGCGGTCGGCCAGTTGCTTGAAGCGGCCGAACAGTTGCTCCAGCAGTTCGTCGTTAATGCTGAAGCCAAGGGTCTCCAGCCGGTCGCGGAAAGCGTGCCGCCCGCTGTGCTTGCCCAGCACCAGGCTGTTTTCGGGAACACCCACGTCCTCGGGCCGCATGATTTCGTAGGTTTCAGCATGTTTCAGTACGCCGTCCTGGTGGATGCCGGCTTCGTGGGCGAAGGCATTCCTGCCGACGATGGCCTTGTTGGGCTGCACCCGTGAACCGGTGACCGCGCTGACCACGCGGCTGGCCGGGTAAAGACGGGTGGTGTCGATGCCGGTGCGCAACTGGTAACGGTCATGCCGGGTGCGCAGTGTCATCACCACTTCTTCAAGTGAACAGTTGCCGGCGCGCTCGCCAATGCCGTTGATGGTGCATTCCACCTGCCGGGCGCCGCCTTCGATCGCAGCCAGGCTGTTGGCCACTGCCAGCCCCAGGTCGTTGTGGCAATGGCAGCTCAGGATCACCGTGCCGGGCATGCGCAGGTGGCTTACCAGGTGTTCGTATTGCTGGCGGATTTCGCCGGGTGTGACATACCCCACGGTGTCCGGCACGTTCAGCACGCGCGCACCCGCGTCAACCGCTGCCTGGAAATACTCCACCAGGAAATCGATCTCGGTACGGCCGGCGTCTTCAGCCGTGACCTCGATGTCGTCAAAGAACTTGAGCCCATGGGCCACGGCGGCGGTCATCTCATCGATGATCTGCTGCTTGCCCATTTTCAGCTTGTACTCGCGATGAATGGGGCTGGTGGCGAGGAAAATGTGCAGGCGCTTTTTCCTGGCCGACTCCAGCGAACGGGCCACGGCGTCGATGTCCGCCAGGCGGGTGCGGGCCAGGCCGCAGATGATGGCATCCAGGCCGAGGTTTCCCACCGCCCTGACGGACTCGAAATCACCTTCGGATGCAGCAGGGAAACCCGCCTCGATGACGTCCACGCCCAGTTCATCGAGCACCTTTGCGACCTGTAGCTTCTCCTCCACGTTCATGGAACAGCCGGGGGATTGCTCGCCGTCGCGCAGCGTGGTGTCGAAAATATGTACGTAATCGTTCATCGTGCGTACTCCTTACTTTACGTTCTTCAGGCGGCGGATTTCTTCTGGTCCGCCGGGGTAATCCAGCTCATGCGTTCACGCAGGGAAGCACCGACTTTTTCGATCGGGTGATTGAGGTCAGCCTGCTCCATGCGGCGGAATTCCTTCAGGCCGCTGGCGTATTCTGCCGCCCATTGCCGGGCAAAGGTGCCGTCCTTGATCTCGCCCAGGATTTCCTTCATGCGCTGCTTGGTGGAGTCGTCGACAATGCGCGGGCCGCGGGTGAAATCGCCGTACTGCGCAGTTTCGCTGATGAAGCGATTCATCTTGGCGAGACCGCCCTCGAACAACAGGTCGACGATCAGTTTGAGCTCGTGCATGCACTCGAAATAAGCCACTTCCGGCTGGTAACCCGCTTCGACCAGCGTTTCAAATCCCTTCACGACCAGTTCGGTGGTGCCGCCGCACAACACCGCCTGCTCGCCGAACAGGTCGGTTTCGGTTTCTTCCGCGAAGGTGGTGGTGATGACGCCGCCGCGGGTGCCGCCAATGCCGTGGGCATAGGCCAGCGTGCGGTCAAAGGCCTCCCCCGAAGCGTCCTGCTGGATGGCCATCAGGCAGGGCACACCCTTGCCTTCCTGGTACTGGCGGCGGACGAGATCGCCCGGACCCTTGGGCGCCACCATGATGACGTCCATGGTGTTGGGCACTTTGATCTGGCCGAAGTGGATATTGAAACCGTGCGCAAACAGGATGGAAGCGCCGGCCCTGGCGTTGGGCAGGATGGCCTCTTCGAACACTTTGGGCTGCACCATGTCCGGCATCAGGATGGCGATCAGGTCGGCTTTGGCTGCCGCCTCGGCCGGGGTGGCCACGGCCAGGCCATCCTGTTTCGCCAGCATCCAGGACGCGCCATTGGGGCGCGCTCCAACCACGACATCGACGCCGCTGTCGTGCAGGTTGTTGGCGTGGGCGCGGCCCTGGCTGCCATAGCCGATGATGGCCACGGTTTTGCCTTGCAGGGGTTTGAGGCTTGCGTCTTTTTCAAAGTACATGGTCATTGCGAAATCTCCTGCTTCATTGATCCGGTGAATGAAATTGATCGGTAAATTCGGGAAACGAGGTAACGGCGCCCTGCGAGGCCGAGGACACCAGGAAGGCATACTTGGCCAGCGCTCCTGAGTTGTATTGCCGCTGGCGCGGCTGCCAGCCGGCACGGCGCGAATCCAGGTCAGCGTTGGTATGGATGCTGCGCTGGTCGACATCGATGGTGATGGTATCGCCTTCGCGCAGCAGGGCGATGGGGCCGCCACGGGCGGCTTCGGGTGCCACGTGGCCCACCATGAACCCATAGGTGGCACCGCTGAAACGTCCATCGGTCATCAGCGCTACAGAGTTATCCAGGCCCTGGCCGACCAGGGCGGCGGTGACCGCCAGCATCTCGCGCATGCCGGGTCCGCCACTCGGTCCTTCGTTGCGAATCACGATCACGTCACCGGCGTTGATCTTGCGGCCCTGCACCGCGGCAAACGCGGCCTGCTCGTTTTCGAACACGCGCGCGGGGCCGGTAAAGCTGAACTCACCGTGTCCGGCAAGCTTGGCGACACAGCCTTCAGGGGCCAGGTTGCCGTACAGGATGCCGAAGCCGCCGCGCGGTTTGAGGGGCTTTTCGACCGTGACGACCACTTCCTGGCCGGGCGTTTCTTTTTTGCCGGCGCATTCCTCGAACAGGCTGCGCCCCGATACGGTGGGGGTATCGGTCAGCAAGCCGGCCTGCTTCAGGCGGTTGATGACCAGCGGTGTGCCGCCGGCCGTGAACAGATCGGGCGCCATGAACCGGCCGGCCGGCTTCAGGTCGCCGATGATGGGTGTCTTGCGTGAAATCTCGTCAAACTCGTCGATGTCAAAGGCCACGCCGGCTTCGCGCGCGATGGCCAGGAGGTGCAGCACGGCATTGGTTGAGCCGGCCGTGGCAGTGACCACCGTGGCCGCATTGCGCAGGGACGCGTGACTGACCAGGCTGCGCGGGCTTTGGCCTTCACGCACCTGCTCGACGACGCGCCTGCCGCAGGCGCGCATGGCTTCGATCTTGCCGGGGTGGATGGCCGGGATGTCGTTGACGCCCATCGGCGAGAGGCCGAGCGAGGTCAGCGCCATGGCCATGGTGTTGGCGGTGAACTGGCCGCCGCAGGCGCCGGCGCCAGGGCAGGCTTCCTTTTCGATCTCGGTCAGTTCCGCGTCATCGATCTTGCCGGCCGCGTGCGCGCCCACGGCTTCGAACACATCCTGGATGGTGATGGGAATGCCGCGGTGCTTGCCGGGCATGATGGAGCCGCCATAGATCACCATGCCGGGCACGTCCAGGCGGGCCAGCGCCATGGCTGCGGCAGGAATGGTTTTATCACAGCCCACCAGGGCAACCACCCCGTCCAGGCAATGTCCGCGGGTAACCAATTCGATCGAATCCGCCACCAGTTCGCGTGACATGAGGGAGCATTTCATACCCTCGGAACCCATGGAAATGCCATCAGAGATGACGATGCTGCCAAATTCGATGGGTGTGCCACCCGCGGCGCGTATGCCTTCCTTCAGTGGCTCAGCCAGCACGCGCAAGTGTGAATTGCACGGAGTCACGTCC
>DATDPS010000242.1:0-9384 GCA_035292625.1 Lysobacterales bacterium | reverse complement strand
ATTGGGATTTTGGAGGCCCCCCGCAGAGGATTGAGGGATATGTTGGGTACGAAGAAGAACACTGTTATCGAGTTGAGTTGCAACTCGGACCCGGCATGGATGGTCTGTTTTGTTCGGATGTGTACTTTGATGGAAGCATGGAATACCAACTTCATGGAAGCTCTGTCAATACCGGTCGTGATTGCTACGCAAATGGATATATTGACTCAAACGACCAATGGTCCAATACATGTTCTTTTCAAGGAGGGGAGAGATTTGAGGCGCACACTCAAGTAGTAAATTCTCACTTTTGCGGTGTAGATGATTGATACGTTTACGGGAGAATGCTTTCAATCTCGCCCGCGCGGAGCCTTTTGTTTAATCAAACAAAAGGCCCCGGCAGTGTACAGCCGGGGGCTGGTGCAAGGGGGACACCTTCGATTCAACCTGCCTGATCCTGGGCGGCCTGTCTGTAAGAAATCACTGCGAAATGATGCAATGCGGTTGCCCTTTGATGCACCCCAAAATGAAACAACCCCCAAACTTTAGTTAGGGGGCTGCGTGTTACTTCGTGATCCAAAGCCTTGCAGGCATTTTCCGTACTTTTTCAGCCCCGAGCTGGTCTGGAAGCTCTATGTGATTGAATTTATGGAGCGGGAAACGAGGCTCGAACTCGCGACCTCAACCTTGGCAAGGTTGCGCTCTACCAACTGAGCTATTCCCGCAGTGAGGGAGCGTATTTTAAGGGAATGCCTCCCGGTGTCAACTGCGAAGCCCGAGATTGCTGCCTTGGTATAGCCACATGCAGGAGCGCGCCCGTGCGCGAATAGCCCTGCTCATTGGTTTTCGGCCGCAAACGGCCAATGTGCAAGGATGCATCGGTGCCGCGAAGGCCAAGGATGGCCGAGAGCGGCCTCCTGCATCGGCCAGGATTGTCGGAAGCGCGGGGATCGTAGTAATGCAATCCGTGCTTTCGATCTGTGTGCTTCGGTGGCACAATAGCCGGTCGTGAATCACAGGCTGGAGAATATGGCCAAAGAAGACGTAATAGAAATGGACGGCAAAGTCCTCGAGACGCTACCCAACACCATGTTCAGGGTTGAACTGGACAACGGTCACATCGTGACCGCGCACATTTCCGGCCGCATGCGCAAACACTACATCCGCATCCTCACCGGAGACAAGGTCAAGGTGGAGATGACCCCCTACGACCTGTCCAAAGGCAGGATCACCTACCGCACCAAGTAAACACCCGGCCGCGCTTGCGGTTCACTCGGCAGATGCCGGCAATGCCTTGGTATCTGCAGGTTTGGCAATCACCTTGATCTGAAGTTTATCGCTCTTGCCACGTGGCGCGTTGACGCGCACTTCCCCGCCTTCGACCAGGTCACCGAACAAGAGGTCATCCGCCAGTGGCCGCTTGATTTGCTCCTGGATCACGCGCCGCATTGGACGGGCGCCCATTTTCGGATCGAATCCCTTCTCCGCCAGCCATTCGCGAGCGGAGCGGGTAACCAAGATGGAGACGTTTTTCAGCGCCAGCTGTTCTTCCAACTCGATGATGAACTTGTCTACCACCATCAGGATTATGGTCCTGTCCAAGGCACGGAAATTGATGATCGCATCGAGCCGATTGCGAAACTCTGGTGCAAAGGTCGCGCGAATGACTTCCAGGGCATCGGTGGAATGATCCTGCTCGGCAAAGCCGATCGAACGGCGGGCGCTTTGCTGAGCGCCGGCATTGGTGGTCATCACCAGGATCACGTTGCGGAAATCCGCTTCACGGCCGCTGGCATCGGTCAGCTTGCCGTGGTCCATCACTTGCAACAGGATATTGAAAATGTCCGGGTGGGCTTTCTCCACTTCATCCAGCAACAGAACGGCGTGCGGATTGCGAGTCACGCCTTCGGTCAGCAGGCCGCCGCGGTCGAAACCGACGTAGCCCGGGGGCGCGCCGACCAGGCGGGATACGGAATGTGCTTCCATGTACTCGGACATGTCAAACCGGATCAGTTCGATGCCCAGGGTCAAGGCCAGCTGGCGGGTGACTTCGGTCTTGCCCACTCCCGTTGGCCCGGCAAAGAGAAATGAACCAATGGGTTTGTCCGACTCACCCAGGCCGGAGCGCGACATCTTGATGGCGGCAGCCAGGGCGCCGATGGCCTCATCCTGGCCGAACACCACCAGTTTCAGGTCACGTTCGAGGTTCTTCAGCGCATCGCGGTCGGTCCGCGATACCTGCTTGGCCGGAATGCGCGCCATGTGTGCGACGATCTGTTCAATATCGTGTTCATCCAGCACGCGCTTGCGTTCACCGGGCGGCAGCATGCGCTGGCGCGCGCCAGCCTCGTCGATCACATCTATGGCCTTGTCCGGCAGGTGGCGGTCGTTTATGTGGCGAGCGGAAAGCTCGGCAGCGGAGACCAGGGCTGCGTCGGTATATTGCACGTGATGGTGCTCTTCGAAACGGTTTTTCAGGCCGCGCAGGATTTCAACGGTTTCAGTCACCGAGGGCTCGGGTATATCGATTTTCTGAAAACGCCGCGCCAGCGCGCGGTCTTTTTCGAACACGCTGCGAAATTCCTGGAAAGTCGTTGAGCCAATGCAGCGCAGGTCGCCGGAAGCCAACACGGGTTTGATCAGGTTGGAAGCGTCCATCACGCCACCGGACGCCGCCCCGGCGCCGATAATGGTATGGATTTCGTCGATGAACAGGATGGATCCCGGCTGTTGCATCAGTTCTGCAATCACAGCCTTGAGCCGTTTCTCGAAATCGCCGCGGTATTTGGTGCCAGCCAACAGCGCGCCGAGGTCCAGGGCGTATATCGTTGCTCCGGCGAGGATGTCCGGAACCTCTCCAAGCACGATACGCAAAGCCAGGCCTTCGGCCATGGCGGTCTTGCCGACGCCGGCTTCACCGACAAACAAAGGGTTGTTCTTGCGCCGGCGGCACAATACCTGGATGGTGCGGTCGACTTCGTGCTGGCGGCCGATCAGGGGATCGATCTGGTCATTGCGGGCACGCTGGTTCAGGTTAGTGGCGAAACGATCCAACGCGCTGTCCTTCTTATCGATCTGCTCGTCCGCCGAATCAAGGAATTCCGGCCCCGGTTCAGCGGATTTTTCACCCTCGACCCGGCTCAGGCCGTGCGAGATGTAATTGACCACGTCCAGGCGCGTCACATCGTGGCGGTGCAACAGGTAACTGGCATAGGAATCCTTTTCACTGAAAATGGCCACCAGCACGTTGGCGCCCAGCACTTCTTCCTTGCCGGCCGACTGCACGTGGTACAGCGCGCGCTGCAATACGCGTTGGAATCCAATGGTGGGCTGGGTGTCGCGGCCGTCTCCTTCCTTCAAGAGGGGGACGGTATCTTGCAGTACTTTGCGTATTTCCTTTTCCAGCGCGGTGACATTGGCGCCGCAAGCGCTGAGAATACCGAGTGCGGAAGCATTATCGAGCAGGGCCAGCAGCATGTGCTCAATGGTCAGGAATTCGTGACGCTGTTCGCGTGCTTCCTGGTAAGCCTGGCTGATGGAAAGTTCCAATTCCTTGCTGAACATGATTCCGCTTCCCCGTGTCGGTGATTGACAGATCGTCTGCGCCAGTCCAGAGCCGTTCCCGTATTGCTGGCCGCCTGGAAATCAGACCAGCAATTTCCGCAAAGATTTCAGGCTTTCTCCATGGTGCATTTCAAGGGATGTTCGTTCTGCCGTGAATACTCGTTGACCTGCACCACCTTGGTTTCAGCGATTTCGAACGTGAACACGCCGCATACACCCTTGCCGCGGGTGTGCACGTGCAGCATTACCTGCGTAGCCCGGTCGTGGCTCATGTCGAAGAAGAGGCGCAGTATCTCGATGACGAAATCCATCGGCGTATAGTCATCATTGAGCAGGATGACACGGTACATTGGCGGCAGCGCGACTTCTGGCCGGGCTTCCTCCAGTTCAATGCCCTGTCCTTTCCTCGATTCGAGATCCTGTCCCATGCGCAGATTTTAGCGTAGCAAGCACGGCGCGTCGATGCCTTGGGGCAGGTAATTGCATCGTGTCAAGCAGCACTTTTTCTTTTCACATTTGGCCCCATGTATAGCGCCATGACATTGCCTGCCACACACAAGGAATTGACCGTGGTCGCCATGTCCGGAGGCGTTGATTCTTCCGTGGCGGCCTTGTGCCTGAAGCGCCAGGGCCGCGCACTGGCCGGCGTGTTCATGAAGAACTGGGAGGAAGACGATCGTTTCGGCGCCTGCCCCGCCGAAGAAGACGCAGCTGACGCCCTGGCTGTGGCCGAAAGCATGGGCATCCCCCTCCATCGGCGAAATTTTTCCGCCGAGTACTGGGATTACGTGTTTGAAACTTTCCTCGCCGAGTACCGCGCTGGCCGCACGCCCAATCCGGACATACTGTGCAACCGCGAAATCAAATTCAAGACCTTCCTCGAGCATGCGCGTGACCTGGGGGCTGGACGCATTGCCACCGGACATTACGCTCGCACCGACGCGGCCAATGGCGTACATCGCTTGCTGCGCGGCCAGGATCAAAACAAGGACCAAAGCTACTTTCTTTACACCCTGGGGCAAGACCAACTGGCATGTACCGACTTTCCTGTCGGTGAACTGGACAAGCCGGATGTGCGCAAGCTCGCTGAGGCGGCCGGCCTGCGCGTGCATGCAAAGAAAGACAGCACCGGCATCTGCTTCATCGGTGAACGCAACTTCCGCGAGTTCCTGGCCGAATACGTCAGCGCGAAACCAGGGGAAATCCGCACCCCTGAAGGTGAATTGATCGGTGAACACCAGGGCTTGATGTTCCACACCCTGGGCCAAAGGCAAGGTCTGGGCATTGGTGGCATTCGCGGGTATGCAGACGCACCCTGGTATGTCCTGCATAAGGACTTGGAAGATAACGTGCTGTATGCAGGCCAGGATCACGAACATCCCTGGCTACTTTCCCACCGGCTGAGCGCCAGCCAGTTGAACTGGGTATCCGGCCAGCCGCCATGCAGCGGTGACCGGCTACAGGCCCAGGTACGCTACCGGCAGCAGGCACAGGACTGCGTGATCACGCACTGCGCGAACGGCCGCCTCGAATTGCGCTTCAACCAGGCACAGCGGGCCGTGACTCCCGGCCAGTCAGTCGTGCTGTACTGCCAGGAGGTCTGCCTGGGCGGCGGGATCATAGACACATCAGATGCGCCGCCCTCGGGCTGGCCTGGTAAACCCTTAACCAAGCAACAAAAGGCTGAGACCGCATGAATAAAAGAACCCTGGCGTTGGCCGGTGTAATGCAAGCCACTGAACTGGTCAGGCAGGCCGCATGGCATGGCACCTGGTCGGGTTTCGCCGCCAGCGCCAGCCTGCAGTCCCTGTTCAAACTCGAGGTTGATTCCGTGGAAGCGGTGTACGGCGGAAACAGCTGTTTGCGCCTGGGCCTGGAAGCCCTGATCACCGCGCTGCAGGGCGAGAATCGCAACACTGATGTGCTGAGCTACGCCCTGGGCCTGTTACAGATCGAACGCCGCTTCGTAAAATCAGCGCAACTGCAGCAATTAGTGGGTCAACGGCTGACACAGATCGCCGACTCCGGTCCTGAACTGGAAGGCCACGAACGGGAAGACCTGCAGGCGCATCAAATTGCCCTGCTCTACTCCGAATCCATCAGCCGCCTGACACCCCGTATCGTGGTCAGCGGCAAACCGCAGTATTTAAAAACCGACCGCACGGTGGACTGGATCAGGACTTTACTCCTGGCGGGCTTGCGTTCGGCCGTGTTGTGGGACCAGCTCGGCGGTGGCCGCCTCGAACTGCTGTTCGGCCGCAAAAAGATCCTGCAGGAAGCCAAATCCCTGTTGCTCAATTAATTTCCAACAGTGGTTCCTGATGTACTGGGAACGTTCACCGGGATCGGCGATAATCAACCATCGAATTTTCCCCTTGCAGCCCACCAGGAACGGAGAACGTAATGGCTGACTCTTTTTCCACCGCCAGCACACTGCAGGTTGACGGCACCGAATACCGCTATTTCAGCCTGCCCAGGCTTGCCGCCCAACACGAAATCAGCCACCTGCCCTTCAGCTTGAAAATCCTGCTGGAAAACCTGTTGCGCAACGAAAACGGCGTGGACGTCAGCCGCAATGACATCGAGGCCATGTGCCACTGGAAACCGGATGCCGAGCCGGATACGGAAATTGCCTTCACCCCGGCCCGGGTGGTTTTGCAGGACTTCACCGGGGTGCCGGCCGTCGTGGACCTGGCCGCCATGCGCGATGCCATGACCGCACTGGGCGGCCCCGCCAGCCAGATCAACCCGCTGGTTCCGGCTGAACTCGTCATTGATCACTCAGTGCAGGTGGACAGTTACGGAAAAGCCGATTCCCTGGACCTGAACAATCGCATCGAATTCCAGCGTAACCAGGAACGATACAGTTTCCTGCGCTGGGGCCAGAACGCCTTCAGCAATTTTCGCGTGGTACCGCCCAATACCGGCATCGTTCACCAGGTCAACCTTGAACACCTGGCGCGGGTGGTATTCGACAGTAACGGACTGGCCTACCCCGATACCGTGGTAGGCACGGATTCCCACACCACCATGATCAATGGCATCGGCGTGCTGGGCTGGGGCGTGGGAGGAATCGAGGCCGAGGCTGCCATGCTGGGACAGGCCATCACCATGCTGATTCCGCAGGTAGTGGGCTTCCAACTCACCGGAAAATTGCCGGAGGGCGCCACCGCGACCGACCTCGTATTGACCGTCACGCAAATGCTGCGCCGGCACGGCGTGGTGGGCAAGTTCGTGGAGTTCTTTGGCCAAGGCCTCGACCACCTGCCGCTGGCTGATCGCGCCACCATTGCCAACATGGCGCCCGAGTACGGCGCAACCTGCGGTATTTTTCCCATCGATGCGGAGAGCCTGCGATACCTGAGGCTTTCCGGCCGTTCAGAACACCAGATAGCGCTGGTTGAAGCCTACTCCAGGGCGCAGGGCATGTTCCGGGTTGCCGGGCAAGCGGATGCAAAATACAGTTCGCTGCTGGAACTGGATATGTCGACCGTGATGCCCAGCCTGGCTGGGCCGAAACGCCCGCAGGACCGCGTGCTGCTGAAGGATGCCGCGATAAACTACCGGCAAAACGTCAAAGACCTGACCAGTAACCGGGTACCGGCAAACTGCGCGGTGGCGCGCTTCGAGGGTGAGGGCGGTGGTTCGGCGGTGGGCAATGCATCTGTCCTGCCTTCCCCGATGGCGCAAATCAATTTCAACAGCACCGATTTTGCGCTCAGCGATGGCGCAATTGTCATTGCGGCCATCACCTCCTGCACCAACACCTCCAACCCACAGGTGATGCTGGGAGCGGGCTTGCTGGCCAGGAATGCCGTGGCCAGGGGCTTGCGCGTCAAGCCTTGGGTGAAGACTTCGCTAGGACCCGGCTCGCGGGTGGTGACGGACTATCTGAAAAAAGCCGGCCTGCTGGATGATCTCGAGGCCTTGGGATTCAATGTCGTGGGGTACGGCTGCACGACCTGCATCGGAAATTCAGGTCCCCTGCCAGAGCCAATTTCCCGCGCCATCCGCGAGCATGACCTGGTGGCTGTTTCGGTCTTGTCCGGCAACCGCAACTTTGAAGGCCGCGTGCACGCCGAAGTAAAAATGAACTACCTGGCCTCACCGCCGCTGGTCGTGGCCTATGCCCTGGCCGGTCGCATGGACCTGGACCTCACCACAGAGCCGCTGGGTTTCGATAGCGGGGGTCAGCCGGTGTTGCTCAAAGACATCTGGCCTTCCAGCCACGAAATCGCTGATGTCGTAGCCGCCAGCGTTACCGCGGACATGTTCAAGTCCAATTACGCCAGTGTCTTTAAAGGCGATGAACGGTGGAACAGCATCGATTCGCCTGAAGGCGAGATATTCGAGTGGCAGGATGATTCCACCTATATCCAGAACCCACCCTACTTCCGCGGCATGACTCACGAGGCGCCCGGAATTCCGCTCATCAAGGGCGCCCGCTGCCTGGCGAAGCTGGGTGACTCCATCACGACCGATCACATTTCCCCTGCTGGTTCCATCAAGGAAGACTCGCCTGCAGGAACATACCTCAAGAGCAAGGGCGTGCAAAAAGCCGATTTCAATTCCTACGGCTCACGCCGTGGCAACCATGAAGTGATGATGCGCGGAACGTTTGCCAATGTGCGTTTGCGCAATCAACTGGCACCCGGCACGGAAGGCGGCTGGACCACCTACCAGCCCGACGGCGCCGTCATGACCATTTATGATGCGGCAATGCAGTACCAGGCGAAGGGGGTTCCACTGGTGATTCTGGCCGGCAAGGAATACGGCGCCGGATCCTCGCGCGACTGGGCGGCCAAGGGCACGAACCTTCTGGGTGTAAAGGCGGTGATCACGGAGAGCTTCGAGCGCATCCATCGGTCCAACCTGGTGGGCATGGGAATATTGCCGCTCAATTTCATGGAAGGGGAATCGGCGAAGAGCTTAGGATTAACCGGACATGAATCCTATGATATTGAAGAAGTTAAACTACATAGTTCAAGTAATATAACTGTTACTGCCATCACGGATGACGGCAAAGTCACAACCTTCCAGACCCGCGTACGCATCGATACGCCAAAGGAATGGGAATACTACCGGCACGGCGGCATCCTGCATTACGTGTTACGCCAGCTTGCAGCTTGAACGGCGTTGAGCCTGCACATTCCTCGCTCAGCGGCGGGCTGTTTCAATCTGGCCTGCCCTGGTAGCCCGGGTGCAGCGGCCGGACTGTCGCCAGTCGCCGTTCGATTTGCGCCAAGCTGCATGAGGGTGTCTGGACCAGTAGTTCAATTTCATCACTTTGGATGCGCGCCACGGGTACGCCGTTACACAACAAAACGCGGTTGCCGTTGAGCGCCGCGGTTCTGACACCGGGAGTGATGATGCCTCCCAGGTTCAGGGGGTCGGTTGCGCTGATGACCACCCATTGCAGTTGCTCCGGCTCGGCTTCCTGGCGCCTTAACAGGCCCACCGCTTCCGGCAAGGCAAACTGTTCGCCGGAAAAACCATCCACGAAACGCCCGCCCTGGACTTCACCACGGTCCTCAAGACGCCTCAGGTAACGCAGAAGGTACTGCCACGGCGGTAACAGGGTTTCGCGTTCCAGCAGGGCCCGGAACACCACCCCATAGCGCCGCAGCAAGGCCTTGGTGATGATGGCCAGGTCGGACTGCGGCGGCAGTGCCGGCCTGTTACCGACAAACCGGACCGCGCTCCAGCGCCCGAGCAAGTCACCGCTCGTTAAACCGCCATGGCGCCGGCTGGACTTGAGCCGCTGACGCCGTGTGGCTTCCGGCCGGATCAACCAGCGCAGGGGTGAGAACGCATCGGCGGTCACCAGGCCCCGCGCCACCA
>DATDPS010000241.1:0-5504 GCA_035292625.1 Lysobacterales bacterium | reverse complement strand
GTGCTGACACTGGCCTGCGCGCTGGCGTTCTGGGCCGCTGGCATGAGTTTGTTTGACGCCATCGGCCATGCGTACACCACCGTGGCCACCGGAGGCTTCTCCACGCATGATGCCAGTATCGGCTATTTCAACAGCCCGGTGATTGAAAACATCGCCATCCTGTTCATGTTGGCTGGTGGAGTGAATTTTGCCATCCACTTCCATGCCTGGCGCAGTCTCAGCCTGCAGCCCTACGAAGCCGATCCTGAAGTCAGGGCGTACCTGGCGATATTTGTCTTTGCCTCGCTGGTCGTTGCAGCCACACTGTACCAGTCGGGCGTTTATACCGGCGTCGTCGAATCGCTGCGTTTTGCCTTGTTCCAGGTAGCCTCTGTGTTCACCAGTACCGGCTACACAACCGCCAACTTTGCCGAATGGCCGCTGCACGTCCCGTTGGTGCTGGTGATCCTGTCTTTCATCGGCGGTTGCGCCGGATCAACCGCCGGCGGTATCAAGGTCATGCGCATCGTGCTACTGGCCAAACTGGGACTGCGGCAGCTGTTCTTATTGGCCCACCCGCGGGCCGTGGCCGTGACCAGGCTCGGGAAAATGAAAATTCCGGATGAAATCCTGTTCTCCATCTGGGGCTTTTACGTGCTCTACATTGTGACGACCCTCGCGCTCACCCTGGCCATGATGGCGGCGGGGCTGGACCTGGAATCCGCGTTCGGCGCCGTGATGGCCACCATCAATCTGCTCGGCCCCGGCCTGGGCAAGGTGGCGGTCAACTTCGCTGAAGTAGGCCCCGTGGTCAAATGGCTGGGTATCTTTGCCATGCTGGTCGGCCGGCTGGAAGTTTTCACCCTGCTGATCCTGTTCCTGCCTTCGTACTGGCGGAACTGAACCAGGAGCCGCGAACCAAAACCAACCCGGATTGCCTTAATGCAATCTGCGCTAGAAGTTCTGCTGCGCCTTGCCCTTGGTCTGTAAGCGCTGGCGCGCCTCGTCGGGCGTGGCGATTTCGAGGTTCAGGGTTTCCAGGATCAGCCTGATTTTGCTGACCTGCTCGGCGTTGCTGCGCGCCAGTTTGCGCGGCGCGATACTGAGGCTGTCCTCCAGCCCCACCCGCACATTGCCACCCGATATGGCGCCCATCGTAGCCAGGCGCATCTGCATGGCGCCCGTCGCCAGTACGGAAAATTCGTACTGATCGCCGAGCAAGCGATCCGCGCTGGCTTTCATCGCGGCCAGGTTTTCCGGGGAGGCGCCGACTCCGCCAAGCACGCCCAGCACGAACTGCACATACAGCGGGGCTTGTACCCTGCCCTGCTTGAGATAAAACGCCAGGGTTTCGATCTGGCCGAGGTCATAGCACTCGAATTCGAAGCGCGCTCCCTTGTCCCGGCCGAGCTCATCGAGAATCATCTCGATGTCTGCGAAGCTGTTCTTGAACGGAACCCGGCGCGTAGCGTCCAGCAGCCTGGGCTCCCAATCGTGTTTCCAGTCCTGGTAACGGTCTTGCAAAGGGAAAATGCCAAAATTCATGGTGCCCATGTTCAATGAGCACATTTCCGGCTCGGCCAGGCGTGCTGGAGCCAAGCGTTCATCCAGCGTCATCAGCGAACTACCCCCGGTGGAAATATTGATCACCGCATCACATTCCGCTTTGATGCGGGGCAGAAAACCCATGAAATGGTCGGGGTTCGCACTGGGCTGGCCGGTTGCCGGATCCCGCGCGTGCAAGTGAATGATCGCCGCCCCGGCTTGCGCCGCCTGGATCGAGGCCTCGGCAATTTCCGCTGGTGTGATCGGCAGATACGGACTCATCGTGGGAGTGTGGATGGAACCGGTTACTGCACAAGTGATGATGACCTTGCGTGCCATGACTTCCTCTGTTGCTGAGCAAACCCTGGGCGGACTGCCCCCGGCCGGGCAGTCCAGTTTAGCCGATCCTGCAAGGTATTGGGTGGCACCAGGCACGTGAATATGTTTAACTTCGCTGGCTGAATTCTATTGAACTCCAGTGGCGGGGCCGCTGTCCCAATGGCTGATTCAATGCGAAAGACACCCAAATCTACCAAGGAGAGAAACGTGCGCAAGATCGTGTTTTCATTATTGGCATTGATGCTGACTTCCAGCCTGTCCACTGCATGGGCCTGGGAACCGGATCTCAACGACAAGATGCAGCTGGAAGTGCAGGGCGCCATCATCGACCTCAAAGCCAGGGATCCCGGCATGGAAGACTGGTTCAAGGGTGCGGCTGGCTACGCGGTGTTCCCCAAGGTCGGCAAAGGCGCCATTGGTGTTGGTGGCGCGCATGGCAATGGCCTGGTGATCGCCGGTGACAAGGTGGTGGGCAAGACGTCCATGTCCCAGCTCACTCTCGGCCTGTCACTGGGTGGCCAGGCGTATGCGGAATTCATCTTCTTCAGGGACGATATCGCCCTGGGTGAGTTCAAGCGTGGCAATTATGAAATGAACGCCCAGGCTTCCGCGGTAATCGCCAAGACAGGCGCATCCGCGGATGCCTCCTATAACAAGGGCGTGGCAATCTTTACCAACATTTCTGGCGGCGTGATGGCAGATGCTTCCGTCGGTGGGCAGAAGTTCACCTTCGAACCCGTAAACTGAGGTTTGAGCTTAAGCACGAGGCCGGGAGAATTTTCCCGGCCTTTTTTTGCCCGAAGCGAGCGAATCATCGACCTGCAACAGCGCGCATCGGGTGCAGGCAACAGCCGATGCGGTATGATCTCTGCAATAAAAATCACCGGAGCGCAGCATGTTATCCAACAGCGAGATTGCGGCACAAATCACCACCCGGCCAATAACCGAAATCGCCGCGCGCCTAGGTGCAGATGAACAGGATCTCATTCCTTACGGGCGGCATATCGCCAAGATCAGCATCGATGCCTTGTCCCGTCCCCGCCCGCGTCCTGGAAAAGGCCGCTTGATACTGGTTTCCGCCACCACTCCCACCTCCGCCGGCGAAGGCAAAACCACCACTTCGATCGGCCTGGGGCAGGCTTTTGGCCGCCTGGGGGAATCGATTTGCGTCGCCTTGCGCGAACCATCCCTCGGTCCTTGCCTGGGAGTAAAAGGCGGCGCCACCGGGGGAGGCTTTTCCCAGGTCGTTCCGGTGGACCGCATCAATCTGCACTTCACCGGCGACTTCCATGCCATCACCGCGGCCAATAATTTGATTTCGGCCATGATCGATAATCACATTTATCATGGCAACGACCTGCAAATCGACCAGCGCATGGTGGCCTGGCGGCGCTGCATGGACATGAACGACCGCAGCCTGCGCAAGATCGTGCTGGGGCTGGGCGGCCAATTCCAGGGGATCCCCCGCGAAGGCGGGTTCGACATCACCGCAGCTTCAGAAATCATGGCCATTTTTTGCCTGGCCAACGACTTGAACGATTTGCGCCAGCGCCTCGATCGCATCCTCGTCGGCTATTCCTTTTCCGGCAAGGCCATTTTCCTGCATGAACTCCATATCACGGACGCCCTGCTGGCCTTGCTGCGCGATGCGGTTAACCCCAACCTGGTGCAGACCCTGGAGGGTACGCCCGTGTTGATGCACGGCGGACCTTTTGCCAATATCGCGCACGGCTGCAACAGCGTATTCGCCACGCGCATGGCCCTGCATTTTGCGGACTGGGCCATCACCGAGGCAGGTTTTGGCTTTGACCTCGGGGCCGAGAAGTTTTTCGACATCAAGTGCCGCTCCTCCGGTCTCGACCCGGAGGCGGTGGTATTGGTAACCACCGTCCGCGCCCTCAAGCTGCATGGCGGCCGGAGCCAGGATGACCTGGAAAAGCCAGACAACGAAGCTGTGCGCCGCGGCCTGGAAAATCTCGACAAGCACATCGAGAGCGTCCTTCTGTTCAACAAACGGCCGGTGGTCGCCCTCAACCGTTTCCATGCAGACAGCGATGCGGAAATCCAGCTGGTGGCGGAGTGCGCGCAAAAGCACGGGGTGCGATTTGCTGAAGCGAGGCATTTTACCGAAGGCGGGGACGGAGCCACCAAGCTGGCACGTGAAGTGATGAAGACGGTCGCGGACAACAAGCCGTACCGCCCGCTTTACGACCTGGATATCCCGGTCATCGAAAAAGTCCGCGCCGTTAGCCAGAGCATGTATGGCGCCGACGATGTGGCGTTCACCAAGGAAGCGGAAAAAGATCTTAAACGCATCGAAGCCCTGGCGCTGGACCGGCTGCCGATCTGCATCGCCAAAGCGCCCAGCTCGCTGTCGGACGACCCGAAGCTGCATGGACGGCCGCGGGATTTCTCGGTGACCGTGCGCAATATTCAGGTCAATGCAGGCGCTGGTTTCCTGGTGGTTCTGACCGGCGAGATCATGCGCATGCCCGGCCTGCCCAAGGTGCCGCTGGCCACCAAGGTAAAAGTCCTGCCCGACGGCACCATCACGGGCATTGGTTAATCCCGTCCCATAAAGGAAGCGTCATTCACTTGCTGAAAATGGCCAGGTCGCGGTGCAAGCAACAGATTTCCGCCGGCGTCTCACCGCGAAATTCGCCATCCGCCGCCATGGCATAGCCCGATGGCGCCAGTATTCGAATCTGCCTGGCCTGGAAAACCGTGACTTCTGCGAAATTTACGTGCCGGCCTGAATAGATGCTGGGAAACAGCCGTAACAGTCGCAGGCGGGGAAGATTGCGCAGCAGGGTGACGTCGAGCAGGCCGTCATCCATTTGTGCCGCCGGCGCGATCAGGAAGCTGGTCCCGGTATAGCGCGTGTTGGAAACCTCCACGAAAATGTTGTCCTGCTCGATAAGCCGGCCATCGATCTCGATGCGCAAGGGATGGCATTTCAGTTTCAGCACTTGCCACAGGCTGCCGAGGGTGTAGGCGCCCTTGCCCAGGCGTTTCAGTCTGGCTGCCGTCAACGCGGCATCAAATGCAAAGCCCATGCCGATGATATTGAGAAAATGAAATTGTGCCGTGGCCGTTGTCACCCGGCCCACGTCCACCAGGCGGTGCTTGCCGGTGGCAAGGAGGTCAACAGCCTTGCCCCAGTCACCAGGCTGCAGGTCGAGGTCGTGGGCAAAGGCATTGCCCGTGCCAATAGGAATCACGCCCAGCGGCTTGCGGTCTTTGCGCTCTTTGCGGTACAGGCCGTTGAGTGTGGCGAATACGGTGCCATCACCACCAGCGGCAACGACGCCTTCGTACGCGCCGAGATCTCGCTGGGCAAGCTGCTCGATGGCCTGGGCGGGGTTTTCGGAACGCAGAATGTCGTAGCCCATACCCTTGGCATCCAAGGCGCGCAAGACGGCAGGAAAAACCCGTTCTGCCCGGCCGCTGGACGCGTGGGGGTTGAATACCAGCAGCAGCTTTTTGGCAGGATTTCCCATGAATTTACCGCAACCGTCCAGGTGTCGAAGATTTCCAGAAAGAAAATCTACTTCGCGGGCATTCTATCCTGATATGCTTTTTTTCATGAGAAATGAATGGATGTGCAAAACCCTTTGGTTTGGCCTTTTCCGGGCGCTGGC
>DATDPS010000240.1:0-15894 GCA_035292625.1 Lysobacterales bacterium | reverse complement strand
TTCATCGCCCCCCTGGGTACGGAAGTGCTGGAGCTGGGCCTGGTGAACACCACGATCCACAAAATCGACGAATGCGCCCCCGTTGCCGACCTCGATCGACTCAGCGCCGCCTACTACGACATCATCCGCCGCATTTTTTCTGTCTGACTTGATCCCCACTCGGCGTGATTTACGTCCCCTAAACGCCAATCTTCACGACTTATGTCCGGTCTCATTCTGACTGCCTGATGTTGGTCAACCGGCACCGATTGATTCGGCGCTATAAAGCCCACACATAGAAGCCATCTCGGCCTGCGAGCAGGCCAAACATAATTTGGGGATCAAACGATGCGAATGGACAAACTGACCAGCAAGTTCCAGATGGCACTGGCGGATGCGCAGAGCCTGGCGACCGGGCGGGATAACCAGGTGATAGAGCCTGTCCACGTGATGGTGGCGCTGCTGGACCAGCAAGGCGGTTCGATCCGTCACCTGCTGACCCAGGCGGGTGCGCGGGTCAATGCCTTGCGTTCACAACTGGGGGAAAGGCTGGATAGCTTGCCCAAGGTCAGAGGGGCGGCCGGGGAAATCAGCCTGTCCAACGATCTGGTCAAGCTGATGAACATCACCGACAAGCTGGCGCAAAAGCGTGGCGACCAGTACATCGCCAGCGAGCTCTTCGTCCTTGCTGCGCTGGACCTCAAAGGCCCGCTGGCTGATCTGCTCAAACAGGCCGGTGCCGGCCGGGAAGCCCTGGAGAAAGCGATCGATGAACTGCGCGGCGGTGAGCAGGTGGTAGATCAGAACGCCGAGGAGTCCCGTCAGGCCCTGGAAAAATACACCATCGACATGACCGAACAGGCTGAGCAGACCAAGCTCGATCCGGTAATCGGCCGCGACGAGGAAATCCGCCGTTGCATCCAGGTGCTGCAGCGCCGGACCAAGAACAACCCGGTACTGATCGGTGAGCCAGGGGTGGGCAAGACCGCCATCGTCGAAGGCCTGGCGCAGCGCATCGTTAACGGTGAAGTGCCGGAAGGCATCCGCGGCAAGCGCGTATTGTCGCTGGACATGGGCTCGCTGCTGGCTGGCGCCAAGTACCGCGGCGAGTTTGAAGAGCGGCTCAAAGCGGTGTTGCACGACCTCGCCAAGCAGGAGGGCAACGTCATCCTGTTCATCGACGAATTGCACACCATGGTCGGCGCGGGCAAGGCCGAAGGGGCCATGGATGCCGGCAACATGCTCAAGCCCGCCCTGGCGCGCGGCGAATTGCATTGCATCGGCGCCACCACCCTGGACGAGTACCGTAAGTACGTGGAAAAAGATGCCGCGCTGGAACGTCGTTTTCAGAAAGTGTTCGTCGGTGAGCCTTCGGTTGAAGACACCATTGCGATCTTGCGCGGTTTGCAGGAGCGCTACGAAGTGCACCACGGCGTGGACATCACCGACCCGGCGCTGGTGGCCGCCGCAACCTTGTCACACCGTTACATTTCCGACCGGCAATTGCCGGACAAGGCCATCGACCTGATGGACGAGGCCGCCTCGCGCATCCGCATGGAAATCGACTCCAAGCCGGAAGCGCTGGATCGCCTCGAACGTCGGCTGATCCAGCAGAAAATCCAGCGCGAAGCGCTGAAAAAGGAATCCGATGAAGCATCCCGGCAGCGCCTGAAAGACCTCGAGGAGGCTATCAGGGAGATGGAACGCGAGTTTTCCGACCTGGAAGAAATCTGGAAATCGGAGAAAGCCGCGGTGCAGGGCACGACCCACATCAAGGAAGAAATCGAACGAGCGCGCGCCGAGCTTGAAATGGCGCACCGTGCCCAGGACCTGGCCCGCATGTCCGAGATCCAGTACGGCCGCCTGCCGGAACTGGAGAAACAGCTCAAGCAGGCCGAGGTGGGCGAAACCGGCGGGTTCCGCTTGCTCAGGAACCGCGTAACCGAGGATGAAATCGCCGAAGTGGTATCGCGCTGGACCGGCATCCCGGTCTCGCGCATGCTCGAAGGCGAGCGCGAAAAACTGCTGCGCATGGAAGATTCCCTGCACACGCGCGTCGTGGGACAAAACGAAGCGGTCAATTCAGTCGCCGATGCCATCCGGCGTTCACGCGCCGGACTGTCCGATCCCAAGCGGCCGATTGGTTCCTTCCTGTTCATGGGCCCGACCGGCGTGGGTAAAACCGAGTTGTGCAAGGCCCTGGCCGAGTTCATGTTCGACACCGAGGACGCCATGGTGCGTATCGACATGTCGGAGTTCATGGAAAAACATTCGGTGGCGCGACTTATCGGTGCACCTCCGGGCTATGTCGGCTACGAGGAAGGCGGTTACCTCACAGAAGCCGTGCGGCGCCGCCCCTATTCCGTCATCCTCATGGATGAAATCGAAAAAGCGCACTCGGATGTCTTCAACATCCTGCTGCAGGTGCTGGACGATGGCCGCCTGACCGACGGTCATGGCCGCACGGTGGATTTTCGCAATACTGTCGTGGTGATGACTTCCAACCTCGGTTCCAGCCGCATCCAGGAACTGGCGACCACCAACCAGGGTTACGAGGTGATGAAATCGGCTGTGTTGGAGGTGGCCGGCCAGCATTTCCGCCCGGAATTCATCAACCGCGTGGATGAGATAGTGGTGTTCCATCCGCTGGCCCGTGAGCAGATCCGGCAGATTGCCGGCATCCAGGTGGGCCTGCTGCGCAAGCGGCTGGAAAGCCATGGTTTCGGCCTGGAAATCAGTGATACCGCGCTCGACCGGGTGGGTGAGGCTGGCTTTGACCCGGTATACGGGGCAAGGCCGTTGAAGCGCACCATCCAGCAGGAGATCGAAAACCCGCTGGCGCAGAAAATCCTCTCTGGCAGCTTCCAGTCCGGGGACATCATCGCGGTGGACGTGGAGGGCGATCGCTTCAACTTTGCCGTGGCCGTGGAATGAAGGTCGATGCCGTTCCGCTGCTACTGGATCCCGGATGTTTGCTGTGCAAAATCCGGGATGACGTCTTGGGGAGTCAGCTCAGCGAAAGAATTACCATACCGTCATTCCAGCCCGCAACACATTTACCATACCGTCATTCCAGCCCGCAACACATTTACCAGACCGTCATTCCAGACCGCCGCAGGCGCGTCTGGAATCCAGTACTGCTGTTTGGAGGCACTCCTGGATTCCAGATTTGCTGCGCAATTCTGGAATGACGGGCGAAAACGAGCTGCGCAAAATCCGGGGTGACGAAGCGAAACTTTTGAGCCGGCGGGAACAGGGGCCGAAATAACTTCAGCGTGAAGGCAGCACGTGCCGCAGGTTCGGCTGCCCCAGCGGCTTCAGGAACTGGCCGAACACTTCATTACTGAGCGCTATGGATTGGCCGATCAGCTGGTGAGTTTGCTCGCGGATGACCGCGGCATCCTGGCCGCGACCGGCAGTGTCGAGGTCCGCCTGGTATTCCGGGTAATTCAACCAGCGATTGATCAGCCGCTCGTCCAGTTCGAGATGGCATTGCAGGCCATACGAGTGCTTGCCATAGCGGAAGGCCTGGTTCTCGCAGGCATCGGAACGGGCAAGGTGCACGGCGCCAGCGGGGATATCAAAGGTGTAACCATGCCACTGAAACGCCGCGTGGGGCCGCGTCAGGCTGCAGAACAGCGGGTCGGCGGCTGACTGAGCGGTGGGCTTGAGTGCGTACCAGCCGATCTCCCAGGCATCCATCGGCCTGACACCACCCCCCAGCGTGCAGGCCAGCAATTGTGCTCCCAGGCAAATTCCCAGCACGGGAATATCCAGTTTGAGGGCCTTTTCGATACAGCGCATTTCAACGTTCAGGTGCGGGTATCTGTCGCCCTGGTCCGGCATTTGCGGGCCGCCCAGCACGATCAGGGCATTGTAGCGGTCGATGTCAGGGCGGGCGTCGGGTTCACGGTGAAAATTCACATAGCGGATGCGGTGGCCGCGGTCGCGCAGCATCGGGTCCAGGGTACCCAGGGGCTCGGCGGCAACGTGTTGGAAAACCAGGACCCTGGCCATCGATCAACCCGGGCTCAGCTCATGGGCGGACCTGGCCTGTGCCGCGAACCACCCACTTGTAGCTGGTGAGTTCCGGCAGCGCCATGGGCCCGCGGGCATGCAGTTTTTGGGTGCTGATGCCGATTTCCGCGCCCATGCCGAACTGCGCGCCATCGGTGAATGCCGTCGAGGCATTGGCCAAAACCACTGCCGCATCGACTTGCTGGAGAAATTGCTCAATAGGCCCGGAGTCTTCTGCCACTATCGCCTCGGTGTGGCGCGAGCCGAAGCGCTGAATGTGCTCCAACGCCTGCGCCAGGCCGGAAACGGTTTTCACCGACATGCGGTAGGCCAGGAACTCCTGACCAAAATGTTCCTCACGGGCATGCTCCAGGCTGGCGGGGTAGTGCCCGTCCAGGGCGGAATAGGCTTCTTCGTCAGCAAACACTTCCACAGCGAATTCCTCGCCCAAGGCCTGCAGCAGCGAGGGCAGGGCGGGCAGCAGGTCCCGGTGCAGGATCAGGGTGTCCAGGGCATTGCACACGCTGACCCGGCGCGCCTTGGCATTGGTGATGATGGCCGCAGCCAGGTCCAGCCTGGCTGACTTGTCGACGTAGGTGTGCACGATACCCGCGCCGGTTTCGATTACCGGGATGCGGGCGTGGTCGCGCACATAGTCTATCAGTCCGCGTGAGCCGCGCGGAATGGCCAGGTCGATCAGGCCGACGGCCTGCAAAATCTCCCCCAGATGCTCGCGTTCCTCTGGTGCCAGATAAAGCACGGCCGTGTCGAGACCATGCTCGGCGAGCACCCTGTGCATCAGGTCAACCGCGGCCCGGTTGGTGTTCCTGGCATCGCTGCTGCCTTTGAGCACACAGGCATTACGCGTCTTCAGGCACAGGGAAAAAACATCGAAGGCCACGTTGGGCCGGGACTCGAAGATCACCGCGATCACGCCGATGGGGACCCGGACCTTGCTCAGCTCCAGCCCGTTCGGCAGTGTTTTTTGCTGCAACACTTCACCTACGGGTGAGGGCAGTGCGGCGACATGGCGCAGCTCATCCGCGATGAGCTGGAGCCGGCCCTGGTCCAGCAACAGGCGATCATACTTCGGGTCCGCTTTGTCCATATGCGCCAGGTCACGCCGGTTGGCGTCGAGAATTTCGCTGGCCGCGGCGGGTATACGCTCAGCCAGGGCGAGCAGAACAGCGTCGATGGTGTTTTGCGGGCAGATCAGCAAGCTGCGCGATGCTTCCCGAGTGGCGTGCAGATGCATGAGGACGGTCGGCTTGCTGCCCTTGGGGGCCTGGGATTTCATATTCGTTTCAGTTCAGTCAGGCAAGTACAGGTAATCGTAGTGGATGAGTGCTTTCTGCCCGCGCTGGCCGAGCAGTTTCCCGGCTTCGTGGTGATTGTAGCTGGCACGGCCGCACCCCAGCACCCTGCCTTCCGGGCCCCTGATCTGGATGACGTCGCCGCGTTCGAATGTGCCTTCCACCCTGTCGATGCCCACCGGCAGCAAGCTGGTCAGTAGCCTGCGATCGAGCAGGGCGGCTGCCGCGCCGGCATTCACATGCACGATGCCGAGAAAGCTTCCTTCGGTGCCTGCCAGCCAGCGTTTGGTGGACGAGGCTTCGCGCTGGGCCGCAAACCGCGTACCCGGCCCGTCGCCCTTAACCAAGTTCAACAGTATTTCACCGGCAGTGCCATTGGCGATGATGACTTCCGTGCCCAGTCTCGAAGTTTTCCGCGCCACCGCGATTTTTCCGCTCATGCCGCCGCGGCCCAGCGCCGAGGTTCCGCTCTGCACGATCTCCTCGATCCGGTGGCGGCTATCGTCCCACTGGGCGATACAGGTTGAACCGGGCAGGTCCGGGGCGCCGTCGAACACCCCGGCTACTGAGCTCAGCAGACACAGCAGGTCGGCATTCACCATGCCGGCCAGGAGACCCGCCAGTTCATCGTTATCGGTGAACATCAATTCGGTCACGGCCACCACGTCATTTTCATTGACGATGGGGACCACGCCACAATCCAGCAGCGCCTCGATGCAGCCGCGCATGTTGAGGTAGTGGCGGCGCGTCTGGAAGTCGCTGCGGCTGGCCAGCACCTGGGCCACCGTCAGGCCGTGCGCGTTGAAATGCTGGCGCCAGGTCTCCATCAGCCGCACTTGTCCTGTAGCAGCCAGCGCTTGCTTGCGCGTGACCGGGTTGGGAATGTGCCGCAGCTTTTGCGCCCCGGGTTCGGAATGCGTCACCCCCGTGCCGGACGCGACTGCCCCGGAAGACACCAACACCGACTGCCAGCCCAGTTTACCGAGCTCGGCAATCTGGGAAGCGAGGCTGGCCAGCACGGGCTGGTTGAGCGCACCCTGATCAGTACACAGAACCTGGCTGCCGACCTTGATGACTATGCGTTTGGCGGTTCTTAGTGGTTCCATGCCAACTACAACCCGAGGACCTCCACTCCTTGCTCGAAGACGATGTCGACCGGGATGCTGGCAGCCGCCAGCCGCTCGAGGTCGGCTTGCAGTTGCGCGCTGACACTCGCATTCCCGGTGACAAAGGCATTTACCGCGGCATAGTCGCCGTTACCCTGCAGGGTCAGCAGGGTGCGGCCCAGGTCCTCCACCGCCTGTTCGAATTGTGGCACGTTGATGCGGTACTTGCCGCTCGCGGCATCGCGGCTGAAAGCGCCGGCCTGCTCAAAGAAATTGAAGCGGATCATGTTCGCCTGGCCATGTGCGCTGCTGGCGCCAAAGCGCACGGAGCGGAAAATACCCGCCATGAAGGTCACATAGTCCCCCATCAGGTCACCTTCGGTAATCTCTCCCCTGGCGCGTAATTTCTGCATCATGTAGAGACCGAGGATATCGGCCTTGCCTTCTTCCAGAGCCGAGGCATGCTCCATGAGTGCCTGGCGCACGGTGTTCTTGCCGTCCAGCGTGTTCTTGATACCCAGGCCGTGGGCGACTTCGTGAAACATCGTCTCGGAGAAAAATGAATCAAAATTCACCTGCTGGCGCTGGTCATCGGCAATCAGCGCTTCGGCGATCGGCAGCAGGATCTGGTTGTACTTGGCCAGCATGGCGTTTTTCAGCTGCAGCCGGCGGGTGCCTTTTTCCAGCTGGACTTCCTCATCATTGGGCAGGTTGATGGCGATGGTTTTGGAGCCGGCATTGGAATGCCCGGCGTAATACACCACGTCATAGGCGTTGAGATCGGCATCCGACCCGGGAGTCTCCTGCTTGTATTCATCCGCAACGGGCAGCCCCGACTGCAACTCCGGCAGGAACCGGGCGAAACGCGCCAGGCGCGCACTCCATTCCAGGTCTTTGACCAGCACGTAAGCTTCGTACGCGGCGCGGTAACCGAACAAGTGGTCTTCGTAGGTTTCGATCGGCCCGATGACCGTTTCCACCGTGTTGTTCTTCATGTCCATCCAGGCCATGTCGGAAGGCTGGTAGTCATCCGTTTCCAGGGCGTGCGCGCGCATCAGCAGGTAATTGGCGAATTCCGCATCCCCTGCCAGTTCCGCCGCCTGCCGCAGCAAGCTGGCGGCGCTGGCCAGCCGGTCCGCGTAAGCCTGGCTGTAGGGCACCAGCACAAGGGCTCCCTCCGCGTTGCGCCTTACCAGGGAATAGAGGCCGTCCTTGCCTTCCTGTTGCCAGGCCTCGAACTCCGCCTTGCTCATGTCTTCCGGGTAAAAACGCGCACCCAGTGGCTTGGGTCCGGCGCCCTCGATGAAGGGTTGATCCTCTGCCAGGCGGTCCCAGGGACCATAATTGATATCGGCGAACCGGCGCTCGGCCGGATTGCTGATTCCAGCCAGCAAGGTTTGCTTGTCGCCATAGGCCTGCAACCAGAATAATTCATCCATGAGCTGCGCTGCCTGGATCAGCAGCGGAATCATCTGTTTTTCGGTTGCGCCCAGGGAACTGAGGTCTGCGGTCAGCCGCACCGTCGCATAAATGTCAAAACGGGAATTTGCCGGGACTGGCTCCGCGGCGTTTATCTCCACGGGGGGACCCGCGGAGACGTCAACAGTGGCTGGGGTGGGTTCATCGGCGTGCTGGCAGGCCGTCAGCAACACGGCCAATGACAGGGCAAAAGTACAGCTGCGCATTTTGAAAATTCTCTCATTCTGTCCAGGGGTTCCCGGCTGAAAACGGGTAATCAAACGAGCGGGTGATGATATCAGTTATCCCATGCTTGAGCGTTGGAAACCCCTGAAACCGCCCCCATTGAGGGCGTATCACTTATAATTGCGCGCTCCCTGGTTGCGGGGAGCCGAATCCTCGACACCACGTGTAACAACAAGCAGGAAGACGAACATGCCGATATACGAATACCGTTGCCAATCCTGTGGTCACGAACTGGAACGACTGCAAAGGATGAGCGAGCCGGTGCTGACGGACTGCCCGTCATGTGGCAAGGCAAGGTTGCAGCGGCTGATCTCCGCGGCGGGCTTTCGCCTCAAGGGAGCCGGTTGGTATGAAACCGACTTCAAACAAGGCAACAAGCGCAACCTGGTCGATGCGGCTGGCAGCAAGGCCGAAGGCGCGGCTCCGGCCGAGGCTTCCTCTGCCAGTGGTGAAACCGCCGGCAAGGCTGATTCTCCGGCCAGCAGCGCGGCCAGCACGCCGAAAGCCGCAGACGGCTCGGGCAAGAGCAAGACGTCAGGCGGCAACGCTGCCGACTCTGCCTGACAGCAGCTCCAACAACAGTCAACGCGGCAACAGTCAACGCGGCAACAGTCAACGCGGCAACGGTCAACCCGGCAGCAGTCAACCCGGGCGTTTTGGCAGGAGCAATTGAAACATGCGCAGTCATTTGTGTGGGGAAGTAAACGAATCTTTGACGGGCCAGACTGTTACCTTGTGCGGATGGGTGGACCGGCGGCGCGATCTTGGCGGGCTCATCTTTCTGGGGCTGCGTGACATAGCCGGAATAGTCCAGGTGGTAATCGATCCCGAGAGCGCGGCCTTCGCGGCGGCCGAAGGACTGCGTAACGAATATTGCGTGCGGGTCACCGGCCAGGTGAACCTGCGTCCGGAAAGCCAGTGGAACCCGTCGATGGCAACCGGCAAGATCGAGGTTTCAGCCAGCGCGGTGGAACTCCTCAACAGCTCGGCGCCGATGCCGTTGATGATGACCGCAGAAGACGGTGAAGAAGTGCGCATGAAATACCGTTACCTGGATCTGCGCCGCCCGCGCATGCAGAAAAACCTGCGGCTGCGCGCCCGCCTGTACCGCGCCATCCGCCATTACCTGGACCATGCCGGGTTTACCGAGATGGAGACGCCCATACTGACGCGTGCAACCCCCGAGGGCGCGCGCGATTACCTGGTTCCCAGTAGGGTGCATGCCGGCCAGTTCTACGCCCTGCCACAGTCGCCCCAATTGTTCAAGCAGTTGCTGATGATGGCGGGCATGGATCGCTACTACCAGATCGCCCGCTGCTTTCGTGATGAGGACCTGCGGGCCGATCGCCAGCCTGAGTTCACCCAGCTGGATATCGAGATGGCCTTCGTTGATGAACAGCTGGTGCAGGATTGCGCCGAGCAGATGATGTGCCAGGTTTTTCACGACACCCTGCAGGTCGATTTGCCCCAGCCTTTCCCGCGCCTGACCTGGCGCGAAGCTATGGATCGCTTCGGTTCAGACAAGCCTGACCTGAGAATCACGGAAGAGCTGGTTTCAGTCGATGGGCATGTGCGGCATGTCGAATTCAAAGTGTTTTCAGAGCCGGCCGCGGATGCGGGCTCGCGGGTAGCCGCTTTGCGCATCCCGGGTGGTGCGGAATTGTCGCGCAAACAGATCGATGACTATACCCAATATGTGGCCCGCCATGGCGCCAGGGGGCTGGCCTGGATCAAAGTGAACGACAGCAACGCGGGCCTGCAGGGGCTGCAATCCCCCATTGCCAAGTTTCTCGACCACGCAGCCTGGCGAGGCATTGCGCAAAGCACCAAGGTGGAGGACGGCGACCTGCTGTTTTTCGGTGCCGGTGACTGGTTGACCGTGAGCAATTTCATGGGCCAGTTGCGGCTACGCGTGGCTCAGGACCTCAAACGTGTGCCGGAAGGCTGGCAGCCGTTGTGGGTCACCCATTTCCCGATGTTTGAATACGACGCCGAAGCCACGCGCTACCTGGCCATGCACCATCCTTTCACCGCTCCGCTGGAAGACGGCGCTGAGGCCTTGTTGTCCGACCCGGCGGGGGCTCTGTCGAAAGGCTACGACATGGTGCTGAACGGCGCCGAAATTGGCGGCGGCTCCATTCGCATTCACACGCCGCAAATGCAGCAGGCCGTGTTCAAACTGCTGGGCATCGGCGAAGAGGAGGCCCAGGAGAAATTCGGATTCCTGCTGGAGGCTCTGAAATATGGCGCTCCACCGCATGGCGGCATCGCTTTCGGGCTGGACCGGATTGCCGCACTGATGAGCGGTGAAGATTCCATCCGCGAAGTCATGGCATTTCCCAAGACCACGACGGCACAGTGCCTTCTCACCGCAGCTCCCTCCACGGTTCCGGAAGCGCAATTGCTTGAATTGCACATCAAAACGATCGAGAAAGGATAGCCGGCCCTTTCTTCATCCGGGAATTGCTTGAGGCTCCTTAGGTGAACCAAAATGAGAAGAGCCAACGCCGCGCAATAGCCGCGGCGCTGGCTGCGTTTTTTTTCTGGGGACTGGCTCCTATCTACTTCAAATGGATGATCCTTGTACCGCCGCTGGAAATCATCGCTCACCGCATCCTGTGGTCGATTCCCGTGCTGGCTGGTTTCCTGCTGCTGCGCGACGGGCCGGGGTTCTGGCGCCGCATGGTTTTGCCGCGACGGACCATAGCTGTACTGTTCGTGTCGGGTACCCTGGTGGTGAGCAACTGGCTGCTTTTTGTCTGGGCGGTTAACACCGGCCAAATCCTCGCCACCAGCCTGGGTTATTTCATCAATCCCTTGCTCAACGTCCTGTTGGGTTTCATTTTTCTGCATGAACGGCTGACGCCCGCGCAAACCGCCGCAGTCGGCCTTGCTGCTGCCGGCACCGTGTACCTGACCTGGTTCTTTGGCTTCGCCCCGTGGATTTCCCTGGCCATGGCATTGACCTTCGGCCTTTACGGCCTGGTGCGCAAAAAGCTCGCTGTGGGGCCGATGGTGGGACTTTTGTGGGAAACGCTGCTGTTGGCCGCACCGGCCTGGGTTTACTTGCTTTGGGCAATGCAGCATGGCGGCATCGCCTTTGGCCACGTTTCCGGCCGAATGGATCTGTTGCTGGCGCTGGCGGGCCTGGTCACGGTTTTGCCGCTGGTTTGGTTCAACACGGCTGCTCGCAGCATGCCACTGAGCACCCTCGGGTTTTTTCAGTACACGTCACCGACCATCACCTTCCTGCTCGCGGTATTTCTTTACGACGAACCATTTACCCAGGGCCATGCCGTGGCCTTCATCTGCATCTGGCTGGCCCTCGCCCTGGTGTCGGCCGAATCCCTGCTGCGCGCCAGGCGCATGAAAACTCGTTAGGGCTTAGAGCGGGTGGCCACGAATTCCGAAGTGATCCTGGTACACGGCCTGTGGTACGGCAACTGGGCCATGGCAAGCCTGGCGAGGCGCTTGCGCCGCGTGGGGTATACATGCCGCTTGTTCAGCTATCGTTCGACCGCAACAGGCCTGGGCAACCAGGCGGCCGAACTGGGGCAATTCGTCCAGCACTCCCCAGCTACCCGGGTCAATTTTGTGGGGCACAGCCTGGGCGGACTGGTCATTCTGCGGATGCTGTCCGGCGGGTTTGCCCGACCGCCCGGCCGGGTGGTGCTGCTGGGGACTCCCCTGCAAGGCAGCAAAGTGGTGCGCAAGGCTCTGCGCCTGCCAGGGGGGGCGGCATTTTTTGGCCTTGCAGCGGTTAGCCTGGACCGGGGCTTGCCCGACCTGGCCGAAGGGGGCGAGATCGGCATGATTGCCGGGGCCAGGGCGCTTGGCCTCGGGCGGCTGCTGGGGCAGTCCGCGCAATCCAGCGATGGCACTGTTGCCCTGGCCGAAGCCAATGCCCGGTATTTGTCTGACCGCATCGTGTTGCCGGTCAGCCATACCGGCCTCCTGTACTCTGCCGAGGTGGCGCGGGCAGTCTGCAACTTCCTTGAATCCGGACATTTCCGGCAGGGCCCCGGGCCGTCTGAGCCAGGGCGAAGCCCCAATCATTCGTGATAAAATGCCAAGTTTGTATAAACCAGCACTAATTCAACATGGGGAAGTTTTATCATGGCCGGACACAGTAAATGGGCCAATATTCAGCATCGCAAGGCAAAAGTCGATGCCAAACGCGGAAAAATTTTCACCCGGGTCAATCGCGAACTGGCCATTGCATCGCGCGAAGGGGGCAGTGACCCATCGGCCAACCCGCGGCTGCGGCTGGCCATCGACAAGGCCAACGCCGTCAACATGCCCAAGGACACCATCGAACGCGCCATCAAGAAGGCGGCGGGAGAATTGGAAGGTGTCAATTACGAGGAAATCCGCTACGAGGGCTATGCTCCCGGTGGCGTGGCCGTGTTGGTGGAAACCCTTTCCGATAATCGCAACCGCACCGTGGCCGATGTACGGCATGCGTTTTCCAAGCACGGCGGCAACCTCGGAACGGGTGGTTCGGTGAGCTACCTTTTTGACAAGATCGGGGTGCTGAATTATGCCCCGGGCATCAGTGAAGACGCGGTCATGGAAGCGGCCCTGGAGGCGGGTGCAAGGGATGTGGTAAGTGCGGACGACGGATCCATCGAGGTGATTACTTCACCCGAGGACTACTCTGCAGTGGTGGTGCACATGGAACAGGCCGGGCTGCCAGCAGAGAACTCGGAAATCACCCTGCGCGCCAGCGTCGAAGTGGAACTGGATATCGAGTCCGGGAAAAAAATCCTGGCTTTTCTCGACGTCCTCGAAGAACTTGACGATACGCAGGCTGTTTATTCCAATGCCGGTATCCCCGACGAAGCGTATGACTGACGGAGCCTTCCTGCATGCGCATCCTGGGTATTGATCCCGGGTCACGCTGCACTGGCTTTGGCATCATCGAGGTGCGTGGCGATCGGACTGTGTGCATCTCCCACGGCGTCATCAGGACCGGTGGAGGAGAGTTCCCGCAGCGCCTTGGGGTCATTTTTTCCGGCGTCCGGGAGGTGATTCGCAATCACTCTCCTGATCAGCTTGCGATCGAATCCGTGTTTGTCAGCCGCAACCCCGCCTCGGCCCTGAAACTGGGCCAGGCCAGGGGCGCGGCGATATGTGCCGCCATCGCTCACGACCTGCCGGTGGCGGAGTATTCACCGCGATCCGTCAAACAGGCCATCGTGGGGCGCGGCGGCGCGGAAAAAGCGCAGATCAAACACATGGTTGCCGTGCTGTTGCAGTTGCGGGAAGAGATCGAGGAAGACGCCGCGGATGCCCTGGCTGTGGCATTATGTCATCAGCATACGCAACAGACCCTGCAACGCATGCACCAGCTGCAACCAACATGATCGCGCGCCTTGCCGGAACCTTGATTACCAAGGCTCCGCCCCTGCTGCTGATCGACGTGGCCGGGGTGGGTTATGAAGTCGAAGCACCGCTCTCCGTATTCTACGATTTGCCCGAAACTGGCCAGCCCATCGTCTTGCTGACGCATCTGCAGGTCAAGGATGATTCCCATACGCTGTATGGCTTTCTCAACGAATCCGAACGGGCTCTGTTCCGGCAATTGCTGAAAATCAGCGGTATTGGCGCCAAGCTGGCACTGACGATACTGTCCGGAACCAGCGGCGACGACCTGGCCCGCTTCGTGGCCACCGGCGACACGGCTTCATTGACCCGCTTGCCCGGTATCGGGAAAAAAACCGCGGAACGGATTATCATCGAATTGCGCGACAAACTGGACCGGTTTGCGCCGTCAGGTGGCGCAGCGCAGCCGGGAGGGCAGGCCCGCGCAGGCGATGCCGCCAGCGAGGCTGCGCATGCGCTGGGTGCCCTGGGCTACAAGCCACACGAGGCGGGCCGCATGGTGCGCGGCGTGGCCAAACCCGGCATGAGCGCAGAAGAGGTTATCAGGCTCGCTTTGCAGTCAACCATCCATTCCTGACGCCTACCTGCCATGGCAAGCAACGAAGAACGCATCGTCAATCCCGCACACTCCCCGGAAGACCAGGCGGCCGACATCAGTTTGCGCCCGCGCATGATGTCGGAGTACATCGGCCAGCCGGCCATGCGCGAAAAACTGGGCATATTCCTGGAAGCCGCCAAACGGCGCCGAGAGGCCCTGGACCACGTGCTGATTTTCGGCCCGCCCGGCCTTGGCAAGACCACCCTGGCACATGTGATCGCCAACGAGATGGGCGTCAATCTGCGCCAGACCTCGGGGCCGGTGCTGGAGCGCGCGGGCGACCTCGCCGCGTTGTTGACCAATCTGCAGCCGGGTGACGTTTTGTTCGTGGATGAAATTCATCGCCTGCCGCCGGTGGTGGAGGAAGTGCTGTACCCCGCACTGGAAGATTTTCAACTGGACATCATGATCGGCGAAGGACCGGCTGCCCGTTCGATCAGGCTGGAACTGCCGAAGTTCACCCTGGTGGGTGCGACCACGCGTGCCGGCTTGTTGACTTCACCATTGCGCGACCGCTTCGGCATCGTTGAACGCCTGGAGTTCTACAGCCCCGCGGAATTGGCGCGGATCGTCACCCGCTCTGCCGGAATTTTGCAGATCGCCATGGATGGCGAGGGCGCGATGGAGATCGCCAGCCGTTCCAGGGGTACGCCGCGCGTGGCCAACCGCCTGTTGCAGATATGATCTCATCTATTGTAAACATTACCTAGGGCTTACCTCTTTGTCTTGATGGCCTCTCCCTGATAGCGTCCCTGGAGGCCTCTCTGTCATCAAAGTGCAGTCTTTTCCCACCGATTATCTGATAATCCTCATGTCCCTTTCCTGCTAAAATAACAGTGTCTCCTGGCATGGCCAGATTAATAGCCATCTTAATAGCAGAGCTCCTGTCCTCTACTGCAAAGTAGTCTTTCCCTCTCTTAAGTCCGGATATGCCTGTCTCGATCTCCTCTATTATTGCAAGAGGGTCCTCCCCCCTCGGATTATCCGAGGTGATAATCATGATGTCAGACATATCTGAGGCCGCCTTTCCCATCTTCGGTCTTTTGCCCCTGTCCCTATCGCCTCCACATCCGAAGACTGTTATGATCTTTCCCCTCGTTATTTCTTTGGCCGCAGACAGAAGGTTCCTTAAGGCATCTTCGGTATGGGCATAGTCTACAAAGACCTCGAAATCCTGACCTTCGCTGACCTTCTCAAGCCTGCCCGGGACATTCTCCACACCTGCTATCCCTTCCTGGATAACCTTTGCAGGGATATCAAGGGCACAAGCTGCGCCTATTGAGGCAAGCATGTTTTGAATGTTATGCCTTCCGGCCAATTTTGACTTTATGCTAAATTTTCCAACAGGGGTTACAGCGGTAAATGAAACCCCATCTGATCCTACCGAACATTCCCGGGCAATGATATCCCCCTTATCAGTGAGGGAATAGCTTAAACAGGGAAATTTCATTTCTCCGATGATCTGTCTTCCCCATGGATCATCGAGGTTAATTACGCCCCTTATCTTAATTGCCCCTTTTGGTTTTAGATCCTGGAAGAGCCGTAGTTTTGCCCCGAAGTATTCCTCCATTGTGATGTGATAATCGAGATGGTCTTGCGTCAGGTTGGTAAATAATGCAATATCAAAATCGGTTCCAAAAACCCTGTCCTGTTCCAGGGCGTGAGAAGAAACCTCCATCACTACATATTCCAATCCTCTATCCCTCATTTTTGCCAGGATCTCCTGGAGGTCGGCAGATTCTGGGGTAGTGTGGGGCGCAGGGATCTGTTCCTCTCCCATCTGGTAGGATAT
>DATDPS010000239.1:0-12051 GCA_035292625.1 Lysobacterales bacterium | reverse complement strand
CCAGCGGCGGTTCAACTCCAGTTCTTCCAGGCTGTGGCTCAGTTCGAGGTTGCCGCGCTGGCTGAACATGACATTGAAGTTCAGCTGCAGCCCGAGGTTTTCATACAGCCCGAGCGAGTGCTCGTAAAACGCAGCGCTTTGCGGGTGGTAATAATTGGAGCGGCATACCTGGGTATTGCGGCCCGTATTGCCGCCACCGACATTTCCCCTGTCGAGCACGGCGACGCGGCGGATGCCATGCTTTTTCACCAGGTAGTAGGCAGTCGCCAGCCCGTGGCCGCCAGCGCCCACGATGATCACGTCGTAAGGGGATAGCGGTCGCACTTTGCGCCAGGCTCGTGGCCAGTCTCGGTGGCCGCTCAGCGCTTGTGCCGCCAGGGAGAGTGCAGAGTAGCGCGTCATGGTCAACCGGGTGCCGCCAGTGTCCTTAAGGGCAAAGCAGTAAAAAAACGGCCGGGATAGCCCGGCCGTTTGGTGGAGGCTTTGAACACGTTTAGAACGAGTAGCGGAACTCGCCGCCCCAGTAGGCTGGTTCGCTGACGAATGCGGTCAGGTTGAGGAAGTTGATACCGCCCTCGACCGTGACTTCGTCAGTGATGTTGCGGCCGACCAGTGCGAAGTCCATGCCGCTATCGGTGCGGTAGCCAAGGCGCAGGCCACCCAGCCAACGTTCTTCCTGGACGAATTCGACCGATTCATGCAGGAACAGGTTGGATTCGTCGCGGTAGCTCCAGTCGTTGTTGAAGTACACGTCGCCGTTCTGCAGGGGATAGGTGTATTGCAGGATGAAGTTGAAGATCCACTTGGGCGTGCGCGGCAGGGGATTGCCGTCGATGAACACCTCCGTGACCGGGCCAAAAAAACCCTGGCGTATTCCCGCTATCGGATCCAGGCGGGTACAGGTGGGCGCCGAGCCGCACAGGTCATCGCGCAAACCCGGATCATCGATTTCCGTATCGTTGTAGCTCAGGTTCGCGGACAGGAACAGGTTTTCTGTGACCAGCAGGTCGAGCTCTGTTTCCGCGCCATAACCGTTCACCTTGTCCGCGTTGAGCAACTGGTTCACGTTGGCGGCGCCGCCGGTAGCGGTAAGCTGCTGGTCGTCGTTGTTGAACATGTACACCGAGGTGTTCCAGCGGGCCCGTCCGTCCATCAACAAGCTCTTGAAGCCAATTTCGGTGGACAGCGTGTCTTCGGTTTCGGCCGAACTGACGAAGCCGAAGCGACCGAGCGTCACCGGTCCGCGCGAGCCGGTTGCGATACGGCCATACCAGGTCCACTCTTCATTGGCATCAAAAGTTACGGCGACATCCCAGTTGAAGAACTCATCCGCAACCGAAATCGAGCTTGGCTGGACAAAGCCACCGGGCACACCGGGGCCCACTTGCAGGTCCTTGTCATCGTCTGTCCAGCGGGCACCGACGGTCAGGGCCCAGACATCGGTGAATTGATATTCGGTCTGGCCGAACAGCGCCCAGGAGGTGGTCTGTTGACTGACCAGCGCGGTTGCCGCGGGGGTCAGGAAGTCCTGGTTGAGCAAGTCGAAATCTTCATCAAAATAATAGAAGCCGGTCTGCCAGAAGAGCTTATCGGACTGTCCGGCCAGGCGGAACTCCTGGGTAAATTGCTCCAGGTCGTCCAGACCGTCACCGGTGGCGACGCCGAAGAACACTTGTTTGCCCAGCTGGCCGATATCGGCGGGGTTGAAGGAGGTCTCACCGCCATCGACGTCGGCGCTCTGGAAATTTTCCACCGTGTCGTAACCGGAAATCGAAGTGAAGGTCATGTCGTTGGCAAACGTCCACTCCAGGTTCAGTGCGCCCCCGATCTGGTCGAGGGTCATGTCCGCAACCTGGTTGTCATTACTGGCGATTTTCTCGTCAAACCCGGGCCGCAGTCCCGATGATCCCAATTCGATCGCATTGGCGTAGAACACGTTGGGATCACTGCCATCCTGGTTGAAGCCGTGCAGCTTCAGGTTGCCGGAAAAGCGGTCCGAAGGATCCCAGGCGAACTGCAGCCGCCAGGCAAATTCTTCAAAACCGCCAAAGTCGTCGCCCGGACCATTAACCGTATTGTCGATCCACTCATCGCGCTCCTGGTACTTGAGCGATGCGCGCATGGCAAACGATTCGGAAAAGGCAAAGTTGCTGGCCGCTTCGGTGACGAGGGTTTGGCGTGACCCGTAAGCGGCGCTGAAATAGCCATTTCTTTCGTTGCCGGGCTTGACCGTGTCAATCTTGATCACACCCGCATTGGTATTGCGCCCGAACAGTGAGCCCTGCGGCCCTTTCAGTACTTCGATGCGCTCGACATCGAACAAGGGAATACTGCGCAAGGTGTTATTTTCAAGGGCGATATCGTCAAAGATCATCGCCACGGGTTGGTTGGCGTTGACATCGAAGTCGATGTTACCAAGGCCGCGCAAGTAAAAGCGCGGTTGGGTGCGGCCGTTCGAGGTCTCGATATTGAGACCCGGAACACGGGCTGCCAGGGCCCGGATGTCCTGGGCGCCACCGAGGTACTCTTTGATGCTATCTCCGGTGATCGCCGAAACCGCTACCGGCACGTCCGTCAGCGTTTGTTCACGCTTCTGGGCGGTGACCATGATTTCTTCCAGGGCCAGGTCCTGCGCGTACGCGCTGCTTGCGCAGTACACGCAAGTGGCCAACGCAAGTGCGCTTTTCGTAAATGTGCCTCGCATGGTGATTCTCCGTTGTATTTTCTGGGTAGTGAAACGCGCAAAGTATACACCAGCCGTTTCGTTTTAGCGCCTTTTGGGGCGATCCCCTTCCGTTAGCTAAACCGGGCTTTTTTTCGGCCTTGGCGCGGCCGGTATACCGGTATAATGCAACGCTTCATGAGCCGTAAACCTTTCATTTTCCTGTTGGCTGGCGCGGTGCTGTTGAGCGTCCTGTCCGGAGCTGCGTGGGTCCTGCTGCACCATGAATCATTCCTCAAGCGGCAGTTGCGCCAAATCGTGCTGCGGCAAACCGGGCGCGTGGTGGAAGTGGCGGGGCCCTTGCGGCTTGCACTGGGGGCCACCACCATGCTGGAGGCGCGGGACGTGCGCTTCAGCAGCGCTGCCTGGGACCGTGAGCCCTACATGGCCAGCGCCGGCCTTATGGCGCTGAGCCTGGATCTGGGGAGTATCTTCAGCGCGCAAACGGTCGTCCAGCGGATCGAGCTGGCGGACTGCCAGGTGGCATGGCGGATCAATGCCGAAGGCGCTTCGAATTGGGACTTGTTCGATGCCGCCGAAGAAAGCGAGACTATCGAAGTTGACCCGGACCACCCTCCTGCCTACCGCCTTGAACACGTACAGATCGAAAACTGCCAGCTGAGTCACGCTACGCCGGAACGGCCACGAGCCGTGGAAATCGACCTGAGCAAGCTGGCTTTGCAGCTCATGGAAGGCGGCGCTTATCGAGTGCAACTCAGCGGCGCAGTGGATGAAGTTCCGCTTGTGCTCTCCGGGAATTTCGGCCCGGTGCAGTCACTGTGGCAGGGCGGGCCGTTCACGTATGAAGTGGAGTTACAAGCAGGCAGGATTTCTCTGAGTGGGTCTGGTGCACTGGCGGATGTGCGCGCGGGCAGCGGGGCCAACGTGTCCCTGCAGTTCAGCGGGCCGGAATTCGCAACCGTGACCAGCTACCTGGCCTTGCCCCCTTTCAGTTCGGATGCATTCGATTTTTCCCTGCGGCTGGCTACCGAGGGGGAGATGACCGTAGTCGATCTCGACGGCGACCTGGGCAGTTTCGACATTTCGGCCGCGGGTGAAGTGGACCGGCTGGTGCGGCCAGACAAGGGTCAGCTGCGCGTGTCCGCCGCGGGGCCAAACCTGGAAGCACTGGGCGAATTATTTGACTTCCAGGGCCTGCCAGCGGATCCATTCGTCATCACGTTTAGTGCGAAACTCGAAAATGGCCAGGTCAAACTGGAACCCTTTATTTTGAGCAGCGAGCAGGACCGGCTGGAGATCAGCGGGGTGCTGGGTGACTGGCCCAGCCTGGAAAATTCCTCTGTGGAATTCAGTGCCCGGGCCGGCGAAATCGGACGCTGGGCTCGTCTGTTCGAGCGGCCCGGGCTTCAAGGTGGCGAGCTGGCTGCGGCGGGACACTTTGGCAGTGATGCGGCAGGCCTGATTGCGGTGCAAGCCGGAGTAGAGTACCGGCAAAGCCGCCTCAGCATTGACGGCACCCTTGGCCCGGCGTTCGGATCTTTTCAACCCGAGGTGGATTTTACTTTCGACTCGCCGGATTTGAGTCAGCTCGCGGCCGTGTTCGACGTGAAACAGCTGCCCGCGGCTCCAGCCGCAGCCAGTGGCCACTTCAGTAAAAGAGATCCCGGCAAAAAAGATCCCGGTAAAAGCCATCCCGGCAAAAGCGACTCCGCTTATACATTCACAGACGTGTCCGTGGCATTGGCGGACAACCGGGCACGCGTCGACGGCCGCATGGTCCCCACAGCCCGCTTGGCCGGCAGCGACCTCAACTTCCAGCTCGATGTTCCCAGCGCCGCTTCGCTCGGTCGCCTGTTCGATGCAGATAAACTGCCGGACCTGCCGCTCGTTGCGCAGGTCCGCATCGTGCCTGACGGCAAGGGGCTGGAATTCCAGGTGCGGGATGGCAGCCTGGGCGGCATCAGCCTGTCCCTGCAAGGGCGCATGGCGGATGTTTCCGCGCCGCGCGTGTTCAGCGCAGATGTGGAAATTCAAATGGACAGCCTGAGGCAGCTGGCGTTTTTGGCGCCGGACAAACAATGGCTGGATTTGCCCCTGACCGCTTCGGGCGCTATAGCTCATCAGCCTGGAAGCCTGCGCTTCGGCGCGACGCACCTGGTGCTCGGCCAGACCGTGGCTGATTTGGAAGCCGTGGTCCAGTTGGTCGATGATTACAAAGGCACCACGATCCGGATTGATGGCCAGGGTGGGGACCTCGGTGAGTTGTTTCCCGACCGGGACATGAAAACATTGCCGCGCGATTTCAGTGTTTCCGGGCTCTGGGTTAATGGGGCACAGGCGGATACGCTGGCAGATGTCCGGCTTGGCTGGGGTGAAACCAGTCTGGAACTGGCAGGCTCGGTTGACCGGTTTTGGCCACCCGGCCGACTGGACCTGAAAGTTCAATTACGGGCGCCGGATGCCTCGGTATTCAATGAATCCTACAAATGGGCGCTGCCGGCTTTAGCTTTATCCGCCAGCTCCCGCATAGCCGGTTCACCAAAAGATTTCACCCTTGAGGGGCTGTCGGCCCAACTGGGCGATAGCAGCGCCAAGGGCGAGTTGCGGTTGGAATGGGGCGCGCCTCCCCGACTCTCCGGCACCATTGACGCAGAGACCATCAACCTGAATCATTGGCTGGCTCCAAAAAAAGACACCCAACCAGCGGGCCAGGGCAGGAACCCGGCCAAGTCCAGGCAGGTGTTTGATGACAGCCCCGTCAGGGGGCTGGGAAAAAAGACCATTGAACTCGATCTCGAAGTGCGAGCAGACCAGGCAAACCTCGGCAATGCAGTAATCGAAGACATCCGGCTCGGCATCCTGTACTCCAACGAAGCACTGCGGCTGGATCGGGTGGAAGCGCGGGACCGTAACGGCCAGAAGATTACCGGTTCGCTCTCGCTGGATGCGTCCGGGCCGGTACCGCAACTGGGCCTGGAGCTGAAAGGCACTGGCATCCGCCTGGGACTGGCTTCCTTCGAGGGACAGGATCCATCAACCTTCCCACTGACGGAAATGGAACTCACGCTGCAGGGCAAAGGCGCCACCCGCCACGATCTGGTCAGCTCCCTCGATGGCAGTTTGCGTATGTACCAGGGGCCTGGGTTGGTGGCGGCGGCGGGAATGGACTTCATGTTTACCGATTTCGTCACCCAGTTGATCAAGACCCTGAACCCGTTTTCCAAAAACCGTCAATTTGAGCAGTTGGATTGCGCGGTGTTCGCGGCTGATATCGTTTCCGGCAAGGCCACAGTTGATCCCATCATTGTCCGGTTGAAGGAAGTCACCATCCTGAGCCAGGGGCTTATCGACCTCGAATCTGAGCGTATCGGCCTGAGCTTCTCTTCAAGAACGCGGCAAGGCCTGGGTCTGAATCCCAGTCTTTTGATCAATCCGTTTATCAAGGTCGGCGGAACGCTGGCAGCGCCTGCCATTGAACTCGATCCGGCCGGGGGTGTCGTCAAGGGGGGCGCTCTGGTGGCGACAGCTGGAATTCCGCGGCTGGCACAATCCTTGTCTGACCGCTTGCTGGGCAGCGATCCGTGTGCTGATGCACGCAAGAAGCTGGAGAAAGCCGACGCCCAGTCACACTGACTGACGGGTCCCGTTCTTTGAGACTGGCGGGAAAAGGTATTTCACTGCGTCATTTGGTTGCATGGGGCGGTATCATGCCAGTTAAATGGGCCGGAGTTAGCGGGTTTTGAGAACAACAATCAGCATAATTTTCCTCATGGGCGCCTTGTTGGTGCGTGCTGAAGCATTGGCACAGGCGCCTGCTGCTGTTCCTGGCGTCATTGTCACTGAAGCCCTGATAAAACCATTTCCGCTGTCCACCGAAGCTCTGGGCAACGCACTCGCCAACGAGTCCATTGAAGTGCGCGCCGAAATCACCGCGGCCCTGACAGCGATTCGCTTCACCGAAGGGCAGCAGGTGGAGAAAGGTGCGGTGCTGGTGGAACTTGAAAATGCAGAACAGCTGGCTGACCTGGCCGCGGCCCGCGCTGCCCTGGTCGAGTCGGCCAGCCAGCTCAATCGTTCGCAGGAACTGTTCAAGACCAAGGTGGTGTCCGCTTCCCAGCTGGAGCAGCTCAAGGCCAAACAGGAAGCGGATGCAGCAATGGTCAATGCGGCTCAATCACGCCTGGACCAGACTGTCATCCGCGCGCCTTTTGCCGGCCGCCTCGGCCTCAGGCGGGTGAGCATCGGCAGCGTGCTGGATACCGATACCATCATTACAACCTTGGATGACACCTCATCGATCAAGCTGGATTTCAATGTGCCGGAAGTTTTTCTTTCCAGCCTGGAACAGGGCCAGATGGTTTCCGCCCGCAGCGCGGCATGGCCGGACCAGCAGTTTTTCGGCGTGGTCAGCACCATCGATACCCGGGTGGATCCGATTTCCAGGACCGTCACTGTGCGTGCGGTCTTGCCCAATGCCGAGCACATGTTGCGGCCTGGCATGTTTCTAACCGTTGACCTGTTGAAGGAGGAAGTCCAGTCCCTGGTCATTCCGGAAGAGGCCATCGTGCCCGAGCGAAGCAAACAATTCGTATTCGTGGTCGGGGACGGCGGTATCGTACAGAGGCGGGAAATACGGACCGGCCGGCGTCGCCCCGGTGAAGTGGAAGTGCTGCAGGGGCTTACACCCGGTGAGCCGGTGATTACCGAGGGCACGATGAAAGTGCGCCATGGACAGGCAGTGACCATAGTCAGCCAGAAGCCGGGCGCGGGCGGAAGCTAAGAATGTTCATTTCAGACCTGTCGATCCGCCGCCCGGTATTTGCCGCGGTCGTTTCCATGTTGCTGGTCATACTTGGCCTGGCCGCCCTGGTCGGCTTGCCCGTGCGGCAGTATCCGGACATCGATCCGCCGGTTGTGTCCATCGAGACCTCCTACCGTGGCGCTTCAGCGGAAGTAGTGGAAACCAAAGTCACCCAGATCATCGAAGACGAAATCGCCGGACTCGAAGGGATTGAGAAACTCACTTCGACCAGTCTGGATGAGCGTTCGGACATCATGGTGGAGTTTGTCCTCAGCCGCGACGTGGACGCGGCGGCAAACGATATTCGCGACCGGGTTGCTCGCGTGGTCAACCGGTTGCCCATGGAAGCCGATCCGCCGCAGATTTCCAAGTCCGACAGCTCGTCGGAGCCGGTGATTTTTCTGAACCTCAGCTCGGACAGCTACGCTGGTCTTGAGATCACCGATTATGCTGAGCGCTACCTGGTCGACCGGTTTTCCACCGTGCCGGGCGTGGCGCGGGTGCGGCTGTCAGGCGCCAGGCGCTACGCGATGCGGGTGTGGCTGGATCGCGAGGCCTTGGCGGCACGCAACCTGACGGTTGCCGATGTCGAAAATGCCCTGCGTGTAGAAAACGTTGAACTGCCTGCTGGCCGCCTGGAATCCCAAACGCGGGAATTTACCCTGCGCACCGAGACGGGTTACGCGGTTGAAGACGATTTTCGCCAACTGGTCGTGGGGCGGGGTCCTCAAGGCCAACTGGTCAGGCTGGGCGAGGTGGCGGATGTGCGCGTCGGGGCCGAGAATGAACGCAGTGTCGCCCGCGCCAACGGCAAGGATGCCGTCTCACTGGCCATTGAACAGTTGTCCAAAGCCAATAGCGTGGCCGTATCCCGTGCCGTGAAGAAAGAAATGGCAGCCGTGGTGCCCGACCTGCCCGAAGGCATGGTACTGGAGCTCAACTTTGACCGGGCTGAATTCATCGAGGCCTCGATGCATGAGGTATACAAAGCCCTGTTCGTAGCCATTGCCCTGGTGCTGGTGGTCATTTACCTGTTTTTGGGTTCTTTCCGCGTCACCCTGATTCCAGCGCTGGTGGTGCCCATTTCAGTGGTGGCAACCTTCACGGTCATGGCGGCCCTGGGCTATACCATTAATATCCTGACCCTGCTGGGCCTGGTGCTGGCCATAGGCCTGGTCGTGGACGATGCCATCATTGTGCTGGAAAACATATACCGACGTATCGAGTTGGGCCAGAAGCCCCTGCTGGCAGCCCTGGAAGGCTCGCGTGAAATTGGTTTTGCCGTTATCGCCACCACGCTGGTGCTGGTGGCTGTTTTCCTGCCCCTGTCGTTCATGGAAGGCGACATCGGGCGGCTGTTCCGCGAGTTCGGTGTCACATTGGCGGTTGCAGTGCTGTTTTCCAGTCTGGTGGCGCTCACCCTGACACCCATGCTGAGCTCCAAGTTATTGAAAGGGGAAGCATTGCGCGGTGGCTTGTCACACCGCGTGGACGATCTGTTCAACCGGCTTTCCGGCCGTTACCGCCACTGGTTGCAGAAGGTCATTCGGAAGCCCGTCGTGGCACTGGCCACACTCATGGGGATCATGGGGCTGGCGGCCTGGTTGCTGGCGATACTGCCCACGGAATATGCGCCATCCGAGGATCGCGGGGCTTTCCCTGTCATGCTGCGCGCGCCCGAGGGAGCCAGCTTCGCCTACATGGATCGTTATGCGCGTGAAATGGAAAAGATTCTGCAAAGCGAAGTGGGCGAGGGTAAATCGGTACGGCGCTTCCTGACCCGCCTGCCAGGTACATGGGGCGGCAATGAGGTCAATAATGCCCGGGCGATCGTGCTGCTGCAAAGCTGGGATCAACGCGAGGAAACCGACCAGGATGTCGGCGCCCGCCTGCGCGCGCAACTCGACCAATTACCCGGCGTGAAGGCTTTTGTCACCTCCGGCAGCAGCCTGGGCATCCGCTCCGATGGCCGGCCCGTAGCCATGGTGCTGGGGGGGCCGGACTACGGGCAGCTGCAGCAATGGCGCGATGACGTACTGGTCGAGCTGGAAAAGTACCCGCAGCTGCTGGCCCCGGATAGTGACTATCAGGAACGAAAACCGCAAATGAACATTTCGGTGGATCGCAACCGTGCCGCGGTGCTCGGCATTTCGCTGGAAAATGTGGGTCGCACGCTTGAGACCACGCTGGGCTCCCGGGTGGTGACCACCTACATAGACCGGGGCCGGGAGTACAACGTCATCCTGATGGGGAAGGAAGCTGACCGCGCCAGCCCGGATGACCTTGACAACCTGTATGTGCGCTCCGACCTGACCGGGGCGCTGGTGCCATTGTCAAACCTGGTGCAGATTACTGAAACCGCAGGGCCCGCCGGACTCAACCGCCACGACCGGATGCGTGCCATCACTATTTCCGCGGCCCTGGATGAAAAGCTCAGGCTGGGCGATGGCATCGGGATGATGCTGGAAGCCGCAAAGGCAGTACTACCGGCCTCGGCGCGTATCAGCTGGGACGGCGAAAGCAAGGAATACCTCGAGTCGGGGCAATCCCTTTACATCACCTTCGCGCTCGCGCTGATTGTCGTATTCCTGGTGCTTGCGGCCCAGTTCGAAAGCTTTCTCAACCCGGTCGTCATCCTGGTCACTGTGCCGCTGGCTTTGACCGGCGCCTTGCTTGGCCTGTGGTTGTATGGTTCTTCCGTCAATGTATTCAGCCAGATTGGCGCCATCCTGCTCATCGGTCTGGCGGCCAAGAACGGCGTGTTGATCGTTGAGTTTGCCAACCAGTTGCGTGATCGTGGTGTGGAATTTACCGAGGCGGTACTGGATGCCGCGACGGTGCGTTTGCGCCCGATATTGATGACCAGCGCTGCGACCACCATTGGCGCCTTGCCCTTGCTGCTGGGCACAGGGGCAGGCGCAGAATCGCGGCAACCGATCGGCATCGTGGTGGTGTTCGGCGTGGCGATTTCTGCTGCACTGACGCTTTTCATCGTGCCTTCGCTATACATCCTTCTGGCGCGCAAGACCTCGTCGCCGCAGCGCATGAGTCGTTTGATCGAACAGTTGCAGGGAGCGGTGGCGCCGGGCCACAGTTCAGCGCATTGAGTTGCCGGCCGGGGTGAATATCATGCAACAGAAACGCACTCTGCACCGCATTTATTCCCTTACCTCCATCGGCCGGCCGCTGGACCCTGCCTGGCCCAGCAACAAGGCGGTGTTGATCCTGATGCCGCTCGCTGCCCTGGCCGGCCTTGTTTACGCGTTCTACCTCGGCCTGGGAATGTGGCAGGCGTTGCAGGTGGCGGCAGTTTTTGCCCTGGCGGTATTTGGCACCTGGGCGCTGGCCAGGGAACTTCTGCCGGACGATCAGGTTGCCGCGTTCATCAGCATGGCATTGGGATTCCTGGCCGCGCTGGTTAATGTTCAACCGGGGCTGCTGGTGCTGTTCAGCACCCTCGGCCTGGTGCGAATCGTCAACCGCAGCACCGGCCTGGCGCCCCGCGCCAGCGATTCCATCCTCGTCACCCTGCTCGTGATCGGGACCATCTACGCCAGCCAAAGCCCGTGGCTGGGCGCGGTTGCCGCGCTGGCTTTTTTCCTCGATGGGATTCTCCACAAGCCGGTCAAGAAGCAGTGGTTGTATGCCGTGATCTGTTTCGGCGCCATGGTCGTGTACATGGTCGACCACGATGTTGCGTGGTGGATGGTGGTGGTGCCCGATTCGCTCCTGGAGTGGCTGGCCCTGCTGACTTTGCTGTTGTTTTCACTCAATCTGTTTCTGCTGAAGAAAGTACACTCCAGGGGCGATACGGATAACCTGCGGCTGGATGTCCAGCGGGTGAAGGGCGGCATGGCCATCGGCGTGCTGGCGACGCTGCAGGGCCTGGAAGCCATGCCGCACCTTGTGCTGGTGGTGGCCACGATCGGCGGGTTGTGTTTGGGCATTGCTTTTCGCCGTGCGTTCAGGAGCCCGGCCAAGGGCTTGCGCGCAGGATAACGGTGGCCCAATATCGGACCACCACGAATTACTGATCACTCAAATGGAAAGGAAGGAATTCACCATGAAAAAAATTTCTACCATGATGTTGTTACTGCTCATCAGCCAGTTCGGCTTTGCCGCCAACCTGCCCATCAACGCGCGCATCGAGCAGGCGATGCTTGGCGATCACCGCTCGGTGGAAAACCAGGCCAGGAATCGCTACCGGCACCCGCTCGGCACCCTGTCATTTTTCGGCCTGAAGGATGACATGGCCGTGCTCGAAATCTGGCCAGGGGCAGGGTGGTATTCCGAGGTGCTGGCACCGGTGCTGCGTGATCACGGCCAGTACCGGGCGGCGGTCTACGACGCAGCTGTCGCGGGCCAGCCTGACTACCGTTACGGTTTGAACGCAGACCTGGAAAAAAAGCTTGCCACAAATCCTGAGTTATACGACCAGGTGGTGCTGGTGCCGTTCTCTCCACCCCAGTCAGCCTCCCTGGGTGAAGCGAACTCCATTGACCTGATCGTAACGTTTCGCAACACGCATGGCTGGATCGGCGATGGCGTGGCGGCGCAGGTCTTTGCA
>DATDPS010000238.1:0-2579 GCA_035292625.1 Lysobacterales bacterium | reverse complement strand
CAGTGTCATGGGCGGGGCCAGAACCAGCAGTTCAAACACCGAACCCAGGGTTTGGTCGAGGTAAAACAGCGAATTGCGATTGGGTCCGCGCAGCACGTCAAGCTCCCAGCCCACCCGCTGGATGGCGGCAGCCAGGAGCAGTGCATCCACTTCGTCGGCGCGGCTGAAACCGCTGTGGTCCAGCGCCGACAGTTGATCGAGAAAAGCCCGGTAACGCGTGCGGTAAATGGCCAGGTCTTCTGGCGAAAATGCGGGCAGCCAGCCCACCGGGCGTTCCACTCGCGGAATGTCGTCACCACTGATGGGTTGCTGCACCCGCCGCCATTCAAAGAATCGGGCGGCCAGCTCTTGCAGACCAGGATTCAGCACCAGTGCATCGCTGGTTTGCGCCGGCAGGGAGCAACACAAGAAGCAGCATAATATGCCAGCCAGTACTCGATGCGTCATGACGCCAGTGTACATTACACCGCTTGCTTTGGGACCTGATTAGCCCCCGGTACAGAAGGATGCAGTCGAGCTGGATCCACTGGCTCAGGCATCTGGCGCAGCACCAGACAGCGGGGTATTCTTGGCCTTTCCGCGAGCAGGCAAACACCGTGAGCATTTTGAACGCACGCATCGGCACCGCAGTTCCCACCTGGCGGGCGGTGCCTTCCAGCGCATCCTGGCAAGCCCTATGAACCCGTTGCAGAGCTTCTTTGAGCAGCAAGGCTTCGTCGTACTGGATGGCGCGCTGGCCACTGAACTGGAGCGTCACGGCGCCAACCTCGATGATCCGTTGTGGTCGGCAAAATACCTGCTCGAAGCGCCCGAACTCATCTACCGCGTGCATATGGATTACCTGCTGGCGGGTGCCGATGTGATCACCTCTGCCAGCTACCAGGCCAGCGTGCCTGGTTTCATCGCCCGTGGCATGGATCGGCAAGCCGCGGAAGCGCTGCTGCGCAGCAGCGTCGAACTGGCTCTGCGGGCAAGAAATGACTTCTGGTCGGTGCCTGCACACCGCGAAAATCGCCTCAAACCCCTGGTCGCGGCCTCTATCGGGCCTTTTGGCGCCTGCCTGCGGGATGGTTCCGAGTACCATGGCCGCTACGCGGCCAGCTGGGCTGAAGTCGAAACCTTCCACCGCGTGCGGCTGGACGTGCTCACCATGGCAGGCGCCGATCTCCTGGCCTTTGAGACCATACCTTCGCTGCGCGAGGCGGAAATCCTGCTGGACCTGCTCGTAAGTTACCCCGATCAAGTCGCCTGGCTGAGCTTCAGTTGCAGCGACGCTGTTCACCTCTGTCATGGCGAAACCTTTCGAGCCGGGATTGAGCTTGCCGAGGGGTATGAACAGGTCGTCGCGGCCGGGCTCAATTGCACCGCGCCGCAGCATGTTGCGGCCTTGTTGCGCAGTGTCCCGGAACACACTCACCCCCTGCTGGCCTATCCCAACAGCGGGGAAACCTGGGTCGCCAGTGAGCACCGCTGGGTGGGGCAGGGCAGTGGTAGCCTGGATCCGGCGGCCTGGTGCCAGGCAGGTGCCAGGTTGATCGGCGGTTGCTGCCGCACCGGCCCGGAGGATATCGCCCGGGTTCGTTCAAGCCTGCTGGACATTCACCGATGATCGCCGTAAAACAGCAGCGATTCCGGCCTGCCGCGCCTGACGCTCTCCGGCGTGGCAATGACGCGTGGGTGATAGTAGAATAGCGCGCCTTGAGTATCCCGCATCCTGTTACAACGGCTAGGTGGCAGAGTGGTCATGCAGCGGCCTGCAAAGCCGTGTACGCCGGTTCGATTCCGACCCTAGCCTCCATTTCCAATTCATATGCACCCGTCCGGGGCTGATTCGCCATGGGCAGGAAGGTACAATGTTCCGGCCGAACCCATAAGCCCGGGTGGCGAAACAGGTAGACGCAAGGGACTTAAAATCCCTCGACCCCAAAACGGTCATGCCGGTTCGATTCCGGCCCCGGGCACCAAGAACAGCAACGGTTTGGGGCGCTTAAGTACTGCAGAATTGTCACCCAACTTTGCGTTGCTCACCTTAAACCAAAAGTGACCCGGACTTCGATGAACCTTGCCCTCATCCTTGTAGACGTCCAGTACGATTTCTGGCAGCCGTTCCAGGCGCTGCCGCATCTCGCCACGTTTCCCGCCAAGCTTACCAAGCTGTTGCAGTTGGCGCGCGCCAAAAACTTGACCATCATCCACACGCAAGCGTGGTTCAAACCGGATCGCAGCGACTGGATGTTGTTCTACCGCCCGGAAGGGCGCGGCAAGGTGCCGTGTATCGCCGAAACGGTGGGCGCCCAATTTACAGAGTTTGCGACACCGCAGCCCGGCGAACTCATCATCCAGAAGCAGACCTTCGATGGCAAGACTGGTGGGGAAATTATTGCGGCAGGCGAGTGGAAGCTTGAAGAACGTCGTTTGAAGGAAAAGGAGCAAGCGTTGAAAGAAATCTCTGAACTTGATGCGAAATCCGCAGCCGCTGACCGGGTAAGAGAAGAGCTGAAGTGCTTTGCTGTTTTGCGGTCACGCTTTTACATTCAGGAATCGGAATACTCTTTCGGCCGAAATCCGATTATTGAACT
>DATDPS010000237.1:0-2332 GCA_035292625.1 Lysobacterales bacterium | reverse complement strand
TAGGCATGGACAAAAAGCCCCTGCATGTGGGCGGCCTCGACCAGGGATGATATGCGGATGGTGCCATCAGCACCGGGACTGATGATCTGGGGCAGCCCGGGGCCGATGCCGTCGGCAAATTCTGCGATTTCGGCGAGGCCTTCAGCGGTTTGCAGGTAGTTAAAATCGCTTGCGCTTTCGCCCCAGTCGTTCTCGCCGATCAGCTGCACCAGTTTCAGGTCTGTTTGAAGCTCCCGCCTGGCGCGCTGCAATGCCGCCATGTCGAAGGACTGCAGGTAGACTTTGTCATCCCTGTGGCTCAGGCCATTGTCCTTGAGTTCGCCAAGCACCGCGGCCACTACGTCCCTGCCCTCCTTGTGGTGAAAACCAGGTGATTTGGGTTCGAGGTAAATCCCTGCTTCCCGGCCGGTCGAGCGCTTGAGGCCCTGGATCAGATGGATCATCTCTTGCAGTGTGGCTACCCGGAAGATTGGCTGCTCACTGCGGAACCGGTCAGGAAGGGCGGGGCGACCATCCGGGGTCATGCGCTCGTGCACGCGCAAGGTCCGGATCTCCTCGAGGGTGAAGTCGATGGCGTAGTAGTGGCTGTCCGGTCGCTGGCGGCCGTGAAAACGCGAAGCCACATCGGTGATGGCATCGAGGTAGAGGTCGTGCAGCACGATCAGTACGTCATCGCGCGTCAGAACCACGTCCAGCTCGATGTAATCGGCCCGCATGCCGTGGGCCAGTGCCGCGGCTTCCAGTGTGTGCTCGGGCAGGTAAGCGGAGGCTCCGCGGTGGGCGATTACCGTGAATTTCTGCATGAGCGAGGCCGTGTTGCGGTGATTTGGCGTATCATACTTGTCACAGCAAAATCATAGTGGGGCTGTAGCTCAGCTGGGAGAGCGCCGCGTTCGCAATGCGGAGGTCGGGAGTTCGATCCTCCTCGGCTCCACCATTTCATTTCGTTCGTCATTCCAGATCGACGCAGGCGCATCTGGAATCCAGTCAGGTTTCCCCGCTCAAATCTATCACGGTATTGCTGGTGGCCTGATAAATCAGTGTGCGCGATACGCGGCCGGCGTCAAGGCGATCGACCAGATGGCGGTAACGGCCGAGCTGTTCGATCCATTTTTCCCGTGACTCCGCAGTGTCTTCACCGCTCTTGTAATCGAGCACCACCAGGTTACCGTTTGGATCCTGGTACAGCCGGTCGATGATGTGCCGGCTGAAACCGGTGGCTTCCCGGCAATAGAGCACCAGTTCCGCCCAGGACCCTGCCCTGCCCCCGGGGCCCGCCAGGGCCAGGCCAGTTTCGCTGGAGACGGCGCGCACCAGCATCCTGCTCAGTTCGGGCAGAAGCACCGGGATGCGCTCTTCGGCGAGTCCGGATCTGCGCAGGGTGGATGCGAGCGCTGGCCGGTGCTGCTCGAACCATGCGGCGGTCCAGCCCTGCTGCCAGTGGTCGTGGATCAACTCCAGCCACTGGTGCAGCGCTTCACCCAGGGCCGCAGCTTCACGCGCCGGCAGGGCGCGCAACTGTGCCGGCTCTGCCATGGTTTCGATCGGCTCGAGATCCGGCAAAGGCGGTGAATCAACCAGTTGCAGCAGCGGTAATGCGATTGGCCTGGATTGTGCGGGCTTTTTCTCCTCCCTGGATTCGGCAGGCTCCCCAATGTGCGCCGCGAAGGCGGGTAACAGCATCTGCAGGAAGGTTCCGCTGGTGGCCGAGATGGCTCCGGTTCCTTTGTCCTGCCGGTAGCGGCCCAGCAGGTGCAGCCGGTTTTTGGCCCGGGTTGCGGCGACGTACAGCACGCGCTGGGCCTCGTAGCTGGAGCGTTCCTTGTCCACGGCCCTGAGATAGCTGTAAATGGAAGGGGCAGCGTCGCCCCGGGCCGGGATCGCCGCCATCAAAGCACTGTCTGTTCCGCGCGCAGTGCGAAACTCCTGCAGGGCCACCAGGGACTTGTCTTTATCCTTCGGCGACCGGTGCAATCCGGGAATGATGACCACGTCGAATTCCAGGCCCTTGGCCTGGTGGATGGTCATCAGCTGCAATGTCGCGGGGCTGCTGCTGGCATACAGGTCGCCCAGTTTCTCATCCAGCCGGCCCAACAGGTCCTCGCTGCTTTCGCGTTCCAGCGTGGCCAGCAAGGCCAGGAAAGCAGTCGCATTGTCCAGTTCGACGGCTGAGGCGTAACAAAATGGCCCGCCCACATGCAGCCAGGTGTATTCGACGCAGTCACGCAGCGAGTGGCTGCCGCGCAGGGCCATGGCGCTGCTCAAGGTACGCTGCAGCCGGCGCAATTGCGGCTTCCTGCTGATCTCGTCATCCGGTAGATCCAGCGCGATG
>DATDPS010000236.1:0-8583 GCA_035292625.1 Lysobacterales bacterium | reverse complement strand
GGGCGAGGCCGAAAAAGAACTTTTGTTGAACAATCTCATGCTGGCGCTGATTTATTGGATCCCGTTTGCCGAAGTGTTCGAGGAAGAAGGAGGGAACAATGAGAGCGGCCAGGTGAAGGCTATTGCCGGCGTGCTGCAAATGATATTGCCTTATCTGCGGGAACCGGAACACAGCGCATTTGCCAGCTTATGTGCCGCCTATATGGCCCACTCCAGTTAAAAAAAAAAGGGCCGGCGGATGCCGGCCCCTAGTAACTCACTTACTGGAAGTTTTCTTCGGTGTTGCCTTCTTCGCAACCGGCTTCCTTGGCGGTGCTTTCTTGGCAGCCGACGCCTTATCCAGTTCCGCGACCTGTCTGGTCAGCTTCTGGACCTTGTCAGCCAGATCGTTGACTTCGTCCTTACCCGGGATGCCCATGCGTGCCAGGGCACGTGCCACGCGATCTTCAAATATCTTTTCCAGCTTGTCCCAGTTATCCGAAGCCTGCTTGCGAACGGCATCAGCTTGCTGCTTCATGCCCTCGACACGACTTTCCACTTCGCTACGAAGCTCGTCTACTGCGCCTTCTACACCACTGCGCGTCTTTTTTTCGATTTTGCTGCCTTCTGCAACCAACCGGTCGAACAGTTTACTGCCCTGTTCGAAAATACGGCCACTTTCCTGTTGTGCCACGCTGAACGCACCCAGCCCAGCCAGCCAGACTTCCCGTGCTGAATCCACCACCGGTGCGGCAAGGTCCTTGGCAGCAGGCTTGCGTTGCACTTTCTTTTTGAGCATCTTCTTAGCCATGATTTTCTCCTGTTGGTTAAGTGTGTTTACCGATCAACGGATGTATTCTAGGGGCTGAAACTAGAGCAATCACACTAGTGGTCTGTAACAGCCAAAGCGGTACTGATCTGGGTGATGGATCGCGCACCGAGGCAAGGCGCGAGGAGGAGGCATAGTGGGCGCTATGGCGACGACGAGCAACGCCGCTTCGGTGCGCGAGGCGCGCCCAGGCGGTATTGATTTGGCTGTTACAGGCCACTAGGAGTCTGCGCGGCAGAAATGGCACCTACTGCGCAGGCTCCTGGGTCAGGTCAATTATCCGCAGAGTTTGCTTCTGCCGGGACAAGCGAGCAGAAGCGGCATTGCCCGCATGGCGGCATTGGCATAGTCGAAGGAGTTGACGTTATGACGATCTGGACAGCATTCCCGCATGACAACAGCGCTTTCGACTACAAAGGGGGCAGCCTGGCAAAAGCCTGGAAAATGCTGCACGCAGGTGATTGCGAAAAATTTCCGAAGACCGAGACACTAAAGGAAGCCTGGCGCTGCTTCCACCGTGGTGACTTTCAGAAGGCAGTGACCCTGGCAGATCAGTGCGGTATTGCCGGCCACGCGGTAGCCAATAAAGCCACCGGGATTTATGCAACATACCTTGAAGGAATTGAAAACCGACGGATCGAGTGCTTCAAGGCCGCCATAGTACGCGCCGAACAGGCCATGGAGCAATTACCGGACGATCCCAACAGTTACTACTTTCATGCCTTCAATCTCGGCCGTTACAGCCAGAGCATTTCCGTTGTAAAAGCCCTGAAACAAGGCATCGGCGGAAAGATTGCCAGCAGCTTGAAAAACACACTGGATTTACAACCGGATCATGCGGAAGCCCATACAGCCCTTGGCATGTACCATGCAGAGATCATTAACAAAGTTGGCAAGCTGATTGGATCCATGACGTATGGCGCCAGTGAAAAAGAGTCCATCAAACACTTCGAGAAAGCGCTCGAGCTGACCCCATCGGCACCTATCTGTTACATCGAATACGGCAACGGCCTGTACCTTCTGTATGGTGAAAATCGGCTCGACGATGTGACAGATATGTACGTTAAGGCCTCGGAAATGACGCCACGGAATGCGATGGAAAAACTGGATATCGAATCGGCATTGGCCGAGCTCGAATAAATCGCTTGTGCTGAACCCAGCCGAAGGGAAACCGATGGTGCCAAAGTCTGCTTTGAGCTGGAGCCATTAGGGCGTAGCATTAACCCCAGGCAAATGTATCAGGGTGTGGCGTTTCAGCCGTCTTACGGTTGCGAACATGTCTCTAAGGAAGGGGTCATGAAAATGAAAAACGACAATAAAACGCTTGTTGGACACATAATCGAAGCTACCGGCGCCGAGTTTGTGGCGAGGTTGATCAGTGAGGAGGACGGATTTACGCCCGAAATCCAGCGCGGAGATGACACGATTCATGTCGGGCAAGTTGGGTCGTACATGCTTGTGGTGCAAAGCGACTTCCGCCTTCTGGTGATGGTGGAAAGCATGTGGCAACAGCAGGGCATGGCAGATGAATCCATCCGCATGCTGCGCTTGAGCCCCTTGGGCGAATTGGGCTATGACGACGAGTTCCGCCGGGGGGTTAAACATTTCCCTACCACGGGCGCTGAACTTCATATCATCACGGTTGAAGCGCTTGCCAAGCTGTTCGCAGATTTCAATGCCGCGAATTACAAAGTTGGCAAGTTGAGTGCTTTCGAATCCATCGATGTCTATTTCGACGCATCGGCTTTTTTTGGACGCCACGTAGCTATTCTGGGCCAGTCAGGCTCAGGCAAGTCCTGGTCTGTCACCAGCCTGATCCAATCTGCGCTCAAGGCTATGCCCAATGCCCACATCGTTTTGCTGGACTTGCACGGTGAATACGGGCTGAAGCAGAACAACCTCGGCTCACACTCGGTTTTTCCCAGGGATGTGGTTCGCACGCTGGATGCTGACGATCTGGAAATTCCCTATTGGCTGCTGACCTTTGAAGAATTGGTCGATCTGCTGATTGACATGGAGGACGATAACGCTTCCGTGCAGATCGCCTTTTTGCGCAACGCCGTGCATGAACTCAAGATATCCGCTAACGGCCACCTCAAGCTCGGACACATTACGGTTGACACGCCTATCTATTTCTCCTTGCCGGAATTGTACAAGCGCTTCAAATCGGCCAACGAGCAAACCGCAAGTTTTGGCAAGGACACCACTGCACTTTATGGCAGGTTCGACCAGTTGCTCGTCAAGCTGGAAAGTCGCATGAATGACACCCGCTATGATTTCTTGCTCAAACCAGGCAGGCGCACGTCATCCGAAAGCCTGCCCGGCCTGATGCGGGATTTCATTGGCCTGGGAGAACCCCGCGCCAAGATCACCGTTATTGACCTCAGCGCCGTGCCTTTTGACGTGTACCCCACCGTAACCGCCCAGATCGGCCGGCTCGCCTTCGAGTTTAATTACTGGAACCCCCGTTGCCGGGAGTTTCCGATCTTCCTTGTATGTGAAGAGGCCCACGCTTACATCCCGCGGGAAAATACGGCACACAGCCGGCAGACGCGCCGGGCAATGGAGCGTATCGCCAAAACCGGCCGTAAATATGGCGTCGGGTTGTGCGTTGTCAGTCAGAGACCGCATGAACTGTCCGAGACCGTCCTTTCACAGTGCAGTTCATATGTCTGCTTGCGGATTTCCAACCCCGATGACCAGGCCTATGTCCGCCAGCTGGTTCCCGATGCTGCGCGTGGCATGCTCGACGCACTGCCCTCCCTGGCTCGAGGTGAAGCAATTGCGGTGGGTGAAGCGGTACCCATGCCCATCCGTTTGCAAATCACCTTGCCAAATCCGCCGCCAAACTCCAGCAACATCGATTACGCGGGAGAGTGGTTGAATGGCCCCGAAGAAATCAATGTGGATGACGTGGTTAATCGCTGGCGCAGGCAGGAGCGCTGATCTGGCCTTGTGACTCCTGAAGATTATCCGCCGGTGGGGAACAAGTGCATGGTTCCACTGTTTACCCGGGGCGGCCGGGCTTATTCCAGGTCTTGTACTGCCCGACGCAGGAAACTTTCGGCGGCGCGACTGCAGGGCCTGCCTTCCAGCGGCAGCATCATGGCAAGGTACATGAGATTTTCAAGTTCCGGCCTGAATCTTTCGATGATCCGATCCGGTTCAGGCACCAATTTTCGATCGGCGATCAAGCCAAAAAACACCTGTCCGTCATAGCTCAGGATGCTGACACCCAGGCCAATATTGCCTGACTGTGGAACCCAGAACATCAGTTCCTTCACCCGTCCGCCCGCCAGATACAGCGGTTGTTGCGGGCCCGGCACATTGGTGAGGACCATGGTGGCTTTCTCACTGAGTAAGTCCAGCGCGGGTTTTTGCAAGGCCGACGGCCCCATGCCAAGAGCGGCGAGCAGGCCGAATGCCACGGTAGCCTGCTTGCTGGCTTTCAATTCCAGCATGCGCTCGTTGACCTGGTAAACACGCTCAATGGGATTGGACACTCCCAGTGGAAGCGAAAGGAAAACCAGGCCGAAGTGATTGCCCAGTTCCCTGGCATGCTCCAGGGGCCGCAGGTTGACCGGCACGGTTGCCCTGATTTCCGAGCCGGAAGCCGGGTTTTCGCCATGTGCCAGCATGTAACTCCGAAATGCGCCGGTCACTGCGGCAATCAGCACATCATTCACTGTGCAGGCCAACGCCTTGCTCAGGGCCTTGACTTCCTCCAGGGGAATCGGCGCCGCCCAGGCGACGCGTTTGCGCACCCCGAGTTTACCCTTGAGCATGGTCCTGGGGTCGTCTGGCAGGGTCAGGGCCTGGGACAGTTCACGCACCAACTCACTGATTTCAGCCAGGTATAGGTTGGCTTTTTCCGGCTGCTGTACCACCTGCATTGCCTCTTCGAACAGCCTTGTGGTGACATGTACCGCAAAATCCACACCGCCCCGCGCCGGTTCGAGCAGGCGTTGGAAGACCGTAGATTCACTTGCCCGCTCTTTTTTCCATTTTTCAGGATTGGTGACAGCCGCATATGCTTGCGCCGAGGAATCGGTCAGGGAAAGAAATACCTGCACCAGAGCTATGCCATCTGCGTAGCAGTGATGGATGCGCATGACCACCACCGGGCCCTCCGTGTAATTTTCTACATAGTGAAACTGCCACAGCGGCCGAGACGGGTCGAGAGCAGTGCTGGCCAAATCACTGACGAACTCTTCCAATTCCTCCTGGTTCGCGCGCCCGGGCAAGGCGACTCTGCGCACATGGCCACGAATCTCAAAGTCGTCATCGATCTCCCAGTGCGCTCCAGAAGCAGTAATCACGGCTTTCTGGCGGAAGCGCCTGATGGCCAGGAAGCGTTGCTTTATGACATCAAGCAAATTTTCGTAGGATGCATTCCGGTCCAGTCCGATGATACCGGTAATCATCATCAGGTTGCTCGGCTGCTCCATGCGCAGCCACGCGGTGTCAACTTTGGACATTGCTTCGCGGCTCATCCCGTGTTTACACCAGTTTCATGCCCAAGTTCGTGCGCCGCAATTCACGAACCTGGTCTGAGCGGCTGGCCTGAAGCTTTTCAAGGTAGCCGTCGGCAACACCGGTTACGTAGTGCCCCGAAAAACACGATGTATCGAACTGCGCAATGTTCTCATTCCCTTCGCGGCAAGCCGCCACCAGGTCGTCAAGGTCCTGGTAGATCAGCCAATCCGCACCTAACTCCTTTTCAATTTCACTTATGTCCCGGCCATGCGCGATCAACTCTGATGTTGCCGGCATATCGATGCCATATACGTTGGGATAACGAACCGGGGGGGAAGCCGAAGCGAAATACACTTTGCGCGCGCCGGCGTCACGTGCCATTTGAATGATCTGCTTGGAAGTGGTGCCGCGAACTATCGAGTCGTCGACGATCAGTACATTCTTGCGGCGAAATTCGAGTTCAATCGCATTCAACTTTTGCCTGACCGATTTCCGCCGCTCTGCTTGTCCAGGCATGATGAACGTCCGGCCAATGTATCGATTCTTGATGAAACCCTCGCGGTATTTCACTTTCAAATCAAATGCCAATGGCAAGGCAGCGGTACGACTGGTGTCCGGCACGGGTATCACCACGTCGATGTCGTGGCCAGGCCGCTCCCGCAGAATTTTGCGCGCCAATGCCTGGCCCATGCGCAATCGTGCCTTGTAGACGGAAATGTCTTCGAGCATCGAGTCAGGCCGGGAGAAATAGACATATTCAAAAATGCACGGAGTCAGTTGGCGGGCCAGCGAACTGTCATGCGTATGCAGGGTTCCATCGAGCGAAATGAAAATGGCTTCGCCAGGCCTCAAATCGCGCACGAGCGTGAAACCCATGGCGCGCAAAGCCACACTTTCTGAAGCAATTGCGTACTCCTTTCCCGCCTCGGTTTCACGCGCTCCCAGCGCGGCCGGACGAATTCCCCAGGGGTCGCGAAAACCCAACACGCCATGACCACAGATAAGGCTGATCGCGGTATAGGCGCCCCGGCAACGCCGGTGCACCGCATCAACCGCATTAAACAGGTGTTGCGGACGCAAACTGTCCGGGTTCTGGTTCTGTAATTCATGCGCAAGAACATTGAGAAGAACTTCTGAGTCCGATCGTGTGTTGAGATGACGGCGATCCGTGTCGAACAATTCCCGGGTCAGCTCCTCGGTATTGATCAGGTTTCCGTTGTGTCCCAGAGCGATGCCATAGGGAGAATTGACATAGAACGGTTGGGCTTCAGATGAGTCGTCCATCCCGGCCGTGGGATAACGCACGTGGCCAATACCCGCTTGACCGTTGAGGTTGAGCATGTCCTGGGGGCCGAATACGTCTCGCACCAGGCCATTGCCCTTGTGCAAGTTGATACGAGATCCATCGAGCGTCGCAATCCCGGCAGCATCCTGGCCGCGGTGCTGGAGAATGGTCAAGGCGTCATACAGGGATGGAGCTACGGCACTGTGGCCAACGATTCCAATGATTCCGCACATGTGTCTCGACCCTGCCCGGGCTGGATGGTACCCGCGGCGAATTCTAGCACGGCCGGCGAGACGCCACCCCAATCAAGCGGGAAGTTCTTCCTCCCGGTCCAACCGCTCTCTCCCTGGTTTCCCGTCGGCAGGGCTTTTACCCTTTTCAGGAGTATCCGGCCGTTCCAGGTCCGGCTCGAAATCCAGGTACTCGTGCACGTTTTCTGGCAGAAATTCAATCGCCCAGTCCACCAGTGGCATCAAACGCTTAATCCATACTGATTCTTTCCACCATGGATCAGCCGGTATGGGAGTGAACCCGGCGACCAGAATACAGGCGACAACCAGGGCCAATCCTCGAGCAGCGCCGAATGCGCCGCCCAGCAAGCGGTCCGTACCAGTCAGCCCTGTCGATTCGACCAAGCGGCCGATGAGGTAGCTCAGCATTCCCCCCACCAGCAATACCAGGATAAACAGGCCGGCAAAACCCATGGCGCTTCGAGCCGAGGGCAAGGTCACGTGCTCTTCCATCATTTGTGCCACATCACCACCGAATTGATAAGCCAAGATGAAAGCGGCAGCCCATATGAGCAGTGAAAGAACTTCATTGATGAAACCCCTGAGCATTCCCACCAGGATGGAGATGAGAATCGTGGCGGCGATGGCGTAGTCAGGCCAGGTCATAGTGTGTTGGCATCCGGGGATTCGGCGAAGTCAATCTGCACTCATGACCACGCCATCGATGCTGAATCGTTCGGATAGTTGTTGCCTGGTGCGCAAAGCCTCTTCGCGCTCCAGGAACGGGCCAACCCGCACGCGGTAGACCGAGGAGGAAGCCGAAGTCACCTGGTCCCGGTATGCGGGCATTCCATCGACCCGGAGTTGCTCCACCAGCCTTTGTGCGTTTCCGGTTTCGGCAAAACTGCCGATTTGCACCACCCAGCGGACCAGGGGATCGGCCGGATTGGTCACTGCGGCCGTTTGTTCCGGCTCCAGGTCTATGACCCGTGGATTGACGCCTTCGAATTCTTTTCCGATTTGCGCAGAAGCGTAGGCTGCCTCTGCTTCGCTTGGGTAGGGCCCAACCCGAATGCGATTGAGACGCCCGACGTCAGAGTCGACTGCATCCATCACTACCGGAAAGCCCATTTGTTGAAGTGATTTCATCAGGCTAGCGGCGTTTTCGCTGCTACCAAGACTGGCGACCTGGACGAGGTACCGCCCGGCGCTGAGCGGCTCAACGACGATCGTTTTTGCGATTTCCGAGGCAGGTTCTTGGACAGTTTCGTCGACAGTTCCGTCGGCTGTTTCTGCGAATTTTCCTTCGACCGTGAATTTGGCGGACTCCACCGACGCGGCACTTTGGGGAATGCTGTCCTGGGTAAAGTCGAGTGCCGGGCGCTCGATTTGCGCAGTCACGCCCTGCTCAGCCGCTGGGTCCTGGAGACTGGCTGCTTCAGATTGCGCGTCTTTAACGGGGGGTGCGGCGGTCTCAGCCGGAAGTTCCACGGCCACTGGCGGGCGAAGGCCGACAGGGGCTGCATTCCCGTGGCTTTCCATGCCAGATTCGCTCTGGCTCTCGCTCACCGGAAACCTGCGGGTTTCGAAGGACAATTCACCCGGGCGTGGCGGCAGTTCTATTTTCTGCGACTCCGGTGATCCACCTTCAGGCCTGCCGTTGAGCAACATGGGCAATACAACGACCGCAAGGGCTATTATGACGCTGGCGCCAACCAGTCGCTGCTTCAATGCTTTATCCATAATCAGGCGCTTTTTGCCGTCGCTTTTCGGGACGGAGAATT
>DATDPS010000235.1:0-6629 GCA_035292625.1 Lysobacterales bacterium | reverse complement strand
GACCCCACCGCGGGACCGGCAAGACGCTAAAATCAGGCCAGGGAACGCGCCAGGAGAGTGAGCCGAATGATTGCATTGCTGCAAAGGGTAGCTGAAGCCACCGTGCTTGTTAACGGAAATCTGGATGCGCCAGGCGCTGGCTGTAAAAAAATCGCTGGTCGCATCGGCCCCGGCATGCTGGCTTTCATCGGTGTCGAACGTGGCGACCAGGAAGCGCAGCTTTCACGCTTGCTGCAGCGCATGCTGGCCTGGCGTATGTTTACCGACGTCCAGGGCCGGATGAACCTCAATCTTGCGCAATCCGGCGGCAGCTTGCTGCTGGTGCCGCAATTCACCCTTGCCGCTGACACGGACAGCGGCAATCGCCCCAGCTTCACGCCCGCCGCTCCGTCCCACGAGGGTGAGCGGCTGTTCAATCTATTGCTTGGCGAAGCGCGCAAACGATGTGCCGTGGTTGAAGCCGGTGTTTTTGGCGCTGACATGCAAGTCAGCCTGGTGAATGACGGCCCCGTCACCTTCTGGCTGCAGACCCGACCGCCCGGCGTTTAGTGTTAACCGTGATCAGGGGCTACCCAGTAATTTGAGTTTCCGCGTCAGGGTATTGCGCCCCAGGCCCAGCAATTCGGCCGCCTTGATTCGCTGTCCACCCGTTTGCTCGAGCGCGCAGTCGATCAGCACGCGCTCCAGTTCGGCATGGGCGCGGCCCACCAGGTTTTCCCCGCCCGACTGCAATTCAGCCCGGGCCCAGCGGCGCAGTTCCCCGGACCACTCGCTGGCCCGCCCTGACGCAGGCCCGGCCAGGCTGATTTCAGGCGGCAGGTCCTCGGGGAAAATCTGCTCTGCCGGGGCCATCACGCTCATCTGGCGGCAGATGTTCAGTAGCTGACGCACATTGCCGGGCCAGGGATACTGCTCCATGATGCGCAGGGTATCGGCGCGCAGGTGCTTTTCTTCCAGGCCCAGTTCACGCGCCGACTGCTGCAGGAAGCGCTGCGCCAGCAGGCCGATATCCCCCATGCGCTCACGCAGCGGCGGCAGGCCGATATGGATGACGTTGAGCCGGTGATAAAGGTCTTCGCGGAAACTTCCGGCACGCACCCTGGCTTCAAGGTCCTGGTGGGTGGCGGCGATGACGCGGACGTCCGCGCGCAACAGGTCGCGCCCGCCGACGCGGTAGTAATCGCCCTCCGCCAGGACGCGTAACAGGCGGGTTTGCAAGGCAATGGGCATGTCGCCGATTTCGTCCAGGAACAGTGTGCCACCCGCGGCTTCCTCAAACCGGCCTTCGCGGCGCGCATGGGCGCCGGTGAAGGCTCCGCGCTCGTGACCAAACAGTTCCGACTCCAGCAACTCGGCCGGAACGGCTGCGGTATTCAGGGCAACAAAGGGCCGTTCCGCCCGCGGGCTGTGCATGTGCAGCACCCGCGCCACGATTTCCTTGCCCGTGCCGGTTTCTCCGGTCAGCAGCACGTTGATATCGGAGCGAGAAAGACGTCCGATGGTGCGAAACACTTCCTGCATGGCCGGGGATTCACCCAGCAACTGGCTGCTGCCGGACTCGCCGGAGCGCTCCGGGGCTGGTAAGCCGGGCGCTACCGCCCTGGCAATGACGGAAATGACCTGGTCCAGGTCGAAAGGTTTGGGCAAGTAGTCAAACACGCCTTTCTGAAAGGCATTGACGGCCTGGTCCAGGTCGGAATGGGCCGTCATGGCAATCACCGGAATGCTCATGTTCAAGCCTTCGAGCACGTTCAGCACGGTCAGGCCATCGGCATCCGGCAAGCGGATGTCGGTGAGTATGGCCTGCGGGTTTCCTTTCTGCAGCGCTTTACTCACCGCGCCAACCGTGGTGAAGCACTGCACTTCGTAGCCGCCGCGCTGCAAGGCCCGTTTCAATACGAAGCTGATGGCTTCGTCGTCCTCCACCAGCCAAATGTCCGGACGGGCCATCAGGTCTTGTCCCCAACAGTGGCCGGGTGGGATTTCTCCAGGGGCAGATAGAGACTGAACCGGCTGCCGCTTCCCGGCTCGGCACGGACGGGTTCATAGGTCAGAAGCCCACCATGCGCCGCGGCGATCTGCTGCGAAAGGGCGAGGCCCAAACCGGTGCCATTGCGCCTGCCGGTGACCATCGGCAGGAACAGGAGATTGCGCAAAGACTCCGGAACGCCCTCACCGTCATCGATGATATCAACGCGCAGAAGGCTGGTCGTAACCGCCTGGAGCAATGCTCCGCCGTGTTCCACCCGGGTGCGGATGACCAGCCGCCTGGCCCCCGCCTGGAACGCATTGCGCGTCAGGTTCAGCAAGACCTGGCGAATCGCCGGCGCGTCGCCCCTGAGGGCTGGAATGCTGGGGTCAAAATCACGCTCGATCTCGGATTGGCAGCCAAACTCCAGGTCCATCAGGCCCAGCACTTCGTCCAGCAAGGGATAGAAATCCACCTCGTCCTGGGCCATGCGGGGCTGGCCGAAACTCTGGATCAATTCATCGATGCGGTCGGCCTCGCGCATGATCAGCCGTGCCAGCGTCGCCATTTCAGGAGCAACCAATTCATTCGCCAGCATCTGCGACGCGCCCCTGATTCCGCCCAGCGGATTGCGAATTTCATGCCCCAGGTTCTTGCTCAGCAGTTCCAGCAAGCCGGTCTGCATTTCCCTTTGCTGCAGGCGCAGGCGTTTGTGCTCCCACTCGAGATCATGCAGTTCCAGTAGCGCCCCGCCGCATTCATCGGTGTGGACGGTGCAGTCGTACTCCCCCCCGGGCAACTGCATTTCGTGCAGGCGCACACTGGCGCCGTCCTGCTGTAACTGGGCCACGGCATCGTGCATTTCTGGCGGTAGGTGGACCATTTCGCTCATCAGGCGGCCTTGAGCCCGTTCACGGCCCAGGCGTAAACACTGCTCCGCCGCGGTATTCATCCATTGAACCCTGCCCCCTGCGTCCAGGCGGATGATGGCCGTGTCCACCCGGTCCAGGACGTGTTCCTGCTGCAGTAGCCCGGATGATTGGCGGACTGGCGGGCTCAAGTTCCGTTGCGGGGAGTTGCTTGTGGCTGGTTGACACCGATGGAATGTTGCTTGACAAAAAAAATCACGGCTGGGGTGGTGATGATCCGCCGGCCGCGCGGGTCCAGCAACTCGGCATAGGTTGAATGCTCGCCACGATCCAGGGTCATCGCGTACAGGTTGTCGGCCGTGGTCGCCACCGGTTTGCCGTCGACATACAAACGCACACTCAACTCCGGCAGCAGCGGCACTGAACTCGACCAGCCGATGACCACGGCATTTTCCGTTCCCCAGAACGTCTGCTCCTGCTGTGGTTGCGAGATGCGAAAATCACTGTAGGTCTTGCGCAGCACCCTGGGAGTGGTTTCCTCCACCGCCTCGGCTTCCTGTTCTGCTGCCTCAGCACCGGCCGCTGCCGTCTCGGGTGGATAGTCAGTCTTGATGATCGAAAGTTCAGGCAGGACCATCGGCGCACTGCCATCGGCCGGCGCCTGATCGGTATACACGACGTTTCCCTCTGCATCCACGACCTTGTAAATCTGGGCCAGCACGCCCGGGGAAACCAAAACCAGAAACCAGGTGGCTGCCCGGCTGAGCACGGTCATCCTGTTCATTCCATTGTTCACGATGATCCTCCTGTCAATGATTAACCGGCACGGCCCCGCAGTTTGCGGGACAGGCCGGACGCCGGGCTTGGGTGATTCATAAACCAGAGGCTGCCCGGCGGCCTAGAGTGAATAGTACATTTCGAATTCGACCGGGTGCGTGCTCATGCGGAAACGGGTCACTTCATGCATCTTCAGACCGATGTACGCATCGATCAGGTCATCGCTGAAGACCCCGCCCGCTTTGAGAAATTCCCGGTCCCCGTCGAGTGCATCCAGGGCTTGGTCGAGGCTGGAGCAGACCTGCGGTATGGCCCTGGCTTCCTCCGGCGGCAAGTCATACAGATCCTTGTCCATCGGCGAGCCCGGGTCAGTCTTGTTGGCGATGCCATCGAGACCGGCCATCATCATGGCGGCAAAAATCAGGTAGCTGTTGCCAGCAGGATCGCCGAAACGGACTTCGATGCGGCGTCCCTTGGGGTTGCTCACGAAGGGTATGCGGCATGAGGCCGAGCGGTTGCGGGCCGAATAGGCCAGCATCACCGGGGCTTCGAAGCCCGGCACCAGGCGCTTGTAGCTATTGGTGGTGGAGTTGGCGAAGGCGTTGATGGCTCGGGCATGTTTGAAAATGCCGCCGATGTAGTGCAGGGCCGTCTGCGACAGGCCACCGTAGCCATCGCCGGTAAACAGGTTTTTTCCGCCTTTGGCCAGGGACTGGTGGATGTGCATGCCGGAGCCGTTGTCGCCAACCAGGGGCTTGGGCATGAAGGTAGCCGTCTGCCCGGCCGCATGCGCCACGTTGTGCACCACGTATTTCAGCATCAGGGATTCGTCCGCCTTGCGCGTCAGCGTGGAGAAGCGGGTGCCAATTTCACATTGCCCGGCCGTGCCCACCTCGTGGTGGTGGACTTCAACCGTCTGACCAACCTGCCCAAGAACCCGGCACATCTCCGAGCGCAGGTCCTGCAGGGAGTCCACCGGGGGCACGGGGAAATAACCGCCCTTCACGCCCGGGCGATGGCCGATGTTGCCGCCTTCATACTCCGCTTCCGAATTCCACGCGCCTTCTTCTGAATCGATGTGGTAGGAACAACCGTGCATGTCGACACTGAAACGCACGTCGTCAAATACGAAGAACTCAAGCTCCGGGCCAAAATACGCCGTATCGGCGATTCCGCTGGACACAAGATAGGCTTCAGCCCGTTTGGCCAGCGACCGGGGGCAACGGTTGTATCCTTCCATGGTGTGCGGCTCCAGCACATCGCAGCGGATGATCATGGTCTTGTGCTGCGAAAACGGATCCAGAACGGCGGTCCCGGCTTCGGGCATCAACACCATGTCGGATTCGTTGATGCCTTTCCAGCCGCCAATGGACGATCCGTCAAACATCTTGCCTTCCTCAAACAGGTCCTCATCGACTACGCTAACGGGCAGGCTCACGTGCTGTTCCTTGCCACGGGTGTCGCAGAAGCGGAGATCCACGAATTCGAAATCCTCGTCTTTCAGGGTTTTTATCAGCTTGTCTGCACTCATGTTCCTATCGTCCTCAGTGGGGTTGCAAAGTGGGTCAGAATATCAAAGCAGGACTCGTGCCAACGACTTATCAAACCCAATTCATCAGTCAACTGGTGGTTAACTGCATGTTTATCGATTTTGACTGCATTTAGCCACTTGTTATGAGTTTTTGACCACTCAATTCCGACCGGGCCACGCTAACCGGAAGCCCGATGCACAATGATAGTGCACAGATCATATCAAACGCACCCGCATTGTGCATAGCGCGAAAACAGGCAGGCAAGTGAGATCGGGCTATAAAATTACGTACAGCAGCACCGCACCCAGTAAGAGTCGATAGATGACGAATGGCAGCAAGCCGACCCGGCGCAACAGGGCCAGAAAAGCAGCGATACACAACCACCCCGCCACCGCCGAGAAAAGCACCGCCAAACCGAACACCCCCCAATCAATGGAGGCTTCGCCTGTCGCCACGCGCAATGCGCCATAAGCGCCTGCTGCGGCGGTGATGGGAATGGACAGCAGAAAAGAAAAGCGGGAGGCCGCGTCGGGGGAATAGCCCAGGAAACGTCCGGCGGTAATGGTGATACCAGAGCGGGAAACCCCGGGAACCAGGGCCAGGGCCTGGGCCAGACCAATGATCACTGCACTGCGCAGGTTCATGCCAGGCAGCTCACGCTGTTTGCCACCGGCGACATCAGCCCACCACAGAACGAGGCCAAAGACGGTAGTTGTGATCGCGATCACCCGCAGATCGCGCAGCAAGTACTCAACCAACTCATGCGCTGCTGCACCGAGCGCCAGGGCAGGCAGGCTGGCTGCGGCCAGGAAATACACCATTGAACGGTTTTGCCGGCCGGCCTCGTCCCGCACCGGCGCGGTGCAGGATTGCAACATACCGAGCAGTTCGCGGCGAAAAAAGAACAGGGCGGCAAGCAAGGTGCCCACATGCGTGGCCAGATCGAATACCAGGCCCTGGTCTTGCCAACCGAATACGCGTCCGCCGAGGATCAGGTGGGCGGCGCTGGAAACCGGTAAAAATTCGGTCAGGCCCTGCACCAGGGCAAGCACGATGATATGAAGAATCGGCATGAATTTATTTCATTAGGGGTGCTTTCGACCGGCACATGATGCCACAAGACAGAAAGCCCGCGGAATGAAACCGGTTTCTGAATATGTTTGGATTCTTGGGCCCACCCCCGTAGAATCTGTGCCGCCGCGGGGTCGTCGGGTGCGCTGTGTTTGTTGCGCCCGGGATTCAGGCCTGCGCTTGGGGCCTGGGGAATTTCGGCAGGCCACGGCAGTCACAAGGTGTTCGCCCCCCAATACAAGCAGATACAGCCCGGTATTGCCCGTTGCATCGACCCCAGCAGGATGTGTTTTTGGAAAAGTTGCGCATAAAAACAGACACCCGCTCACGCATCAAACCCGCCGGGCTGCTACTGGTGGTGCTCATGATCTGCGGCTGCCTGGCTGGCTGTGCCGGGACAGCGCGCGGAAC
>DATDPS010000234.1:0-16705 GCA_035292625.1 Lysobacterales bacterium | reverse complement strand
TGCCGGAACCACGACACGCTCGAAAGCCGCCTCATAGGCTCCGACACCTGACCCGGGCGGCAACGGGACATTGATATTGAACCCTTCCCCCGCACCGGCGCCGTTGGCCTCGACCGGCCCTGAATTGGGCGGAAAACAATTCTCCTGGTGGACCGAAATCGTCAGAGCACGCGGGTCTTCCCAGAACGCGGCCTGCGTGCCATTGCCGTGATGCACATCCCAGTCCACGAAAGCGATGCGCTCCAGGCCCCTGGATTCCAGCGCGTGCAGTCCCGCAATGGCGCCGTTGCATAGCAGGCAAAAACCCATCCCGGTATCGGCAAGGGCGTGATGGCCAGGAGGCCTCACCAGGGCGTACGCATTACCCACCCGGGCGTCGAGGACAGCATCCACGGCCGCGACGACGCCACCCGCAGACAACTTCGCGATCTGGTAACTGTCCTTGCCAAACGGCGTGAACCCACCGGCGTCGCCGCCGGTCGCGGCACTCATGGTTGAAATTCTGTCGAGGTATGCACGGGTGTGGACGCGAAGCAGTTGCTTCTCTGTTGCTTCCACCGCTGCGATTGGCACCAGCTTGCCGAGCAAACCGCTGACTTCCAGCAGATTCCTGATGCGCCGCTTGGTCTCCGGATTTTCCGCGTGTTCAAAGGGTTGCACCGGACCACCCGGCGGCATGACACCCGCATGGGTGCCAGTGTCATGCCACATGTAGATTTCATGCCAGACAAAACCCGTGGTCACGATCGATTTCCCTGATACAGAATGTTTTTCTGCATGCAGGCTAGCAAGAGCGCCAATAACTGTCCCGACCCGGAAGTAGGGTCGGGTAAATAAAGTGGAGCCCGCCTAAAGTAGGGTTCGGTGTCCGATCAGGCGAAGTTGTTGCGCGGCAAGCGCGGCGGAAGTGCGATTTTTTACGCCAAGTTTCCCAAAGATGTTTTTCGCATGCCATTTGACCGTGCTCTCGGCGATCTCCAACTGTGCGCCGATCTGCCCGTTCGAGCGGCCTGAGACCATGAGTTCGAGCACTTCAAGCTCACGTGCGCTGAGCTCTTCGACCAACCCCTGGCGCACATCGGGCCGATCATCCGGGTTACCCGCGGCCTGCCCCGGGTCAGCAAAAGCCGCCAGGATGGACTGGAGCTGGTAACTGGCCGGAGCTGGCAGCTCACTGCCTGAGTGATCTTGAAGCCATTGCAACATCGGGCCGATGTTCTCGCCTTCGTCCAGGAATATCCTCACGAATCCCGACGACGGAGAAAGGTTCAGAACCGCGAGGATATTCTTCCCCATGGGCGCTTTTGCGCCGCGCTCGAATTCAGCGAGTGCCATCAGCGTGAGGATTTCGATCGACAAGCGAATCCTCCCTGCCCTGACTGCCAGGTTGCGCAAACGCCTGAGATCTTTCAATGCGCGGTCTGGCTCCCCGCGCGCGCGCAGTATGCGCGCCCGGATCAGAACTTCGAGGCAGGGCGCCGCTTCCCAGCAGTCAGTGAGGGCATCCTGTTCTCCGTCCATGCCAATATTGAGCCGGCTTGCGACGCGCTCCGCCGCGGCCACATCACCCTGGTTGATCAAGGTGCGAACAAAATCATTCTCGACCAGCAGCAGCAGGCGGCGGAAGTTTCTGCGCTCACAGATCGCACGGATCTTTGTGTAACACTGTTCCGCACCATCCCGGTGACCTTGCACAGATCTGATCCGGGCAAGCGTGACATACCCAAGCACCAGTGCTTCCGCGATCGTGCACTCCTCGACCAAACCGATATTCGCCACTATCAGGCGTTCCGCCTCATCGATCCGGTTCCACTCATAAAGTACGACGCCCTGCATCAGCCTTGCTACGGCCGCACCCGCAGAGCGCTCCCCGCTATCCAGAATCGACGCGTCTTCCGCCTGGCGGAATTCCGCGGCCGCACTGTGTAACTTTCCCTGGATGCGATTCAGCATGCCCGAGAAGATGCCACAATAGGCCAGGCCAAATGAGGAGCCTGCCTGTTCATGGTAACGGCGCGACTTTGCCAATGCATCGCGCGCTGGCTCGAATTCACCTTTTACCAGGCGCGAATAGCCGAGCATGTTGTACATGGCCCCCAGGTGAAAAGGCTGGATCAGTCCTTCCCGCAATGGTTCGCTGGCGAGTTGCTCCAATACCTCGACATCATCGTGTACACAAGCAACACCGGCGTACAAAACCTTCATCTCCTCTTCCAGTGCGTCAAGTTCCCTGTTTTCCTGCCCAGGCCCTCGGTCGCGCTGACGCGCAATGACGTCCTCAGCCTGGTGTAGTGCCTGTGCTGCCTCTTCCGGCCGGTTCATGTGAAACAAGGCCCAGCAACGCAGCATGGGCAACTGTGGCCGCCGCTCAATGATGGCATCCGGGAGCTTTTGCAGCCAGTGATAAAGCCGCGGCATCTGGCCCCGTTTCAACAGGCGTGTCGCATGCTGTTCCACCAGTATTGCCGCCTGGTCGAAGTCACCGGACTCCAGGGCGTAGGTGACGGCCTCGTTATCGCAACCCTGTGCTGCAAACCACAGGCTGGCGCGATGGTACAGGTCCCGGATGGCTTCCGGTTGGCGTCTTCTGAGCTGGCCCAGCAAAAACTCGCGAAACAGGTGATGATAGCGATACCAGGTGCGCTTCTCGTCGAGCGGTAACAAAAACGTGTTGCTGCCCTCCAGGCGATCAAGCACATCCTGGCAGTCGTCGCGGCTGACCAGGCAGCGGCATGATTCCGAGCTCATGCGTTCGAGTATCGAAGTGTGCAGCAGAAATTCCTGGAGATCGGGCGGCAATCGATTCAGTACGTCCAGCGCAAGATACTCGGCCACATCCCTGGCTTCTCCTGAAAATGAGTGAATAAACTCGTCGCGGCGCTCGTTCTGGTCCAGCGACAAGGAAGCGAGTTGCAAGCCGGCCACCCAACCTTCTGTCCGGTCGAACAGTCCGTTAACCTGGTCATCGCTCAAATCAAGTCCGCGTGCATCACGGAGAAACCGCGCTGCTTCATCTGCATTGAAACGTAAATCTTCAGCGGAAATGTTCACAACTTCCGCATGGGCGCGCAGACTCGCGACAGGCAGATCAGGCATCGAACGGCTCGCTAACAGAAAATGCAGGTTCGAGGGTCCGTGGGCAATGAACGCCCCGACGATCTTGCTGACGACAGCCGAATCGATGTTATGAAAATCATCAAGAAAAACGGCAATTTCCCGACCGGCTTTTGCGATCTCGTTGATCAGTTCGACAACGATCTCACCGGGATCGATCTGCGACCGGCTTTCCAGCGTGCGCAGGCTCTCTTCGCCCAAACCGGCGACCCCGCTGCGCAAGGCAGTGATGAGATAGCGGAGAAATTCTGCCGGTTCCGAGTCGCTTTGGTCGATGGAAAACCAGGCACATTGGTAGTCCGCGCGACGCAGAAAATCAAACCATTGCGCCAGCAAGGTGGTCTTGCCATAACCCGCTGCTGCAGTAACCAGCACCAGCCTCGGCAAACCGCGCTGGACCAGTGTTTCCCCCAGACGCCGCCGTGAAATCAGGCCGGACCGGGCAGCCGGCGGATACAGCTTGGTGACCATGATGCCCTGGTGCAATTGCATAACACTCCCGCCTGGATGCTTTAAACCCGATGTTGCACCAGTATAACGCGCTCCGGCTTGGCCCTTAACCCATCCTGGGCGCCAAATGGCCGGCCGCGTACCTGGGGGATAAATTTGAATTACGTCTTCTGAGTTGGCCCGATTTCGGACTGTATCCACTGTGCGTCGAAAGATTCCACTTCGGCGAATGCCCTGTGGCTTTTGTCCGTGACCGAAAACCAGTAGGCCAGAATGAAATTGGCCAGCATGGCAAATAATGTAGGATAGGCGTAGGGATAGATCGGCCGTTCAAATCCCAGCATTGAGACCCACACCGTTGGGCCCAGCATGACCAGCAGCAATGAAACGGCAAGCCCTGCATAACCGCCAGCCAGCGCGCCGCGCGTGGTGAACCTGGACCAGTACATGGACAGGAACAGGACCGGGAAATTGACGCTCGCAGCGATGGCCAGAGCAATCAGGGCCAAAACCGCCACGTTTTCACCCTCCAGCAGGATGGACAGGGCCATGGTAGCCAAACCGATTACCAATGTTGTGATGCGAGAGATGCGCAATTCCGTTTTCTCGTCACTGTTGCCATGACGGATCACATTGGCATACAGGTCGTGTGACACTGCCGCGGCCGCTGACAAAGTCAGGCCGGAAACCACAGCAAGTATCGTGGCGAAAGCCACGGCGGAAATAAAACCGAGAAAAAGATCGCCACCTATGATTTTTGAAAGGTGCACCGCGGACATGTTTGACCCGCCAATGAGACTGCCATCGGCCGCCAGAAATTCGGGGTTTTTGCTCACATAAACGATTGCGCCGAGCCCGATGATAAATATGAGGCTTTGGAAATACCCAATAAAACCGATGGCGTAGGCCACGGATCGTCTCGCCTGGCGCGCGTCCGGGACCGTGAAGAAGCGCATCAGCACGTGTGGCAGGCCGGCAGTGCCAAACACGAATGCCAGACCGATCGAGATGATTGTAATCGTGTCATTGAACATCACGCCCGGGGCCATGATGGCCTGGCCTTGTGGATGTGTGTTAACGGCAGCAGTTATCAAGCTGCCAAAATCAAAACCCATCAGCGACATGACACCAAATCCCATGATCGTGCCACCTGTCAACAGCAGCACGGCCTTGATCGTTTGCACCCAGGTCGTTGCAATCATGCCGCCAAAGGTAACGTACAGAGTCATCAGCACGCCCACAATAACGACCGCCACCGCATAGGGCATGCCAAACAGGATCTGGATCAGTGCCCCGGCCCCGACCATCTGGGCCAGCAGGTAGGGAATGGCCACCGCGAGCGCCCCCACCGCGGACATGGTTCGCACCGACCCGCGTTCCAGGCGGAAGGCAACCACGTCAGAAAAGGTGTATTTGCCGAGGTTTCGCAGTCTCTCCGCCACCAGAAGCAGAATGACCGCCCAGCCCAATGTCCCGCCGAGCACAAACAACATGCCATCCATGCCAGCACTGTAAACCAGGGCCGAGATACCCAGAAAAGTTGCCGCCGACATGAAATCTCCGGCGATCGCCAACCCGTTCTGCAAACCACCGATGTTCTTGCCGGCCGCATAGAAATCCGCGCGTGTGTGTGTCCGCAGTGCCGCCCACCAGGTAATGGCCAGTGTGAGGGCGACAAACACGAAGAACATCAGGATCGCGGTGATATTCAATTCAATTCCATCTGTCTTGCAGTTTCACCGTTCGAGCCCGGCAATGATTTTTTGCTCAAGTGGTTCGAAAAAGCCATTGGCGATCCACACGTAAACCAGCATGAAAATGAAAGTCAGGGCAAGGATCATATATCCCATTGCCACCCCGACGGGGACCACGCCATCCTGAAACACGGGTCTCGCCAGACAGCCGGGGGAATAAACAGAAAGCAACCCAAACGCGAGATATAGTCCCAGTAAAACCAGCAGGAGCGACCAGGATACCCAGCGGCGTACGGTCACGAGTTTGCGGAAATCGTCACTCTTCAGAATTTCCTTATCCACCTGCGACAACATGTTCAGTGTTTCCCGGACAAGTTGGTGGGAATGGAACGTGTGCCAGCTGAAATCTCCGCCATCAACCTTGCACGCGCTGCGCTCACGTCGGCCAGGGGATTTGGTCGAACGCGGGAAATCTCCACGGTCGAATAGGGTATAAAATCAGCGGGCAACTCGGTTTCGCTGAAATTTAGCAGGATCCAGTTGAGTACGCCCGCGACTTCACTGTCTGTCAGCGCCGACTGGGCGGTGCCGGGTACCTGGACCAGGTACTCCCGCCCACCGGGAACATACAAGAAACGGCCTGCTGCATTTTTCAGCGCCGGTACTTTTCCAGCCGTACCAGAACCGTCGGCCAGATGGCAACCCTGGCAATGCAATATGTAATTGATCTGCGGGGCAGACATTCCATCCGCCTGCACCGCCAGACCCCACAACGCCAATACGAGACCGCGAAGCAGCTTGTGCAGGGAATGGCGGAACATCAGGATTCTGCTACCGCCAACCCGAGCACAACCGCCGTGGAGCAGTTGTAGACCACATCCGCCGATGATCCTGCGCACCAGTTGATGTCATTGGACAGGAACGGTTGATAAACAGGCCTGTCTCCCTCATTGCGGTTACACATGCAACGGCCGCAACTGGATTTGCCACAACAGTCATTGTAGGAAACGATATAGTCCTTGCCATCCACAGGGTTGGCACAGGTACCAATCCAGGTGATGGGTGATACCGTGGTTCCAGGTGGACAGGTGTTAAAGCTTCCGCCACAGCAACCGCACAGGTATCCATCGATGGCGCAATAACGCCAGTAATCGCAACTGTCGGGATCGCCACTTTCCCCCGGCGCCGGCGGACGCGAATTTGCGCCCGCTCTTGCCACTGGCAATAATGGAACTGCTGCCGCACCCAGCACCAGTGTTCCGACCCTGGCAATAAAACTTCGGCGCGAACTGTTCCTGGCCAAAGTTCTGGCGGACCGCTCAGACAGTTTATCCAGCCATTTCATGTATATTCCCCGCGCTCAGGCAACATCCTGTTCCTGCTGATGGATCTTGAGGTATTCCTGGATGGAAGCGACGCCCTGTTTTTTGGCTTCAAACAGGCTCTCGATATGCTCCCGGCTATTGACCAGCCCACGTGCGCACAGCACTCCATTTTCATCGATCAAAGCCGCGAACGGTAACTTGGCAACCTGCATGGCCATGCCCAGCTGGGACGAAAGCACATAGGCCCAGGATTCCAACTCCTGCAGCTTCAGCCAATCGCGATGTTCGTTCTCCTCACCATCACTGGCAAGAATGATCTCCAGCCAACCAGACTCGCTTTTGCGCATCGCACGAAGCACGGGTATCAAGGTCTTGCAAACCGGACATGTGGGTGAAAGGAAAAACAGTAATGTGCTTTTGCCATCGCTGCGTTCACCACCGATGCGAAGCGTGTGGCCAGCCAGCGTTTGCAAGTCAAAAACAGGCGCTTGCTCGCCGGTTTTCAGCCCCTTCCCCGCCATCAGCGCGCCTGCCGGAGCAACGCGCTCGTATAAAACGCCTATCTGGCGAACCAGTGCAAATACCACCGCTACCAATACCAGTACGAGAACCCACAGAATGATGTTGGATATGACCAGGGTATTTATCATGTGCCGCTCCGCAGCCTGGCGATGCGCGGCGCCTGGGCAAGCAGTTGGTTCATGCTCAGGTACAGGCCGCCGGTAATCAGCACTCCGAATGCGATCAGGAGCAAATCCAGCCAGTTCAGCGGTCTATCGCTCGCTGGCCCCCAGGCGAGCAGCACCAGACCCAATAGCAACAGGTTTCTCAGCACCAACCACCCCGAAAGTTCATGCCTGGAGGAGAAGCTGCTGCAGCCGCAATCAATATCCCGCCGGCCTCTGAGAAGATTGATGCTGATGCCCGCGGTGTAAACAAATAACAAACCGGCCATGACCATAAGGCCTGCGGCCCGTGCCACCGGGATTAAAACCAGCAAAGCTGCCAGCAATTCCGCCGTCACCACGAATACTGCGGCAATGCCCGACAAACTTCGCGGTATCAGTTGGTACTCATCCATGGCTGACCTGAAAATGGCCAGCGACTGCAGTTTGTGCACTGCTGCCACTCCGAACAGCACGGACATGCAGATGCTGGTGCTGACGGTTATGACTGGGTCCATGTTGAGCGTGCACTGTCCGTCAGGGTGTCTGCAGCAAGGTTGGCGTTAATCCGATTTCTTCCACACTGCGCAGATATTTTCCGCTCACCGCGTCATAGATATCCAGGGTCGGATTGCCGATGAAAATTGAAAACAACAAGGGCGTGTCATCCTTGCTGACTTCAATCGCGGTGGACAGCTTGTCGAGTTCAATTCTCTGCAGCTGTCGTTGCGTTTTAAGGTCATAAACCCATACGTCCTGACCGGGGTCCTTGTGGCTGCCATCGCCACCCTGGTGCACCAGAGCGTACAGCTTGCCGCTGGTTTGATGCACCGCCAGGTGCTGAAGGCCACCAGGACGCCAGGATGCTTCGCGCTCAGCCTGGTTGAACAGTGACCAGACCGGACCTGGTTTCGGCCGCTCAGCAGACACATCGACCGGGTAGACGTTGCCTTTGAACGAGACAAAAATCCATGTGTCTTCGAAACGTACCGCCTTTTCAGTCACCCAATCGGCTTGCGGGTCAAAAAATGGTTCATTACGCTGCTTAGCGGTGACTTCGCCCTGGTCATTCAAAGTAACAGTCAACAGGCTGCCATCGCCGCACATCATCTGGAAGCGCCGGTCACCCGATGGCAGCACCAAAGCACAACCGGCCGTTTCAGTTTCGCCCACCAGGCGGCGTTCCCGTACATCGATAACGCTGACCGATTGGGCCGGCGTGAAGTTGTAGACAATCAGAAAACGGTCGTCATCCGTGATGGCGGAATGATTATGCGTTGGCATACCCGGAAAACGCTTGGGCGGAATGACGACTTCGCCTGTTGGTTTGAGTTCGCGTGGATCGTAGAAGGTGATGACATCAGTTCGTTCACCGCGCGTGCCGCGGGAAAAATAAGTCTCGGGAGAATATATCTGTGCATAGTCCGATGGTAATTCCAGCCCAACGAACCCCATGCCGGTACTCAGCATGCCAAGAAACCGGCCGGTGTCGCCATCGACAAGGTAAGCCTTGCCGTCCGCCATATGATGAAACACCACATCACTGACCCAGACCCAGTGCGGGTTGGGATCAGCGGGTAGAACGATGGATTCCGGCATGCTTTCGGGCTTGATTTCGGCCAGGCCAATAGCCGGCTGTGGCAGAACCCATGCAAGAAGAACCAGTTTTTGCAACGTAAGACTACGCATGAATTTCCGGCATATCAGCAAGTTTGAATTTCACCTTCTGGCAGTATACGGGTTTGGGTTTGCGCCAAACACCCCTTTCGAGGGGATCGTTGGCATTTTGCCGGCTTTCAGTGCTTCCCTATCCAATTCATGCATTGTAAACTCAAAATTTCTCTGAGGAAATTATGGCCAAACAGTTTGCCTCGGCGGGTGATCTCGCCAAGAAGAATATTACGTTTTCAGAGCTTGCACCCGGAGCCTACGCGTATACCGCAGAGGGCGATCCAAACACGGGTGTCGTGGTTGGTGACGACTCGGTGCTTGTTGTCGACACGCAGGCGACACCGGAGATGGCGCAGGATGTCATTGCGCGTATTCGCACGATCACCGACAAGCCGATCAAACACATCGTGCTCAGCCACTACCATGCCGTGCGGGTTCTGGGCGCATCGGCCTACGGCGCCGACAACATCATTGCGTCGCGCAATACCTATGATCTCATCGTCGAGCGCGGGCAAGAGGATTTTGCCTCGGAATTGGGCCGCTTCCCGCGCTTGTTTACCGGCGTGGATTCGGTGCCTGGACTGACCTGGCCGAATCTCGTGTTCGAACAACGGTTGACCTTGTATCTCGGCAAACTGGAGGTACAGATCCTGCACCTCGGACGGGGGCATACCAAAGGCGATACGGTCGTCTGGCTGCCAGCATCGCGGGTGTTGTTTTCCGGTGACCTGGTCGAGTTTGGCGCGACGCCTTACACCGGTGATGCCTACCATCGGGACTGGCCCGCGACGCTGGATGCGTTGTTGGCGCTGCGCCCTGAAAAACTGGTTCCGGGGCGTGGTGATGCCCTGACCAGTGCCAGCGCCGCGGCTGCGGCCATTGGCGGCACGCGGAAGTTCGTCAGTACCATGTTTGGCAGCGTCGATGCCGGCCTGAACGCCGGAAAAACACTGGCCGAATGTTACCGTGACACCTACCGCATGCTCGCGCCGCAATATCAGAAGTGGGTGATTTTCGAGCACTGCCTGCCATTCGACATTGCCCGCTGTTTTGACGAGGCGGGTGAATACGCCGATCCGCGTATCTGGACAGCCGAGCGTGACCAGCAAATGTGGCATGCGCTGCAGGGCGCGCTCGAGTAGTACTGCCGGTGCGGACAAATCGCGTCTTTCCATACCGGCATCACCCGGACCAGGCTTGTAGTACTCCAGCACATCATCGAGTCATTATCGTTGGGGCTGGGCCAACCGGTTTGAGCACCGCAATCGACTTGCATCTCCAGGGAGTCGACAGCGTGGTGCTGGATGACAACAATACAGTCTCCGTGGGCTCGCGAGCTATCTGTTTTGCCCAACGCACGCTCGAAATCTTCGACCGTTATGGCTGTTCCCAACCCATGCTCGAGCGTGGCGTTCAGTGGCAGATCGGCAAGGTGTTCTTCAAGGATGCACTGGTGTACGAGTTCAACCTTCGCCCCGAAGGGGGCCACCGCATGCCGCCATTCATCAATTTGCAGCAGTACTACGTCGAAGACTATCTGGTTGATCGCGCCGTCACGCTGGAGGGTGTGGATATACGCTGGAACAACCAGGTCATCGATGTGCGTGCGGGTACGGATGAGGTAATGGTCACGGTCAAGACCCCGGATGGCAATTACACGTTGAGATGCGACTACCTGCTGGTGGCGGATGGGGCCAATAGTTCAGTGCGTCGAATGCTGGGGCTCGATGTCAGCGGCGAGGTTTTCAATGATCAATTCCTCATTACCGACATCAGGATGAAAACCGGGCTCCCCACTGAACGTCGTTTCCACTTCGACCCACCCTTCCACCCCAATCAGTCGGTGCTGCTGCATCGCCAGGCCGATGATGTCTGGCGCATCGACTTTCAACTGGGGCAGGATGCCGATCCCGCCGTGGCTCTGCTCCCGGCGAATATCCAGTTACGTATTTCTGCAATGCTGGGTGATGACCTGGACTGGGAATTCGAGTGGGCAAGCGTCTACCGGTTCCGCTGTCAGAAAATGGATCGATTCATTCACGGCCGGGTTTTCTTTCTGGGTGACGCGGCTCACCAGGTGGCGCCATTTGGCGCGCGGGGCGCCAACGGCGCGATTCAGGGCGCGGAAAATCTTGCCTGGAAACTGGCTCGGGTGCTGGATGGCCGTGCTCCAACCACGCTGTTGGCGAGTTACGATGACGAACGGCAACTGGCCGCGCGGGAAAATATTCTGAACTCGACCCGCACCACGGACTTCATGAGCCCCAAGACTCCAATCAGCCGGTTGTTTCGCGACTCGGTGCTGCGCCTGGCGCGGGAGCATTCATTTGCGCGTACGCTGGTCAACAGTGGCCGTTTGTCGGTACCCTGCGCCTACCCGGATTCCATTTTAAACACGCCGGACCTTGACATTTTTGATGGTGGTATAGCGCCAGGCAGCGTTTGCCCGGATGCCCCGATTTCCATTGGCGGACAACGCACCTGGCTGCAACAGCAGTTGGGTAACCGGTTCGTGCTGTTGATCGCGGGTGAGACGCCAGCGGGCCTGGAGATGGATTCCGACCTGTCGCTTGTATGTATCGGAGCAAAGCAAGGCCTGGGTGGTGCAATAATCATCGATGATGTTGAAGGGCTGGTTCAGCAACGCTATGCGCTCGCGCCTGGCAGCGCCTACCTGATTCGCCCCGACCAGTATGTGTGCGCGCGCTGGCGCCGGGTGGACGCCGGGCAGGTCTTCGGCGCCCGGAGGCGTGCACTCGGATTACTGCTGGAGGATGCCGCATGAACGGAGTGATCCTGACGCCGCATTTTGAGGATCCGGACGGGTTTTACGCCGCCTTGATTGAGCACCACCGGGATCTCGGCGAGGCCGATTGCGCGGCGCTCAATGCGCGCCTGGTGCTGATCCTGGCCAACCACATTGGTACTGCGAAGGTGCTGTTGGAAGCGCTCACCGTTGCGCGGAAATCGCTGGACGATGGAATTTGCCGGACCAGCAGCACAAGCAAGGATGGAGCTATACAGCCATGACCACAATCAATGAATTCATGACCAGGGACCACCGGCGCTGTGATGAGCTGATGGCCGAAGCCGAGGAGGCCGCGAGCAAGCAGGACTGGGAGGCAGCAGAAAATCTGACCGCGGCATTCCAGGCGGCCATGGAGCGCCATTTCAATATGGAAGAACAGGTGTTGTTTCCTGCTTTCGAGCAGCAGACCGGGATCGTGCAGGGGCCGACCCAGATGATGCGCAGTGAACATCAGCAGATGCGCAGGCTCCTGTTCCAGCTCAAGGATGCCATGGAACGGCAGGCGGAGGATGATTTTCTCGACACCACCGAGACCCTGCTGATCATGATGCAGCAGCATAATATGAAAGAAGAAGGGATCTTATACCCCATGAGTGATGAGCAATTGAGTGGTGTCGATCAAATCATTGCCGGAATGGAGAATTTTCCGGCGACCCCTTAAATGGTGGAAATCATTCTGGATGTTCGCGACCTGGAACCGCCCGAACCCTATGAGCGGGCCACCGCGGCGCTGCAACTACTCCAAACCGGTCAGTATGTGCGCATGATTGCGCCACGACGGCCCAGGTTGTTGTATCCCTGGTTGGCCGAGAGGGGCTTCTGTGAAGATACCAGGCAACGGGGCGAGGATCTGTACGAGATATTCATCTGGTCAGCAGTGGATATCGAAACCGGCAAACGGATTGCCGCACTCGCGCATGCCCAACGGTAATCTGTCACTGCAACAGGCCCCGCCGCTTTCAGTGCCGGGGCGTTTCTTCCTCACCGCCCCGGTATTTGGTATTGCAGCTTGCCTGATCATGCTGCTTTTCCCCGGGGAACTGTTTTTATCCCGCTGGACACCAGGACTGCTGGCCGTCACGCATTGCCTGGTGCTCGGTTTCTTTGCCTCGATCATGCTGGGTGCCGTACAACAGATGCTTCCGGTGCTGGCCGGCGCGCCCATTCTCCGTCCGCGGCTGGTGGCTGCCATCATCCATTGCCAGTGGGTGCCGGCGGTCGCTTTGCTGGTACTGGCATTCCTGTCACCGGCAGCCTGGCTGTTTCTCCTGGCCCTGATATTGTTGGCGGGCGCCGTGCTTGCCTTCCTCTGTGCGGTAGTATTCAGCCTGCGTCAATCGGATTCCAGGAGCGAATCGGTCCCCGGCATCAAGCTTGCCACTTTCTCCCTGCTTGTGACACTGCTGCTCGGAATCGGCCTGGTGGCTGGGTATGCGGGAATGGTGCCCTTGTGGCGACCGCTTGTGACAGATTTGCACCTGAGTTGGGGCCTGCTGGGCTGGATCGCGGTACTGATCATGAGCGTTGCATGGCAAGTCGTGCCGATGTTCCAGATTACCCCCGCCTACCCTGTCTGGTTCAGGCGGTCCATGGTCCCGGTCACACTTGCCCTGTTAATGTTGAAGTCATTGCTTGCGCTATTGGGCCAAGGCCCGTGGGTGGTCCACGCAACCACGATTACAGATTTGATGATAGCCGCCGGATTGACCTGCTTTGCCGTGATCACCCTGCACATCCAGGGCCGGTCCCGGCGCAAGGTGCAGGACAGCCACCGTGGTTTCTGGCGCCTGGCCATGCTCAACCTGATCGCATCTTGCCTGCTCTGGGTCCTGGCCGAAGCCACCGGCGAACCTTTGCTGGACCTGCTGGCGGCAAGCGCTTTCCTGTTGGGTTTTGTCATGGCCGTAATGACCGGCATGCTGCTCAAAATCGTTGCATTTCTGGTTTGGTTGCATCTCTCGGCAGCTAATGATGCCCTTGAGCTGGCCGGCAAACCCGGCATCGCCATTCCAAAAATGAAAGCCATCATTTCGTCACGCAGCAGCCGCGCATTGCTGATCCTGTTACCGATCTCTGGAGTGGCTATGCTTGCCGCGCTGGTTTTTCCCCAATATTTTACCCGCCTGGCGGCCCTGCTCTGGTTGGGGTATTTTTGCCTGCTGGGCATGGTGATCGGTCGGGCACTGCTGCAATATCGATCGATTGCAAAGCAAGTGCTGGCAGCAGCCTGACCAAATTTCCCCCTTCCATGATCGTTACCTCGAAGTGCGCGGCCGTGTCACAATATGACCGAATTCATTTGGCAATTTTAAGCGTCTGGATTGAAGTGAATTCCTCCAGGCCGTAGAGGCCAAACTCCACGCCCATTCCGGATTGCTTGATGCCGCCAAACGGTGCATCCGGTTGCACCGCGCCGTGATCATTGACCCATGCGGAACCACATTCCAGGCGCTGTGCCAATTCAGCCGCCTTGCGGGTATCGCTGGACCAGATTGAACCACCCAGGCCACATTCATTGCGGTTCGCCCGCTCGATGACCTCATCGATGTCCGTGTACTTGATGATGGGCAGGATCGGGCCGAAGGGCTCTTCATCCACCAGGCGGCTGCCATCGGTTAAATCAGCAACGATCGTGGGTTCGAAAAAGTAACCTGCGCGATCCATCCGCTTGCCGCCGGCGAGGAAGCGGCCGCCATCCGCGCGGGCAGATTCCGCCAGGTCCTGGACGATCTCCAATTGTGCCAGGTTCTGTACCGGGCCCAGCTCAGTTCCTTCTTCCATGCCGTCACCCACTTTTACCTTTTTTGCCAGTTCGGCCATGGCCTGGCCCAATTCTTCATACTGGGATTCATGCACATACAGGCGTTTCAATGCGGCACAGGTCTGCCCGTTATTATGGAAACACACGCCAAACAGCTTGGGCGCAACTTCCTTGACGTTGACGTCCGGTAGAACAATACCGGCATCGTTACCGCCAAGCTCGAGGGTGCAGCGCGCCAGGTTTTTGGCTGCGGATGTCATGATGCGTTTGCCGGTTTGCGTGGAACCCGTAAAGGCTACTTTCCTGACATCGGGATGGCCGGTGATGGCGTTGCCCACATCACCGCCACCGGTAACGATGTTGATCACGCCGGGCGGCAGAATGTCACCGGCCAACTGGGCGAAACGCAGCGTCGAGACCGGGGTAAAGCTTGCTGGTTTCATCACCACCGTATTGCCCGCCCGCAGGGCTGGTATCACGTGCCAGATGGCGATCAGCAGCGGCCAGTTCCAGGGCGTGATGGATGCCACCACACCCAGTGGTTTGCGATGCACTTCAATGCGCGCCACCTCGTTATCCTGGATCACGTCCACCGGCAATTGCAGCTCGGCGGTGTAATGCGTCCACGCAGCGGAGCCGCCGACTTCCATGCCCGAGCCGATTCCATTCAATCCCCCCATGGGCTTGCCGGTTTCCCTGGTCACCAGTTCCATCAACTCGGGCATGTTGGCCTCGATGGCCGCAGCCACCTGGTGCAACAACTGCTTGCGTTGCTCGTCCGGAGTCCTGCTCCAGGCCGGAAACGCCGCCTTGGCGGCAGCAACCGCCTGATCGACAAATGCTGCGTCGCCCAATTGGCAGCGGGCAAACGGCTTGGCCGTCGCGGGATTGATGACCTCGAAAGTTTTGCCGGATTGCACCGGCTTGCCGTTGATATACATGTTGAATTCTTGCATGGCTATTTCTGCTCTGTTTGCTGGGGGTTGGTCGTGTAAAGAAATAATGATAGCAGGTGTGGTATTGGCCAGCGCAAGAGGCTTTCACGGCGGGGATTACTGGCTCCACTGCTGGTTGATATTAATTTATAGTTTTTATTTATTTACTATAGATTTATAGTTATAATTCAGAACATATAAGTTTTACCACCACCCGAACGCGAGGATTCCCCCATGCAGACTACGGATGCAAGACTGACCAAACCCATGCCCCAGGCTGGCATGACTTTCGAAGCCATCAAGGAACATCTCGCCCCGCTGCAACTACCCGATCCTTACGCGCATTTCGCTCGGGCTTTCCGCGGCCCCAAAGACGTGCAGGATGTGGGTAAATACGCATTCGAAAAGTTCATGTCTGACAACGGTTTTTTCTCCCTCTACCTGCCCTACATGCAGACCATCGAGCAGGAGGTCATATCCATGGGGGTCAGTTTGCTCAACCCGCGGGAAACCTCTACCGGCAACTTCACCAGCGGCGGCACCGAGAGTAATTTTTCCGCGATGCACGCGGCCAGAAACTGGGCCAGGGTGCACAAGCCCCACGTGAAAAAACCGAACGTCGTGGCGCCATATACCATCCACCCCTCGTTCCAGAAGGGCGCCTGCTACCTGGACATGGAAGTGATTACCACCGATCTGGACGAGAACGGCAGGGGTATTGCCGGCAACATTGCCGCCGCAATCAACGACAACACGGTCATGGTTGCAGCTTCCGCGCCTTCCTGGCATTACGCCAACATAGACCCCATACCGGAGATGGCCGCCGTGGCGGCAGACGCCGGGCTGTGGATGCACGTCGATAGCTGCGTCGGGGGTTACATCAATCCCTTCCTGGAGAAACTGGGAGAAAAGCTGACCCCGTGGGACTTTCGTGTACCCGGTGTCATGTCCATTTCCGCCGACCTGCACAAATATGGCTATTGCCCCAAACCGGCTTCCACCATTTTCTGGCGCGAGGCGTCGCTGCAGGACTACCACTACGTTGCCATCGAGGATCCGCACCTCGGCTTGTACAAGCTGGCGGGATTCTCCGGATCCCGCTCAGCGGGCCCCATTTTTGCGGCCTGGGCGGTTTTCAACTATCTGGGCGAAGAAGGGTATCTGCGCCTGACCCGGCGTGTACTCGAACTCAAGCAACGGCTTACCGCCGGCGTGAGCGCCATTGAGGGGCTGAAAGTGTGGCAAGTGGACGTCATGCCCATGCATTTCCATTCCGAGAAA
>DATDPS010000233.1:0-12146 GCA_035292625.1 Lysobacterales bacterium | reverse complement strand
TTTGCGCGCCTCGCTCAGGCGCCGCCACGGTTAAACCCTAATTAAAACCCAAGTATTGACGTCGCGCGCGACTCCTGATGGACTTTCCCGGTTAAAGCGGAAAAAATTCCGGCTGAGGCTGGCCTGCCTGCCTGCTCAGTTGCTCGAATTCAGCTGGCTCCAGGCCGGCACTTGCCGCCAGCTCAAGCGCAGCGGTGAGCAGGTTCCCGGACGCCACCCTGCCATGCACCCGGCAATGCGCCACGGCGCAGTACCAGGCGCGACGCCAGCTGCGCGGAGGCTGTTCGAGGGCGCGCGTGAATTCAAACAGAGCCTGCTCCCAGCGGCCCAGGCCAGCCAGCACCAGTCCGCTCCAGCCAAGCAAGTCGGGATCGCCGGCACAGGCGTTGCGGAATTGCACGATTCCACCTTCGCCCCGCGCCGCAGGCGCGGAGCTTGCAGCCAGCTCGCGGTCCGCTGTGACAGCCAGCCGGCCGGGGAGCGCATGGAGGCTGCGGTGAAACCGTGTATCAGCCGGCAGCATGTAGCGGGCAAACCGCTCCGCCGCCGTCAAATCTTCAAGTACGGGTGGAATATCGCGTCGCGGTCTTTCCATCAAGCGCTGGTAGAGCGACTCGATCCGGCCGGCCACACGCCGGCCGTCAAATTCCCGCTGTACGCAGGCACGGGCGTTCTTGCCCAGCCGGGCCCGTTCCCCCGGATTGCGGTAGAGATACTCCAGCGCCTGCGCATACTCCGCGGCCGACTTCACGACCAGGCCGGTTTGCCCGTTGCGAATAATGTCGGCGATGCCACCATGGGCAAACACAAGCGGTGGAATCCCGGCCAGCATGGCCTCCTGCAGGCTTTTCTCGCTGGTCGCCCAGGTGTCTTCACACAGGGGATAGCCGAATACATCGCTCGTGGCCAATACCGGCCGGATATTTTCCACGTAACCGCGGAATTCAAACCGCTGCGAGACACCAAGCCGCTCCGCTTCGGCCTCCAGTACGCCCGGATCAGTGGTTCCGCACACCACGAAGCGTGCCTCCGGAATGTTCGCCAGAGCGCTCATCGCGACAAAATCAGGATGCATTTTGGTTGCGTTGGCCGTGCCGATGTACGTGACGACAAACCCGTCGTGTGGCTCGGCCGGCAGCGCATCCAGGCGATCCGGCTCCATCAGGCCCGGCACGACTTCGACCAGGCCTCGCAGATGGCTCGCTGCTGTCAAAGCCGGGAGCTCGAGGCTTAGCGCGCTGGTTACCATCACCGCATCGAAGGCGCCCAGCAATTCCGCCGAAATGACCTGCGGTGCATGCCGGCCCAGTACGTGGAACCAGGCAATCCGCCGGTGCGCTGGCCAATGGCCGGCCATGAACTCGACGAAAGCCGGGTTATGCCAGTAGTGCACCTCGACCAGCTCAGCTGCAGCGATCAGGTCGCTGGCGACCTCCTTGCCTGGCGCCTGGTAGATGGTGATTCCAGCCTGGCGGGCGCGCACCAGCGCGGGTGGATAGTTGGGCTTGCGCAGGGTCAGCAGTTCGTGCTGGTGCCGGTAACCTAGCATCTCCAGGTATTGCACCGATGCCCGCAATGAGCGGGTTGGTCCGGCGCCAGAAAGCGAATCGATGATATGGAGAATGCGAGCCATGGCGTTCCGTGCCGAGCCAGGCACTGCCTGCCGGGCGGCTGTTCATCCCGGTGCGCGCGGCTCTTGTGGGCATACGGGCAGTATAAACCAATCGTACCGGACAGACTTTACCAGCGGACTCCATTTTTGCTCGGACCCTACGAAATTCAGGGCTTGACAAGTCTTCAGTTTTAACATTACGATACGGCCGTAACTACATAATATAATTGATAAACGATTTTTGGACTGTAGCCAGTAAATTTCCAACGGGATATTACGATCCTCTCCGGCTCTGCCGGATTTCCGGGCGGGCCCTGGTGCCCAGCCCGGATTTTTTTTGGCCGCACCCCCCTGCGGCCAGGCATTCATCGTAAATCCACTGTTCGACGGCTAGAATGGGTGTTCATTGGCCCAACCCGGAACGCCCAAGCCACGCATGAGCATCCCCCTTCCCAAACCCGGCGTGTTCGCATCGCTCAAGCTGCTCTGGTTCACGCTGCTCGGTAGCATCCTGCACGGCTGGGTGAAAAGCCGCACGCTGCCTGATCCCATTTCCGACCTGGCAATCGATCCGGACAAACCGGTGTGCTACGCCATCGACACCTACGCCCTGACCTCCGTCCTGATCCTCGATCAATGCTGCCACGACCTCGGCCTGCCCCGACCACTGCTGCCCCTGCCCCTCGGGCAGGGCAGCGAGCCCAGGGCCTATTGCGCACTGCGGCGCAAGCAGGGCCTGATCATACGGCGCACCACGCCGCGCTCGCATTCGGAAATGCTCAAGCGGCTGGTGGACAAGGTGTGTGAGGGCAATGAACCGGATATCCAGATCATACCGGTAACCGTGCTGGTAGGCCGGGCACCGGACCGGGAAACCGGGCTGGCCAAGATTTTCTTCTCGGAATCCTGGGAAATCGGCGGCAGGCTGCGCCGCCTGTTCAGCACGTTTGTCAACGGCCGCAGCACCTTCGTCCACTTCAGCCAGCCAATTTCCCTGCGCGAATTAGCGGATGAGGAACTCGGTGCGGCCCGCACCCTGAGAAAGGTTGCGCGCCTGCTACGGGTTCAGGACAGCCAGGTGCGCGCTGCCGCCATTGGTCCGGACCTGTCGCACCGCCGCACGGTGGTCGATGGCATCCTGCTCAGCCCCGCGGTGGAGAAAGCCATCGACGACCAGGCGAAAGCGGATCTGACCAGCAACCACCAAGCCTGGAAAAAGGCCCGCGCCTATGCGTACGAGATCGCCGCCGATTATTCCTACACCTTTGTGCGGCTCGCGGCGCTGGTCCTGTCCAGGTTCTGGAACCGGATTTATGAAGGCGTCGATTTACAGCACTTTCGCGAATTTCAGAAAATCGCTCCGGATTACGAAATCATCTACGTGCCCTGCCACCGCAGCCATATCGATTACCTGCTGGTCTCGTATTTCATTTATCACAACGGCCTGGTGGCGCCGCACGTGGCGGGCGGAATCAACCTGAACCTGCCCATCGTCGGACGTTTGGTGCGCAAGGGTGGCGCTTTTTTCCTGCGGCGCAGTTTCCGTGCCCAGAAGTTGTATGCCGCTGTTTTCAGCGAATACCTCGCCCGCATCCTGGCCGAAGGCACGTCCATCGAGTATTTCATAGAGGGAACGCGCAGCCGTACCGGGAGGCTGCTGCCCCCCAAATCCGGCATGTTGAGCATGACCGTCCGCGCCTACATGCGCGAGGCCGCCCGCCCGGTGATGTTTCAGCCCATTTATATCGGTTATGAACGGCTGGTCGAAGGCGCAAGCTACACCGCCGAACTTTCCGGCCAGCAAAAGAAATCCGAATCGCTGGCCGACCTGTTTAAAGTCTTCGGCATTCTGAAAAAGAAGTACGGCGAAGTGCACGTCAGCTTCGCCGAGCCGGTGTTCCTGGATGACCTGCTGGACAAACACGAACCCCGTTGGCGGGAGACGGTAACAGACGGCTCCAAACCATCCTGGCTGAACCCACTCATCGACCAGCTGGGCATGCTGATCATGACCGGCATCAACGAGGCCGCAAACGTCAACCCGACCAACCTGCTGGCCGCCATCATGCTGGCAACACCCAAACACGCCATCGGCCGGACGGAATTGCTGACCCAGCTTGAACTCTACCTGGACATGCTCGCGTGCTGCCGTTATTCGGACCGGATCACTTTCACCAACAAGAACGCCGAGGAAATCATTGCACACGGTTTTGCCATGGGCTTGCTGGAATCCCACAGCCACCCGCTCGGCGAAGTCATTACCGTGCGGCGCGAACAGGCTGTCCTGCTGACCTATTTCCGCAATAACGTGTCGCACCTGGTGGCAGTCCCCTCGCTGGTCGCGGCCAGTTTCCTCAATTCCCGCAAAATCGAGCGCTCGAGGCTGCACCGCATAGCCTCCGCCGTCTATCCCTTCCTGCAAAGTGAACTGTTCCTGCCGTGGGAAGAGTCCGGGTTCCTGGCCGCTCTCGATAGATCCATCACCTGGCTGCAACAGAGAGGCCTGCTGTTGCCATCAGCCGGGGAGGACGAACTGGAGCGTGCCGAGGGTGGCACGGTAGAGGCGCTGCAACTGCAACTGCTCGGCCGGGTGCTATTGCAGACGTTCGAGCGCTATTTCATCACCATTTCCGTGCTGGTCAAAAACGGCTCCGGGACGCTGACACGGTCACAACTCGAGCGCCTGTGCATGCTGACGGCACAGCGTATCTCCCTGCTGAGTGAGTTCGACGCCCCTGAATTCTACGATCGCAGCCTGTTCCGGCAGTTCATCGATCTGCTCAAACAACGTGGCGTTCTGGTTATCAACGCGGCAGGGAACCTGGAATTCGAAGACACCATCAAGGACATCACCGAAGACGCCAAGACCCTGCTCAGCAAGGAAATCCGCCACGGCATCATTCGCGTGGCACCGCAGGTGCTGCAGGAAGCGGATACGGACTGAGGAAAAGATACCTGGGTACGTTAGGATGCCCCGAGTACAAGTCAGGCATCCATATCCGGAATCAGCTTCGATTCGAGCAGGGAAATCCAGTCCTTCAGTTTCAGTTTGCGTTTTTTGAGGCGCGTCAGCTGCAGCTGATCGACGCCCGGCTCCGCAGCCAGACGCTCGATGGCGAGGTCCAGGTCGCGGTGCTCCTGGCGAAGCTCGGTTAACTGGCTGATTATTTGGCCTGGATCATTTGAATTGAAACTCACGATCACAAGGATAGTACAGACCTGGGGCGTTAACACGGTAAAATGCCGCTTTGCGAAAATCCCGGCAGGAACATGATCATGCACACTCGGGTTCAGCTCAAACAGCGATACTCAGGCAACAAGCTGGTCAAGCGGCTGCAGCGCAAGGTCGGCCAGGCCATTGGTGACTTCAACATGATCAACGACGGCGACCGGGTGATGGTATGCCTGTCCGGCGGCAAGGATTCCTTCACCATGCTGGATATCCTGCTGGACCTGCGTCAGCGCGCGCCGGTCGATTTCGAGCTCATTGCGGTTAACCTTGACCAGAAGCAGCCGGGCTTCCCCGAACACGTGCTGCCTGGGTATCTGGAGCAATTGGGAGTGCCCTTCCAAGTCATTGAGCAGGACACATACAGCGTGGTGCGCCGGCTGATCCCGGAAGGTAAAACCACCTGCGGCCTGTGTTCGCGCTTGCGCCGCGGGGCCCTGTACAATTTTGCCGCGCAAAACGGTGTAACGCGCATTGCCCTCGGGCATCACCGCGACGACATCATCGAAACGCTGTTTCTCAACCTGTTCAACGGTGGGCGCATCAAGGCCATGCCACCGAAGCTCCTGTCGGATGATGGCCGGCACGTGGTTATCCGGCCACTGGCTTACTGCAGCGAAGCGGATATCGCCCGCTACGCCGAATCGCGGCAGTTTCCGGTCATTCCCTGCAACCTGTGCGGCTCGCAAACCAACCTGCAACGCCAGGCCATCAAGGAAATGCTGGCGGTCTGGAAACGCAAACACCCGGGCAGAATCGAAAACATTTTCCGCGCCATTGCGCATGTGTCGCCCTCCCAGCTGGCCGATCATGAACTGTTCGATTTCCGTGGCCTTGGCGCGGGTTCAGCCGGTGACACGACGGCGCTGGACTGGGTGCACCCGGAAACGGAAAAGTGCGCTGACCCCTTTTTTGAAAACCTGGAGGAAGCTTGATGGACCGAAGAAAGTTTGTAGGCGCCGCCGGCCTGGCCGGGGCGGCCGGGTTGCTGTCCGCCTGTTCACCGCAGGCCGCGGGCGGTCCCGCTGCAGGCCCGGGCGACTCTGCGTACAGCAAAACCTTTGAGTGGAAAATGGTCACCACCTGGCCGCGCGACTTTCCCGGCCTGGGCACGGGGGCCGCACGGCTGGCGGAGATCATCGGTCGCATGAGCAACGGCCGCCTGAAGATCAAGGTCTACGGCGGCGGAGAGCTGGTTCCGCCACTGGAGGTTTTTGCCGCGGTTCAACAAGGCACCGCAGAAATGGGCCACGGCGCTGCTTATTATTGGCGCGGGCACATCAAGTCAGCGTTGATTTTTACCGGCATTCCTTTCGGGCTGACGGCCAACGAGCTCAATGGTTGGTTTTACTACGCCGGTGGGCTGGACCTGTACCACCGGGCCTACGCACCCCATGGTGTGGTGCCATTTCCCGCCGGCAGCTCGGGCACGCAAATGGGTGGCTGGTTCAACAAAGAGATTCGCAGTGTGGCCGATCTTAACGGCCTGAAAATGCGCATTCCGGGTTTGGGTGGCGATGCCCTGAAACGGGCTGGCGGAACTCCGGTGAATGTGCCCGCGTCCGAATTGTTCACGGCGCTGCAAAGTGGCGTGGTGGACGCGGCCGAGTGGGTGGGACCGATGAACGACCAGGCCTTGGGCTTGTTCCAGGCAGCCAGGTACTATTACTACCCCGGCTGGCAGGAACCCGGCAGCGCGCTGGAGTGCATCATCAACGCCGAGGCCTGGGCGGCTTTGCCGGACGATCTGAAAGAAATCGTGACCGTGGCTTGCCAGGCTACTACGACCGATATGTATGCAGAATTCGAGGCATTGAATGGCGACGCCCTCAATTCTCTGGTCAATGTCCGCGGCGTCGAACTACGTGCGTTTCCGGATGACGTACTGGCAGAGCTGAAGCAGCACACCTTCGATATCATGGAAGAACTGGCCGCCGAGGACGCGGCATTCAAAGAGACTTGGGCTTCATTCCAGGCCTACATGACCACTATCAAAGGCTGGACGGACATCGGGGAGCTTTATTTCCTGAATCACCGGTAATGGCATTGCCCCTGACACCTGGCTCAACCCTGATACACCAGCCCCGGCAACCACGTGACCAGTTGCGGAAACAAGGCCAGCACGACCAGCATCAGCATCTGGATGGCGATGAATGGAATCACCCCCCGGTAGATTGCCGAAGTTTTCAGGGTCTCCGGGCAAACACCCCGCAGGTAAAACAGGGAAAACCCGAAAGGGGGAGTGAGAAAAGACGTTTGCAGGTTGACGGCAATCATCACGCCCAGCCAGACCGGATCCAGACCCATGGCCATCAGCACGGGGCCGACGATGGGCACCACCACGAACGTGATCTCGATAAAGTCCAGGATGAAGCCCAGCAGGAACATCACCAGCATCACCGCAACCATGGCGCCGACCGTTTCGCCGGGCAAACCCTGCAACAAGCCTGCAATCTGTTCATCGCCACCAAATCCACGGAACACCAGGCTGAACAAGGAAGCACCGATCAGGATCATGAACACCATGGCGGAAACAGACGCGGTGCGGTAAACCACTTCGCGTAGGGTGGCCAGCACGAACTGCCCCTGCATCGCCGCGAGCAGCATCGCGCCCACAGCACCCACGGCCGCGGCCTCGGTTGGGGTAGCCACGCCCTTGAGGATGGAACCGAGCACGGCCACGATCAGCAGCAGTGGCCCCGCCACCAGCCGCAGGAGGTGCCCGGCGCTTACCCGGTCTTCCGCCTTTTCCTTTACGGGCGGCACCAGGCCCGGCCGCAACCACGCCAGGATCAGGATGTAAATCAGATACAACGCCACCAGAAGCAAGCCTGGCAACAAGGCGCCGGCGAACAATTCACCTACGGACACGGTATTCGGTGTATAGCTACCCATGCGCAGTTGCGCCTGCTGGTAAGCGTTGGAAAGCACATCGGCCAGCATCACCAGGACTATGGAGGGCGGTATGATCTGACCCAGCGTGCCCGCGGCGCAGATCGTGCCGGTCGCCACCGAGGGGTGGTATCCACGTTGCAGCATGGTGGGCAGGGAGATCAAGCCCATGGTCACCACCGTGGCGCCGACAATGCCCGTGCTGGCAGCCAGCATGGCGCCCACCAGCACCACGGCCAAGCCCAGGCCACCCGGGATGTGGTGCATCAGCCGCGCCAGGGATTGCAATAACTGGTCGGCAACTTTCGAGCGTTCCAACATAACGCCCATGAAAACGAAAACCGGAACGGCAATCAGGGTGTCATTGTTCATGATGCCGAATATCCGGTTCGGCAGCGCCCCCAGGAATGCGGCATCAAAGGTTCCGGTGAGGACACCCAATCCGGCGAAAATCAGGGCGACCCCGGCCAGTGTGAACGCCACGGGAAAGCCCGCCAGCAGGGCGGGGCCGATGGCCAGGAACAGCAGCAGCGACATCCAGCCAGCCATGGACCTCAGGTTTCCACTTGCTGCGGATTCATGGCGCCGCCGCCGGCGCAGGCGATGAATGGGTGCCCCAGCCCAGGCTGGCCACAGGGTGTATGACTCGGCAAATCCGGCGGCTCCTGTTGCATGAAACGGAAGGGCTCGCGTTGTTGGCGTCGCGCGCCAGGCAGCGATGTTATCACCCCTTGCCGGATTTTCCGCCAAATTCCGGCCTACCTTTATGCACAGCACCCGCACCTGGGAAAAATCATGGGGTTTCGGACCAGTCATCACATCTCACCTCCAAAACAAGCACAACACTATGTTTTAATTACATTTAGTCTCCAGTGTTTTTTACCCGAACCGCGCCCTGTCTGCACCCGGCAGATCAGTGAAGGGAGGCCAGGGCAATTTCACACAGACTTATCCACAGCGTATTAACCGGCGCCGGAGCCTGGAGCCCGCTGTTCGCGGGCTGGCGGGAGGCGGCATTGCCGCGGTTTGGCGGCGGCGGGTTAGCGGAGCTTCTTAAGCCCCCCGCCAGCGTTTACAATAGCCCACCTTTGGGCCAGTACGCTGGGAAAGACAGATCAACCCGTGAAAGAACACATTCAAGAATTGCTATTGCAGTCCCTGTTGCACTTGCAGCGGGAGGGCACACTGAAGCTGGACGGGGAACCCCCGATCCTGCTGGAGCGCACGCGCAACAGCGCACACGGCGAATTCGCCACGAATATCGCCATGGCGCTGGCCAAGCGGGCCGGCATGTCACCCGGCGTCCTGGCCCAGGCCATCATCGATAACATTCCGCGCTCGCGCCAGGTCCGGAAAATGGAAATCGCCGGACCGGGTTTCATCAACTTCTTCCTGCAACATTGCTCACTGACTGGTGTGGTCAACGATGTACTGCGCCAGCGCGAGCAGTATGGCAGCCCCATGGTCGGGGCCGATACCCCCGTCACCCTGGAATACGTCTCCGCCAACCCCACTGGCCCACTGCACGTCGGGCACGGACGCGGGGCCGCTTATGGCGCCAGCCTGGCCAACATCCTGCGCCTGGCCGGTTATCGCGTTCATCGCGAGTATTACGTCAATGACAATGGCCGGCAGATGGACATCCTAGCCGCCAGTGTCTGGCTGCGTTACCTGGAACTGTGCGGCCAGCCTGTTGCCTTCCCGGAAAACGGTTACCGCGGTGACTACATATACGATATTGCCCGGCTGGTCCGCGCCGAGTACGGTGACAAATGGCGCTACGGCAAGGGTGAAATCTTCGACGGGCTGCCGCCGCCTCCGGGTGCCGGAGGTGATGGCGAAATCTTCATCGATGCCTTGATCGACCGCAGCCGCCAGCTGCTGAAAAAGGATGGTTACACTGTTTTCTTCAAAGCGGCGCTGGACAACATCCTCAAGGACATCCAGGACGACCTGCGCGAGTTCGGTGTTGTTTATGACCAGTGGTTTTCAGAGCAGGCGCTGGAAGACAGCGGCGCCGTTGCGGCCGCCATCGAGCGGCTGCGGATCAACGGGCACCTGTATGTCAAGGATGGCGCCACCTGGTTTCGCGCTTCGGCGCTCGGGGATGAAAAGGATCGCGTGCTGATCCGCGAAAACGGCCGCACCACCTATTTCGCCTCGGATATTGCCTACATCCTGAACAAACTGCAACGCGGCTTCAAACGGGCGATTTACATTCTCGGGGCGGATCACCACGGATACGTCGCGCGCCTGCGCGCTGCCGCCTTGGGCTTTGGTGAAGACCCGGATCGCCTGGAAATCCAGCTGGTCCAGTTTGCCATCCTTTTCCGCTTTGGCGAAAAAGTGCAAATGTCCACCCGCTCCGGCCAATTCATCACCCTGCGCGAGTTGCGCCAGGAAGTGGGCAACGATGCTGCGCGGTTTTTCTACGTCATGCGCTCACACGACCAGCACCTGGATTTCGATCTCGACCTGGCCAAATCCCACAGCCATGAGAACCCGGTTTATTACATCCAGTATGCGCACGCGCGCATCTGTAGCGTCATGCGCAACCTGGTACAAATGGATGCCCGCCACAATGAAGCCATCGGTGAGGCCGCGCTCAATTTGCTGACCGAGGAACACGAGCTGCAGTTGATGCGGGAGCTGAGCCGTTACCCGGAAGTCATCGATTCCGCTGCGCGCTTGTACTCGCCGCACCTGGTGGCGCACTACCTGCACGTCCTGGCGACCGAGCTGCACGCATACTACAACGCCCACCAATTCCTGGTTGAAGACGAGAACTTGCGCAACGCGCGATTGAATCTCATCATGGCTACACGTATCGTGCTGCAGTCCGGCCTTAACTTGTTGGGTGTGTCGGCGCCTGAAGAAATGTAAGGGCCGAATTTTCATGACGAAATGTAAGCCAGGCAAAATGAACGAAACACAGGAGTGAAGGCAGTGGCGAGGCGAGGAGCAAGCAGGGGATCGAAAAGCAGCACTCCCCCGCTGATGTGGCTGTTCAGCGGCATTCTCATCGGGCTGGGATTGGCCTGGCTCCTGGCTGCCGGGGGCTACATCCCGCAACCCCAGCGCGATCAACCTGTTGTCGATGAATCCCCTGCCCAGAGCGGAGAAGAGCCGGTTTTGCCCGAGGAAACCGCCAAGGCCACTGACAGGCCGGACAAGCCACGATACGATTTTTTTACCGTCCTGCCCGAGATGGAAGTGATCGTTCCGGAGCAGGAGTTAAGCGAGCACAGCGGGCAGGACAACCAGGTCGTGGCGCAAGACACTGCGGACTCCTACCTGCTCCAGGTCGGTTCCTTCAAGTCGGCTGGCGATGCCGACCAGATGAAAGCGCAGCTGGCCCTCAGCGGCGTCGAAGCTTCGGTTCAGTCCGTGACCGTCAACGACGCCACCTGGTATCGCGTCCGGGTGGGTCCGGTGCAGGGCGCCCGGCAGGCAGATGAAATCCGGCGGCGCTTGCAGGCAAACGGCATCGACAGCCTGGTGATGAAAAACCCCTGATCCGGACCTTGCGCGCCGACCGGAATTTCCCCGCAGCCAGGTAACCGCAGCTCAACGCCTGGCATACAGGTCGGTAAGGTCGGATGGCTGCCGCGACTGACCGCCTTTCCGGGCTTTGTGCCAGGTGGAAAAGGCTTGCCATAATTCCCTGCCCTCCCAGGCCGGATCATGGCCGGGGCGAAAACCCGTAGCGTCCAGTGATAGCAACTGTTGGCGCAAATCTGCACTGGTCGATTGCGCGGCAAACCCAAGCAGGCTACCGCTTGACTCCGCCGGACCATACTCACGTAGCCAGCGCAGCAACGCACGCCGGGCCCGCGCTGCGTCACCAGCTTCGCAGGCCCGGCGCAAATCCGCCAGGCAAGCGGATTCATCTTCCGGCAATTCCGGCTTTACCTCCTGCTGCCTGCGGTTCGTCCGCCACTGCCAGGCGTAAGCGGCGGTGGTAGCCAGCCACAAGGCAGCGAAAAACATACTCAACCAGCGCCAGTGGCCAGCCGGGGATGGCTGCCCTGGTGCCGTGCCCGGGGCCGTCACATGGCCAGTGACCGGCGCTGGAGGTTCAGTAGCGGTGGAGTTGCCGGGTACCACCACAGAAGGCAGCACGCGCAATCGTTCTTCCGGCAGCACGGCGGTCTGTTCGCGGTCATTGACTGTATCCCACCAGTGGAGGGTCAACTGTGGCAGAACCAGCTCGCCTGCTTTTTCCGGAACAACGGCATAGCGGAACTCCTTGTGGCCCAGGACCCACTTGCCGTCGTTGCGGCTGATGCCCTGTGGTTGATCCGGATAGACACGGGCGTTCACGATTGCTGGCCAGGCGGGCTCCGTCAACATATTCTCTTCCAAACCGAGGGCATCGATGATGATCGTCCGGGTGACCGGCTCGCCCACAGT
>DATDPS010000232.1:0-21742 GCA_035292625.1 Lysobacterales bacterium | reverse complement strand
AATGCCGGTCCACCAGTTGTCCGACGGCTTGCTGAAGGTGCCGAAGTAGTAGTAGTGCAGGTAGCTCAGGTAAGTAAATGCATTGGTGCATCCCGGCGCAGTGGCGTAATACGCCGAGCAATTGGCACTCTGCCCCTCGACGTTGGAAACGAACGATGCTGTGGGTTGTTTACTCTTGTTGTAAAACGCCCCGACCAGGAAGGACCAGCGGCTGGAAAGCTCCGGGGAAGACGCCAGCCGGGTTTCAAACGTGGTGCGCTGATCTTTGTTCGGGGCGGTATACGTCGCTCCGTGCGGGTCGCCACCCCAGTCGTCATAACGGACGATGTAATAGGGATTGTTATTGTTGTAGTAATCAGTGGCCGCCTGGAAGCCCTGCAGGTAGGTCGTAGCGTCGGTGCGCGTCGATGTTTTGCGTTCAAAGTACGAACCCGTTGCGGTCCACACGCCCCAGCCGAAGTCCTTGTCGGTGGTCAGTGCCAACTGATACCACTGATCAGACCAGCTCTCGGGGTTGTAGCGCACCTGCTCCCATTTGCCGATGTCAAAGCCTTCGAAGAAATTTTCGCTGATGTCGGCATCGCCGAAACCGTCCTGGGAAACGTCCTGAAAAGTGAGCTGGAAGTCAATGCCCCAGGTCTCGGCCGGCTCCCAGCGGATCGCGGCCCGGCCACCAAATACATCGGTGCCATTGACGTCGTCATTGACGTTTGCGGAGTTGTCAAAAGTGCCGCGGGGGCTGGGCGCCAGTACGTTGTCGACATAACCAGCGTCGTGTGCGGAAAAGCCCACCAGGCGCATGGCCACCGTGTCGCCGAGCGGCACGTTGAGCATGGTGCTGAAGTCATATCCAAGGTTGCCGTCGTTGACACTGGTGCCGGTAATGTCAAGCCATGAGTTGGACTCACCCAGCACCGGTTTGTTGGTAATGATGCGCAGCGTACCGCACTGCGAAGCATCGCCGAAGGTGGTGCCCTGCGGGCCGGCCAGGGCTTCCACGCGCTCGATATCGATCAGGCGCGGGTCAGGGTTCGAGCCCGAGTTGGTGATGGGTTGTTCGTCAAAGTAGACGCCGGTGGTCGGGTTGTTGCCAAAAGCGACGCCGGAAATGGCGCAACCACGCATGATGACATTCGTTCCTCCCGGTTCGAGGCGGCCAAATGTCAGGCTGGGAATCTGTCCGAAATAATCATCCAGTTTTTTCAGGCCCTGTACCTGGATGTTCTCGTTGGTAAAGGCCGTGATGGAAATCGGCACATCCTGCAGGTTCAATGCGCCGCGCTTGCTGGCGGTAACGATGACCTCTTCCAGTGAAAGGCCAGCCGCAGCTTCGTCCTGATCCGCGTCCTGCGCGTGGGCCAGGGGAACGCCGGCACAGAGGGCGGAAATCGCCGCGCTGAGGGCCTTTTTGGAATTGCTGCTGAGCGGATCGTTTATGTTGGACATGCCTGGGACTCTCCGGATTATTGTAAGAAGCGCTGATGACCACTTTGACCGAGTTTACCTATAATGCCATAAAATCCACTGCTGTCACGACCCAATGGGCCAATTCGCGCAATTAGAAACACCCTGTGAAGAGCTAACCCGCATGAATCGAAAAAGTAAATCGGAACCGGGGCCGGAACCCGAGGCATGACGGTACTTGTGGTCACATCGGTTATGCGCGGCAGCCCCGACGGCGCCAGCCATGGGGCTGCGCACTTGCTCGACCTTGAAAAGGACCGCGTGGCCCAGGTGCTTGACTGGAAAGCGCCCGGCGTTGACTGGAAGTTGTCCGGCGGAGGGCGCGGGCTGCGGGGCATTGCCTGCGACGGGGAGCGTGTTTTCGTGGCGGGTGCGCACGCCTTGTTTTCATTTACGCCGGAATTCGAATTGCTGGCGGTGTATCGCTCACCCTACCTTTCCCACTGCCATGAGATTGCCAGCTTCGAACGCCGTTTGTATCTCACCTCGACAGCTTGCAATTCGATCCTCGGGTTCGACCTGGACGAAAACCGCTTTGGCTGGGGCCTGCACATCGTCGATGGGAACGCCGGCCTGCAGGGCACGCCCTTCGACCCGCAAAGCGCCATGGGTCCGTCCCCGGGCGAGGAATTGGGCCTGAACAGCCTGTGGTGCGACCCGCGCGGCATGTTCATCAGTGGCTCGCGCAGTCAGGGCCTGCTGTATTTCGATGCGCGGCAAATCGTGCGCCTGGTGAGCCTGCCGCGGGGCGTGCAGAACGCCAGGCCCTGGCGGGATGGTGTGCTGTTCAATGACACCGATGCCGGTGTGGCGCGATTCATGACGCCCAATAGCAACCGGGTGTTCCAGCTGCCAAGCTACCCCGCGGAAGTTCTCACGGGAGCAGGCGGGGAAGATACGGCCGGGGCGCGGCAGGGATTTGCCCGCGGCCTGTGCGTGATCGACGAAAGTGTGTTTGCCGTGGGTTCTTCGCCCGCAACCGTCACCCTGCACAATCTCGATACGATGAAAACCACCAAGAGCATCAACTTTGGCACCAACCCGCGGCACTCGATCCACAGCATTGCGGTGTGGCCCTACGCTGTGCCGGGCTGATTGATGTGCTCGTATTGCGCATAACGTGGCAAGACCGGTTGCAGCACCGCTTTCAGTTCGTCGAGGTGGGATTCGTGGTTGCGCCAGAAATTGATGGAGCGGCTGTAGACTGGCTGGCGCACCTGCTCTGAGCTGGCGGTGCGCACCGGCCGGTCCGTTGCATAAAACCGCACGCAGTTTTCTTCCCAGGGCAGTTCGCAGTACTCCAGCAGGCGGCGCACCTGGGTGTCGAAATCCATCACCAGGTCCTCGTATTGCACGGTCAGGCAGCGGCCAGGCAGGACCTCGTGCCAGTAATCCATCATGCGCTGGTACTCGAGGAAATATTCACCGATGTCCGTCAGGTCGTAGGTGAAACTCTGGCCGCGGGCGAACAGCTGGCGGTAACAGCTCAGGCATGAGTCCATCGGGTAACGCCGCGCGTCGATGATCTTGCAATTGGGCAGGATCAGGTGCAGGAACCCGACCGTGGGATAATTGTTGGGCATCTTGTCGATGAAACGCGGCTTGCCTTCCGTGCGGTGGATGCGCGCCAGGTCGAGGTACTGCTGGCCCAAACGCTGAAAGTGTTCAGCGGAGAGTTCGCGTATGGCCCGCGGGTAGTTGACGCCATCGGCGCGGTTACGGTTCATCGAAGCGGCGACGATGCCGGCATAAGGCAGTTCGGCAGTGCCTTCCACCATGCTGTGGCTGGCCAGGATCTGTTCCAGCAGGGTGGAGCCGGAGCGCGGCAACCCGACGATGAATATGGGCTCAGGCGAGGGATTTCCCCGGCCACTGTTGTGCTGGAGAAATTCGCGATCGAAAACCTTGACGATCTCATCGTTCATGACTTCGGTGCGCACCGGATCGTAGCTTTCCTCCATGCGCTGGGTGGAATTGCCTTCCTCGTAGTAAGCCCAGGCACGGTCGAAATCACCCCGGTCTTCATACGCCTTGGCCAGCGCAAACAGGAAATTCACGCGTGATTGAGTGGTGAAATCCTCATCCTGGTCCCGCCGCGCCACCTGCGCTTCCATCGCCTGGCAGTCTTCATCCGTGAGCTTAAAGGTCTTGAGGTTGGCCAGGCTCCAATAGGTTTCACCATGGCCGGGCTTCATGCGGATGCAGTCGCGGTATGCTTCGATGGCCTCTTCCTGGCGGCCGACGGTTTTCAGGGTGTGGCCCAGCCCCAGCAGGGCGCCCGGGTGATTGGGCCGCAGTTCCAGCACCTTGCGGTAGGCGGCGATCGCGTCGTGGGTGCGCGCGGCGGGAGCCAGCACGGAAGCCAGCAGAAAGTGGGCCTGCATGTTACGCGGCTCGAGCTCGGCCACTTTTTCAAAACTCCGGATGGCTTCCTCCAGCCGCTGCTGCTCTTTGAGCACGCGGCCCAGGTCCAGGTGCGCCTCCGCGTAGTCCGGAGCGTAGGCGATGACACGACGAAACAGGCCTTCCGCTTCTTGCATCCGGCCGCTGCTCAACACCAGGGTGCCCAGCAGGCGCAGCGCGTCGACATTTTCCGGGTTGTTGCGCAGGATGTCGCGGTAGACCTTTTCCGCTTCCTGCAACCGTCCCGCCTGCTGGTGCTCGGCGGCGTGGGCAAGCGCTTTGCGCTCCGGGTTGAGTTCAAATGATTTCTCGAAGGCCTCGTCGGCTTCGGGCCCCAGGCCGAGCATGGAGCGCGCCTTGCCCAGGTTGAACCAGGCGTCCCCTTCGCCGGCATCCAGCCACACCGCGTTTTCCAGCACCTCCACCGCTTCCTTGGGCCGGCGGGTTTCCACCAGCAGAGCCCCCAGGTCGGACCAGGGCTTGGCAAAATTCGGCGCCAGTTGCATGGACGCGCGTAAATACTTTTCCGCTTCCTGGTTCTTGCCCGCCTTGAACAGCGTGGCTCCCAACAGCGCTGTCATGTTGACGTCCTGCGCATTGCGCTCCACGGCGGCGCGGCACAGGGTTTCGGCCTGACTGATCTGGCCGGTATTGATCAGTTCGATGGCTTCGAACAGGGTGCTTTTGGTGGCTAAGGGTCGCGACATGGGGAGGGCAGTGGCAGTTGGACTGAGATGCACTTTAACCGCAAGCATCCATGCGCGGAAGACCGGGGGGTTACGGGCATGAAGGTAAAGCGGGTAAAATTCGCGCAAAGGAGACCCTCATGAGTACCAGCCCGAAAAAAGCCACCCGCGACTGGCAGTCGCTTGATGCGCAGCATTACCTGCACCCGTTCACCGATTTTCACGCACTGGGCCAGAAGGGCAGCCGCATCATCACCCGGGCGGAAGGCGTCTACATCTATGACTCGGAAGACAACAGGATTCTTGACGGCATGGCCGGCCTGTGGTGCGTCAACCTGGGTTATGGGCGCAAGGACCTGGCGGAAGTGGCCTACCGCCAGATGCAGGAGCTGCCGTATTACAACAGTTTCTTCCAGTGCGCCCATCCGCCGGTCATCGAGTTATCGGCCGCGCTCAGCGAACTCAGCCCGGGAACCTGGCAGCACACCTTCTTCACCGGTTCCGGGTCGGAAGCCAACGACACCCAGATCCGGCTGATCCGGCGTTACTGGGACCTGCTGGGCAAGCCGGACAAGATGACCATCATCGCCCGCAACAATGCCTACCACGGCAGCACCATTGCCGGCGCCAGCCTCGGCGGCATGAGCGGCATGCACGAGCAATTGCGCATGCCGTTGCCGGGCATAGTGCACATCGAGCAGCCGTATCATTTTGGTCTCGGTGGTGACATGTCGCCCGAGGATTTTGGTTTGCAACAGGCGCGTCTGCTGGAGGAAAAGATCAACGAACTGGGCGTCGACACCGTGGCGGCGTTTTTTGCCGAGCCGGTGCAGGGCGCGGGTGGCGTGATTATTCCGCCGGACAGCTACTGGCCCGAAATCCAGCGCATCTGCGACGAGTACGGCATCCTGCTGGTGGCGGACGAAGTGATCACAGCCTTCGGCCGCCTGGGACAATGGTTTGGCTCGACGCACTTCGGCATTCGGCCGGACCTGATCTCCTTCGCCAAGGGCGTGACCTCGGGCTACCTGCCGCTGGGCGGCGCCCTGGTCGGTGAACGCGTGGCCGAGGTAGTGACCACCCAGGGCGGTGAATTCGCGCATGGCTTTACCTATTCGGGCCACCCGGTGACCTGCGCGGTGGCGCTGGCCGTCATTCGGGCCATGCAGGCCGAAGGCATCGTCGAACGGGTGCGCAACGACCTTTCGCCCTATTTCAGAAAGCGCTGGGCAGAGCTCGCGGACCACCCGATCATCGGTGAGGCGCGTAGTGTCGGCCTCGTCGGTGCGATTGAAATCGTGCAGGACAAAGCCAGCCGCGCCCGTTATCACAAGGATCTCGGCGCTGGCACCCGCGCGCGGGATATCTGCGTGAACAACGGCCTCGTCATGCGCGCCGTGGGCGACACCATGATCGTTTCACCGCCACTGGTGGCCGAGCACGCACACATCGATGAACTGCTGGAAAAAGCCTGGCGCTGCCTGGATCTGACGGGCAAGTCGCTCGCCGCGGTGAAGTAGGCGATAATGAGGTCCTGCAAAGCAAGGGCGGTGGAGAACTGATTCGATGTTTGGCAACCGGCCACTGATTGGCGTGATATCCGATCGCCGCATGCTGGGTGAGCACCCTTTCCACATGGTGGGAGAGAAATACCTGCGCGCACTGGTCGACGGCGCGCACGCCTACCCGGTGGGCCTGCCCTCGCTGGCCGAAGGTTTCGACGTGGCCGACATCCTGGACCGGCTGGATGGCCTGTTTCTCACCGGCAGCCCCTCGAATGTCGAACCGCGCCATTATCTCGGCGACCCCAGCCGGCCCGGCACCTGGCACGATCCGGAGCGCGACACGGCCGCGCTGGCGCTGATTCCTGCGGCGATTCGGGCCGGAATGCCTCTGTTCGCGGTGTGCCGTGGCTACCAGGAAATGAATGTCGCCTTTGGTGGCAGCCTGCACCAGCATGTCCATGAAGTGCCCGGTTTTCGCATGCACAAGGAAAACGCCGATGAGCCGCTGGACCTCCAGTACGCTCCTTCACACTCGGTCGAGTTGGTCCAGGGCGGGATCCTGCACCGGACCACCGGCAAGCGCCGCGTCCAGGTAAATTCGCTCCATTCGCAGGGGGTTGACCGATTGGGCAGTGGCCTCAAGGTGGAAGCCATCGCTGAAGACGGCCTGGTGGAGGCATTCACCGTCGAAGGCTCGCCGGGGTTCACGCTGGCGGTGCAGTGGCACCCGGAATGGAAAGTCACGGAGAGTCCCGAATCCCTGTCAATCTTCCGTGCATTTGGTGATGCCTGCCGGCAATATCGGCTGCGGGAGTTCGCTCCAAGACAATCCGCGGGCGTTAGAGGCTAGTCCGCCTTCATGCGCCATGCAGGTTAAGGAGATCCGGTGAGCAAGGTCCACTCGGCCGGGATCCGGGCCCTGCATCCGCACACCGTATTCCGTGCGTTCAAATACCTCATCTACTGCCTGCTGGTGCTGAACGCCCTGCTGTTTTTCCAGGAGGATTACCTGGCCAGCCGCGAAGTGTTCGGCAACCAGCTGACCTGGAGCAATCTGGTCGAGGGATATTCCGCTACCATCGACACGATCGCCTGGGTGGCGCTGTTGCTCCTGTTCGAACTGGAAACCGCCGTCATCCCCGACGAAAAGCTGCAGGGCGGGCTGAAATGGCTGTTGATGGCTGTTCGGGTGGGCTCGTACAGTTTCATCCTGTGGGCCTTTTATGGCTACCTCACCAAGTACGGGGTGGTAGCGGACAATCTGCCGTTCACCGTGGACGACGTGTGCAGTCTGGTCGGCAGTGGTTTCACCTGGGTGCAGGACCTCGACCAGTACCCGGCCATTGACCAGGCCTCCTGCAGGGCGCTGCAAGGTCAGCCCCTGCTGCAGATCAGCGGCACCCAGATCATCGGTACGGTGCAAGCAGTGGAAGCCGCCAGAAACCTGACCCTCGTCGATATTGTCAACGCCGCGGACTGGCTGGTCATCGTGGTGATGCTGGAGGTCGAGGTGTACCTGCAATTGCGTGAACTGTTAAGCGACCGGATGTTGCTGATCATCAAGCTCACCAAGGGGCTGCTGTACTCCATCCTGCTGGTCTGCGCCATTTACTGGGGCCTGTTGGGTGATTTTCTCGATTTCTGGGATGCGTTCCTGTGGCTGGTGGCGTTCGTGTTCATCGAAATGAATATCTTCCAGTGGCACGAAGCAATCGAAGAGGAGCGTGCCGAGGAAGAGCATGCAGAAGAGCAAGAGGAAGGAGGCGCGGCGGCCCATGCCAGCGGATAAGGAACTCGGCCTGCACCGCCGCATCAGCCGGCGGCAGTTCTGCCAGGGGACGTCAGTCGCGTTGGGCGCCAGCCTGGCCCCGTGGATGCATGCCGGCGAGTTTCCCGCGTCACCGGAGATTTCCGCCGGCTACTACCCGCCGGGACACACCGGTTTGCGCGGTGCGCATCCGGGCTCGTTTGAAACCGCGCATGCCCTGGCGCACCAGGGCGTGCGCTGGGCCAGCGGCGTCGATACCGGCGAAGGGTGGTTTGACCTGGTGGTGGTGGGCGCCGGCATCAGCGGCCTGGCGGCAGCATGGTTTTACCGGCAGGAACGGCCCGGGGCGCGCATCCTGGTACTCGACAACCACGACGATTTCGGCGGGCATGCCAAGCGCAATGAGTTCAGTTACGGCGGCAAGACCTTCATCGGCTATGGCGGCAGCCAGTCGATCGACACGCCATCATCCTACAGCCCCGAGGCCATGGGATTGCTCAAAGCCGTGGGCGTGGATCTCGATCGCTTCTACCAGGCATTTGATCGCGAGTTGTATCCCGGCATGGGGCTGCAAGGCAGTACCTGGCTGGATCGCGCGCACTTCGGGGTCGAGCGCCTGGTGCGCGGCAACACCCTCTCCTCTGGCGGGGGCGATGAGAGCCCCGAAGCGCTGGAAAAGTTTGCGCGGGACATCACCACCAAGGAGGTGGACTACCAGGCGCTGTTCAGGCTGTTGACCACCGTGGAGGATGTCCTCGCCGGCCGGTCCCCCGCGGAAAAAGTCAGCACCTTGCGCAGCATGAGTTATGACGACTACCTGCGCCGGTATTTTGGATTTTCTGCCTACCTCGTCGACCTCATCAATCCAACCACGCGCAGTTACTGGGGCATCGGCACCGATGGAATATCCGCCCGCGAAGCCATGTTCCTGGGCAAGCCCGGTTTCGCTGGCCTGGGCGTCGAGCTGAAACGGGACGATCCGTTTTATGGCCTGGAGAAAGACGAGCCCTACATTTTCCATTTCCCCGACGGCAATGCCGGAATTGCCCGCCTGATCGTGCGCCAATTGGTGCCGGCCGTCGCGTCGGGTGACAACATGGATGACGCCGTCAAGGCAGCGTTCGATTACAGCGCGCTGGACCGCGCGGAGAACCTCATCAGGATCCGCCTGAATGCAACCGTGGTGCAGATGCTGCACCGGGGTGCCGGCAAGCACGGGCTGGAGCATGCAGATGGCGTGGGCGTGCGCTATGTCAAGAACGGGCAAGCTTGCGACGTCACAGCCCGGCAGGTCATTTTTGCCGGTTACAGCGCCATGCTGCCGTATGTTTGCCCGGAATTCCCCGCCAGCCAGGCGGAGGCCTTTGCAACGCAGGTCAAGGTGCCGTTGCTGTATGCCAACATGCTGGTGCGCAACTGGGAGCCGTTTGCCAGGCTCGGCGTGAATGGCATCCGTTATCCGGGTGGGCTGATGGACAGTGTGGTGCTGGATTTCCCGGTCAGCATGGGCGGCTACGAATTCGCTAAATCTCCGGCAGAGCCGATGATCCTGCACTGGACCTACGTGCCCACGGAACCGGGCAAGGGCCTGGATGCGCGCACGCAGAACAGGATCGGGCGGGGGAAAATGCTCAGCCTGGGTTTCGAGGATTACGAGCGGGCCATGCGCTCCCAGGCTGCGGCAGCGCTGGCCGCCGGGGGATTCGATCCCGCCGGGGATATACTGGCGATCACTGTCAATCGCTGGCCCCACGGCTACGCTTACGAGTACAACGATCTGTTCGATCCGCCGCAGTACAACCGCTACAAGGGTCCGCACGTTGCTGCCAGGCAAGCGTTTGGCCGCATTGCCATCGCGGGTTCCGATGCCGAGGCCTATGCCTATGTCAACGGCGCCATCGATGCCGCCTGGCGCGCGGTTCGTGAACGGCTGGAGCTCAGCTGAGCTAAATCCGGGAGTCTTCGCGGCTCGGTTACCTGCCACTGGGCGTTGATGCCGTTGGTCGAACCTTCATTCGGAAGTGGCAAAATGGGTGTCCTGCAAGGTGTACGTATCGTCGAAATAGCTGGCATCGGGCCGGGGCAATTCTGCGGCATGCTGCTGGCCGATATGGGAGCGGAGGTCATATTGGTCGAGCGCAGTACCGCACATGTCGGCGACCCGCTCGATCCGGGCGACAAGACCATCGTCAATCGTGGTAAACGCTCACTGGCGCTGAATCTCAAGGGTCCCCGTTCCATCGCTGCAGTGCTGCGCCTGATCGACGACGCGGATGGCCTGATTGAGAGCATGCGCCCCGGCGTCATGGAGCGACTCGGACTCGGACCGGAGGTCTGCCATGCTCGAAACCCAAAACTGACCTATGGCCGCTTGACTGGCTGGGGTCAAAGCGGGCCTTTGGCGCAGGCGGCGGGACACGACATCAACTACATCGGGCTTTCCGGCGCCTTGTGGTTTTCCGGCCAGCCGGGTGAGCCACCGATGGCGCCGCCCACGCTCGTTGGCGATCTCGGCGGCGGTGCGCTCTACCTTGCCATGGGCATGCTGGCCGGCATTCTGCACGCACGTAGCGGCGGCGCGGGGCAGGTGGTCGATGCCGCGATTGTCGATGGCAGCGCCAGCATGATGAACCTGCTGCTCTCGCTGCATGCCGGGGGCCTGCAACCGATGGAGCGTGGCCGCGGCCTGCTCGACGGATCGCATTGGTACAACAGCTATGCCTGTGCTGATGGCCACTACGTCAGCATCGGTTCATTGGAGCCCCGCTTCTATGCGTTGCTGCTGGACAAACTGGGTCTCAAGGACGACCCCGCCTTTCAGCGCCAATATGACGAGCACACCTGGGGCGCGTTGCGCGAACGGCTGGCGGCGATGTTCGTCTCACAACCACGTGCATACTGGATGGCCTTGCTCGAAGGCAGCGACGCCTGTTTCGCCCCGGTGCTTACACCGCGTGAAGCTGCGAGTCATCCGCATATGACCGCGCGCGGCACCTACGTGGAGCGTGACGGGGTGTTTCAGGCCATGCCGGCGCCGCGTTTTTCCGGCAGCGCCAGTATGCATACCGGTGTTGTGCCCAAACGCGGTGAACATAGTCTTGAGATACTGCGCGAGGCGGGGCTCAGCACCGTCGAGATCGGACACTTGCTCAGTTCTTGAGCAGCTGGCGTTCGGCAAAGCATAATCGGGACTCAATAGCATGGAAACCATCAACGATTTGATCATTGAAGACTCCACGGCCCGGTGCCTGGGCAACTGGACTGCGCCCCGTCTGCATGAAATTGAACGGCGTTTAGCCAGGGCGGATTGGCCGCCAGGTGACGTGCAGTTCAAGCTCGGCGGCATGGAAAAACTTGATACCGCGGGCGCCTGGCTGCTGCATCGAACCATAAGCGGTCTCAGGAGCGAGGGCCGGGAGGTACTGCTCACCGGCGCCAACGAGCAGGCCCAGCATCTGCTGGAACTGGTGGCGCGCAGAAGTGGAAATGTGGACAAGCCGCCCGGACCCGATGTCCCGGGACTGCTCGAGAGTGCCGGCAGGCACGCCACCAGCCAGTTGCAGGAGTACCTTGAATTCCTGAACTTTGTGGGTCGCCTCGCCGCGGTGTCGGGCCAGGCGCTGCTGCGCCCGTGGTGCATCCGCTGGGCGGTGGTGGTCAGGGAACTGCAGGCTGCCGGCGTCAATGCCTTGCCCATTGTCGGCTTGCTGACCTTCCTCATCGGCATCGTCATTGCCTACCAGGGCGGAGTCGTACTGGTGGACTACGGCGCCAACATTTACGTGGCAGACATCGTGGGGCTTTCCATGGTGCGTGAATTGGCGCCTTTGATCACGGCGATTATCGTGGCCGGCCGCACCGGGTCCGCATACACGGCCCAGATAGGCACCATGATGGTGACCGAGGAAGTGGATGCCTTGCGCAGCATCGGCATCTCCCCCCTGGAGATGCTGGTCCTGCCCAAACTGGTGGCCCTGCTGATCGCTTTGCCGCTGCTGACGGTATTTGCCGATGCCATGGGTTTGCTGGGCGGCCTGATCATGGCCAATTCCATGCTCAGCCTGAATCCGGCGACCTTCATCAGCCGGCTGGCGGAAGCGTTGACCCTGGATTCCTACCTCAGCGGCATCGGCAAGGCGCCGGTGTTCGCCGCCATCATCGCCGCGGTGGGCTGCTTCCAGGGCTTTCGTGTGTACGGCAGCGCGGGCAGCGTCGGCCGGCAAACCACCATCAGTGTGGTGCAGTCCATTTTCCTGGTTATCATCGTCGACGCGGCGTTTTCGGTCGCCTTCGCCAAATTGGGTATTTGAGCCATGCATAGCGAGCCAGGCAACTGTGTGCTTGAAGGGAGCGGGTTGGCCATGTCCTTCGGCCGGCGGCGGGTGTTCGAAGGCATCAATCTGCGCGTCAGGCAGGGTGAAGTGCTGGCCATCGTGGGGGGCAGCGGCAGTGGCAAATCCACCCTGATGCGTCAGCTTGCCTTGTTGCAAACGCCTACTGCCGGTTCGGTCACGGTCTTCGGCACCCGTGTGGTGGACATGGAGAGCTCAACAGCCAATGCCCTGCGCCGCCTGCTCGGCGTCATGTTTCAACAGGGCGCCTTGTTTGGCGACCTCACCGTGCTGGAGAATGTCAGCATGCCGCTGCAGGAACACACCAATTTGAGCCGGTCCCTGATCGAACAGCTGGCCATGTTGAAGATCGCGCTGGCCGGACTGGAGCCGGACGCAGGCGCCCTGTATCCGAACCAGTTGAGTGGCGGTATGCGTAAACGCGCCGCCGTCGCGCGCGGTATTGCCCTCGATCCGGCCATTTTGTTCCTGGACGAGCCCAGTTCCGGGCTGGACCCGATCAGCGCCGATGCCATGGATGACCTGGTTTTGCAATTGAAAACGACACTGGGCCTGACGGTGATCCTGGTCACCCACGACATGGATTCCCTGTGGCGGGTTGCCGACCGGGTCCTGTTGCTGGCCGATGGCGGGCTCGCTGCCGAGGGCACCATCCACGAGCTGGTGGAGTCCAACAACGTGGTGGCCAGGCAGTTTTTCCACAGCCGCCGCGGGCGTGCCGCGGGAGACAAACGCGTATGACGAGCAAATCAAGTTACATGCTGGTGGGAGCATTCGTGCTGTTGTTGGGTGCTGCGTTTGTCTGGGGCATCCTGTGGATCAGCGCTGGCGGGACGCCGCAGAGCATTGACCGTTACCTCGTCTACATGGCGGATTCGGTTTCAGGTCTGAATGTGGATGCGCCACTGCGCTACCGGGGTGTCGACGTCGGCAAGGTCGAACGGATTGAAATCGATGACACGAACCCGGAGCGCATCCGCCTGCTGCTGCAGGTGCGCCAGGGCACGCCCATCACGGCGGATACCGTGGCGACCCTGGAATACCAGGGACTGACGGGAATCGCCAGTGTCAATCTGACCGGCGGCAAGGCCGGCTCGCCGCCACTTGGGCCCACGCCCGGCGAAGATTTCGCCGTGATCCAAAGCCGTTCTTCATTTTTTTCCAGGCTGGACACGACCCTGCAGGACCTGCTGGCCAACCTGACCGAAACCTCGGCCAGCATCAATGCGGTGCTGGGCGAGGAGAATCGCGCCAACGTCGCCCGCTCCATCGCGAACGTCGCCGATCTCACCGAGCGCATTGCGCAACAATCAGGCCAGCTGGAGGCCATTATTGTTCACCTGGAAACCACACTGAAGAATACCAGCACGGCCAGTGCGGACTTCCCCCGTCTGGTCCAGCAGTTTTCCCGCAGCGCGGAGTCCATTACCGCCATGGCGGACGAGATTCGCGTCGTCGGTGAGAACCTCGAAACGGCCAGCAGCGCAATTGGATCAGCGGCGGACGCCAGCGGCAGTGACCTGGTGCAATTCACCAGCACTGCCCTGCCGGAGATGACGGCGCTGCTCAACGACTTGCGCGTGGCAGCGGTAAACCTGCGGCGCATGAGCGAGTCGCTGGAGCAGGACCCGAGCGTACTGCTGCACGGCAGGCCCGCGCCCGCACCGGGGCCGGGCGAATGAACCAGACCAGGAGTATCGAGTGACAAGCGGGCTTGCAATTTTTCTATCAGCACGGCCATGCAGTGGATTGCGCTGGCATGCGCTTGGGTTTTTGTTACTGCTCTCGTTCCTGGGAGCATGCTCCCTGCCGACGCTGGGCCAGCAGCCGGCATCTGTTCGTCAGTCCTGGCAGTTGCAGGACGAGCGCGCCACGGTGCCCGCCGCGGTTGCCGGCGACCGGCCGTGCTTGACGCTGCGTGTGAACACCGCCGGATCAGCGCCCGGATTCACCACGGAACGCATGGCCTACACCACGCAAGCGCAGCGGCTGGATTATTTTGCCTACCATGAATGGGTGGATACGCCGGCACGCATGCTGGCTGCATTGATGGAAAGCCGCCTGGATGCCAGCGGTCTGTTTGGCGTGGTGGTGTCCGGTTCGCCAGAGATCAAGACCGCGCTGCGCCTGGATGCGGAACTGATACGCCTGCAACAGGACTTCACGGGTACGGGCAGTGCGGTGAACCTGGCAATCAAGGTTAAACTGATCGATGTGCCCGGCAGGGCCTTGCTGGATGTGAAAACCTTCAGCTATTCGGAAGCCGCTGCAGACGCCAACCCTGAGGCAGGGGTCGATGCGGCAAACCGCGCTGCCGGCCGGTTCCTTGCCGAGCTGACCACGTGGGTGGCCGCATCCATCGATCGAATCGATTGCCCGCCGCCGGGCTAGCCCGCATATTGCACGAAGGATCTGGAATTTGCAGTGTAGCTGGCGAGACAGTTTGGAAAATCGTTCGAAAAGTCATGGCTTAAGCCATGGCTTGAGAAGGATTTGCCGAAATGTGAAGCCAGATGCTGTGCAAAACCAGATAGGACAAACTGTAACCGCAGGAAATCACGAAAAACATTGTCTAACTGAATACAATTCGAAATATTCATTTACACGTCCGCCTTTGTGCAATATGCGGGCTAGTTTCTCCCCGAAGGAGAAGCGCCCATCGTGGGCCAGCCAGGCCAGTCCGCTGCTTGTCAGCAGTTCCAGTCCCCGGGCCGTTTCCTGCACCATCGCCAGGGTGCTGAGCGCCCCGGCCAGCAGGCAACTCGGTGCGATGACGCTGACGCTGGCCAGACCGCATGCAGGCCAGCCAGTGAGCGCATTGAGGATGTGGCCGTAGCGCTGTCCTTCTATGATGCTGCAGCGCTCGTAATCACCGCTGGTGGCGAGCCCGCCGCGCGGCACGGCAACCGTGGCCATGGCGCCCGGGCTGCGCGGGTGGCGAATGCCGATCCGCCAGGGGCTGCCGTCCGGGTGCGGGCCCAGCACGTGCAGGTCGCCTCCCAGGTCAATGTAACCGGATGTGTAACCAGCAGCTTTCAGCAACAGCGCTGCGTGGTCGGCGGCGTATTCCTTGACGATGCCGCCCAGGTCCAGGCGCATACCCGGGGGCAGGCGCAGTCTGGATCCGTCCCATGTCAGGCGCTGCCAGCCGGTGAGTTTCAGCGCGGCTTCGATCTGTTTCGCCCCGGGTACGGTGGTGGTGCGGTCCCACAGGGCACACAAGCAGCCCGCGGTGATATCAAAACGCCCGCCGCTTTCCTGGTGCAGGCAGGCGGCAAAATCCAGCAGCGCTGCGGTTTCAGAGTCCACGGCTACGCCTTGCGGGTGGAAAGCGGCTTGCAGCATCAACGCCAGTTCGCTGTCCCCCCGGTAGTGGGAATATTTCTGGTCGAGGCGGCGCACTTCGGTCTCGGCCAGCGCGAAGGCCGTGGCCGCGGAGCGTGCACTGGGGGCGTACAGGCGGATCTCGCAGGGGCAACCCATGGCGCTGAACCGCTGCCGGTAGATATGGACCGTGCCGGTGACAATCACAGGTTCACCGTGCAACTGGCCGTAAAGCGCCAGAAGTCCACCAGTGCCGGGGTGTCCTGCGGTGTGCCGGACAGCGCCAGGTGCCTGGCGCTGTTGTAATATTCCGCCGCCAGGGACAGCGACCATTTCTCCTTGCGCATAACGCCGTCGAGGCGATAGCTCAGCGCTCCGTAGGTGGCCAGGCGGAAGTCGCTGCTCCAATACCCGTCACCCGGTGTAGTGGAAAAGATCGGGCCGTAGAAATCGGCGGCCGTTTGTGTGTAGTAGCGCAGGGCGGGGGTGATTTCCCAGTTCTCACCGGCTGGCTGGTGCCAGGCCAGGTCAAGCGTGCTGGTGCGGACACTCCAGTCATCCGTCAAATAACGGTAGTCGATGTGCAAGGCCGCTTTCGAGCGCTCCATATACTGACGGAAGCGGGTGGTCCAGGTCCACATGACGCGCCGGTCGGGCCGGCTGTCGCTGAGCACGGTCTCGCCGACCCAGACCAGTTTGTACGGATCTGAGAGGTAGCCGGACTGGCTGGTGAGCGTGACACCGGTCTGCAGCAGTGCATTGCGGTTGAGGACCTGGGTGAAACTGGTCGAGACGGAGAAACTGTCGCGTGTGGCCGATTCCACCCGTCCAAAGAGTGCGGCATCGGTGGGTTCGAGGTCGTCATCCGAATAGCTGAGGCCCCAGGCAATGGTGCTCAGGCCATCCGCGCTTTCCTTCTCCCCCGAGTAGCGGCCGTAAACCGCCCGGTAATCGTCTTCGGTGGAGTAGCCCAGCGCGGCGGTGTGAGTGAAACCATTACCGCGTCGCGACAGGGCTACGTCCGCCTGGTTGCGATTTTCGCGGATGGTGGCGCCGCTCATCACCTGTAGCGGGCCCGCGACCGGATCGGGCATGACATACCAGGGCGAAGAGCCGCTCATGCCTTCGTGCAACAGCTCGACCGTCAGGCTGTAGCTCTCATCCAGGTTTTTTACCCAGCGCAGTTGTTGTGAATAGATGGTGTATCGTTCCGGGCTGCCAAAGGCAAGCTTGTCCGCCGGCAAGGGTTCTTCGTCGTAATAGTTGAACAGGTAACTGATGCCCTCGTCGGGCGGTTCCTGGGCCAGCAATTCCTGCATGCCCGGCAACCCCAGGCTGGATGCGATGAGGGAACGAACCGTGCTGGAAAGTTTCTTCATCGCCGCGGCAAATTTAAAGTCCGAACATTCTAATTGCAGCCGCAACCGCCACCCGCCGGCCCGACACCGCCAGACGAGGCTTCCTTGCTGCTGTAAACGTGTTCATCCATGGCGGACAGCATGGGGTTGCCATCCAGCGCCATAACGGGTTGCGCCAGCCGGCCACGCTCCCAGGGCTGCACCGGCGCGCAGGCCGCCAGTAAGGCCGCCAGTAGCAGGACTACCAGCGGGCGACAGGGCTTACTGATCGAGCAATGTATCGATGTCATGGCGGATGTCCTCGATGTGCGCTGGTTCGAAGCCAGCATACTCCCTGACGATCATGCCAGAACGATCCAGCAGGAAGGAAGTGGGCATGACGCGAATCTGCCAGTCGGCCGCGGTGCTGCCCACCGGGTCCAGCAGGATGGTATAGCTCACCGGGTGTTGTTTCAGGAACCGCACGGCATCTTCGCGGGTCTCGTCGAGGTTGATGGCGACGATAGCAAACTGCTGTGAACCAATCTCCTGGTATAAAGACTCATACAGCGGCAGGGACTTGCGGCAGGGCCCGCACCATGAGGCCCAGAAATCCAGGTAGACGACTTTCCCTCGCAGATCCTGGAGTGTCAATTCCCCATCGCCGCCCAGGGTGGGCAGGCGAAAATCGCTGCCGGCGGAACCGCTTTCTGCTGCATGCACGTGTGCATGAGGCAGGAATGCGGCCAACAGGATGGCGCAGACCGATCGCTTCAGTTTTCGGCGCAGGTGCTGTTTAAACATTAACCCGTCGACCGGTGAGCCACGCCAAATCTTTCAGAACTTTGGCTGCGGGCAAAGCGAAGAGCGCGCTCGCCGCGTACACTGGTGCCATTGCAAACCCAATTCGAGGTGAACCCCATGGAAACGAAAGTACCACCCGTCAGTGCGGTTGTCAGCGGGCGCATGGCGGACCAGTTCCAGGTTTCGATCAGCGCCGGCGGTCATGACTTCAGAGGCGACGAGCCGGAAGACCAGGGTGGCGCGGGTAGCGGACCCTCGCCCTACGATTACCTGGCGGCGGCGCTGGGCAGTTGCACCGTGATGACGCTCAACATGTACGCAAGGCGCAAGCAATGGCCGCTGGAGTCTGTGGAGGTGACCGTGAGGCATGGCAAGATCCACGCAAAAGACTGTGCCGACTGCGCAACCCGGGTGGGCATGATCGACCGGCTCGAGCGGGACATCACCCTCATCGGGGAGCTGAATGATGAACAACGCCAGCGCCTGTTGGAAATAGCCAACCGTTGCCCGGTGCATATGACCTTGCTGAGCGAGATCAAGATCATCAGCCGGCTGCAGGGCTAGCACGCTATTGCCATTGAACTTTTGGCTGCTGAGGCTATAGTGAGCCACTTTTGAACCGCCCACCCTGGGCTTGCGGGGAAACCTGATGCGACGCACACCTCTTTATGCAGCCCACGTTGCCGCCGGCGCCCGGATGGTGGATTTTTCCGGCTGGGAAATGCCCATCAACTACGGCTCGCAGATCGAGGAGCACCAGGCAGTGCGGCGGGATGCCGGCATGTTCGACGTCTCGCACATGACGGTGGTGGATGTCCGCGGCGCGGGGGCGCGGGCGTATTTGCTGCGCCTTCTGGCCAACGATGTTTCGCGTCTGGCCCAGCCTGGCAAGGCCCTCTACAGTTGCATGCTCAACCAGCGGGGCGGGGTGATCGACGACCTGATCGTTTATTTCCTGGCGGCGGACGAATACCGCCTGGTGGTCAACGCGGCCACCCGCGACAAGGACTTGCTGTGGCTGCAGGCGCAAGCGGCGGGTTTTGACGTGCATATCGATGAGCAAAGCTGCCTGGCAATGATTGCCGTGCAAGGCCCTCTGGCGCGGCAAAAGGCCTTGTCGGTATTGCCTGCCGGATTCGCCGCGGAGGCAGAGCAACTGCAGGCCTTTTTTGCCTGCCGCACGGGTGACCTGTTCATTGCCCGCACCGGTTATACCGGCGAAGACGGATTCGAAATCACCGTGCCTGCGGAACAGGCCATGGAACTCTGGAGGCAATTGCTGGCCGCGGGAGTGAGGCCCTGCGGCCTGGGCGCACGCGACAGCCTGCGCCTGGAGGCCGGCATGAACCTGTATGGCCAGGACATGGATGAGAACGTGAGTCCGCTCGAGTCCGGCCTGGGCTGGACCGTGGCGATGAAAGATGCGCGCGACTTCGTTGGCCGCAAGGCCCTGGAAGAGCAGAAAGCGGCCGGGGTGGTACGCCGCCTGGTCGGGCTGGTACTGCAGGACAAGGGCGTGTTACGGACCGGTCAGGCCGTGATCACGGCGCAGGGTGAGGGCATCACCACCAGCGGCGGGTTTTCGCCAACCTTGCAAAAGGCCATAGCGTTTGCCCGGATACCCGTCGGTGATGCGGTCGAGTGTGCCGTGGTCATCCGCGGCAAGCACCTGCCAGCCCGGATAGTGCGTCCGCCCTTCGTGCGCCAGGGCCGCGCCTGCGAAGAAATTCGTTAAGCAATCGTTCAAGTTATCGCTCAGGCAATTGTTAATAAACTGTTTACCAAACGGCCTGGAAGTGGTATATAGGCACCACGCATTTCATAGTTCATGAGACGCATCGGTACCAAATCGGGTCTGGGACCAGCAGATCCGCACAAAAACCAATTAGCGCATCCATACTTCAAAGAGGAAGGACCCATGTCTACAAACCTTAGAATCCAGACAGCTATTCACATCGCCCTGGGTGTGAGCGCTGGCGCGCTGGCGTGGTCATACATGCCAAATGCTGTCGCTCAGGACGCGGACGATGAGAAAGAATACTCGGATCTCGAGGAAATCACCGTTACCGGTTCACGTATCAAACGCCAGGATATCGAAACCGCCAGCCCTGTAACGGTTATTTCCCGGGAAGATATCGAAATCACCGGCATGACCGACGTTGGCGACATTCTGCAGCGCATGCCCTCGATGTCCGGTTCGCCGATCGGCACCACCACCAATAACGGTGGTAATGGCACCGTGACAGTTGACCTGCGCGGCATGGGCGTCGACCGCACCCTGACACTGGTCAACGGCCAGCGCGTGGTGGACGGCGGTGACTACCAGACCATCCCATCCACCATGATCGAGCGCATCGAAATCCTCAAGGATGGCGCCTCGGCCGTGTACGGCGCCGATGCGGTCGCCGGCGTGGTGAACATCATCACCCGCCGCGACTTCGAAGGCGTCGAATTCAACGCTCAGACCGCCGACTGGTTCGACAGCGAAGGCAAGCAAAACAGCTTCGGCGTTATCGGCGGCACCCAGTTTGAGGGTGGCAATTTCGTGTTTGGCGCGGAATACGTCGACCAGCAGGAGTCCTACCAGGCCGACGTGCCCTGGGATTTCATGAAGGACTCCTTCTACATCTATCCCGAGGGCTGCGAAAACCAGCTGACCGCACCCTACGATGGCACCTCATCGGGCGGTTGCTACCGCATCGGTTCTTCAGCTATTCCGGAAGGTCGCTGGAACTTCGTCGGCGGCTCCCGTTTTCTGATCGGCACGCCGGCATCCGGGGACTACCAGGCCGGTGTTCCGATCCGGCACGACGGGCGCAACTACAATTACGCACCGGTCAATTACCTGCAAACGCCCTATAAGCGCAAGAACGTGTTTGCCGAAGGGCATTTCGACGTGACCGACAATGTCCGCTTCAATGCGGAATTCCGCGGTAATTCCCGCGAATCCTCCCAGGAACTGGCGCCGACGCCGTATTTCTCGATCAATGATCCGGCCTATAACGGCGTCTTCAACGGCGTGGCCTACCACGGCGCTTCGCAGGACAACTATTACCTGCGCCAGGCGGTCGACAACTAAAACGCCGCCAATCCCGGATTGGCGCCATTGCCGTACGCGCCCGCAACGGATATCCGCCGGCGCATGTTCGAGCAGCCGCGCCGTTTCGAGCAGGAAATTACCCAGTGGCAGTTCGTGACCGGTCTCGATGGTCAGTTCGCGGACGATGTCTATTGGGACGCGTGGGTCAACCATGGCATTCGTGAACGCGAGGACCAGGATTTTGGCCAGTACGTCGGTGATCGCCTGGCCAATGCGCTCGGCCCCTCGGCCGACCTCAATGGTGACGGCCAGCCCGAATGCTATCTCGACGTCAATGATCCTTCTTCGCTGATTACCGGTTGCGTGCCACTCAATTTGTGGGGCGGCGGCACGATCACGCGCGAGACCGGCCAGCCTACGGCATCTTCTGTGACTCCGGACATGCTGCAGTACATCAGCTTCACGCTCAACGACTCCTTCGTGACCAAGAACACCAGCGCGGGCGGCAGCCTGACCAGTACCTGGTTCGAACTGCCCGGCGGCAAGATGGGCTGGGCCGTGGGTTACGGCTACTGGAAACAGGAATTCAAGTTCACGCCTGATTCCGGCAAAGCGGCAGGCAACGTCACTGGCAACAAGAGCACCTCTACCCAGGGCAGCCTGACCAACAACAACGTCTTCGGAGAACTGCTGCTGCCCTTCTGGGGCAACGATGTCCAGCAGTTCGACGTGAAATTGGGCTTGCGCTACGACGAGTGGGACGCCTTTGACGGCGACACCACCTGGCAGATCGGCGTGGAATTCGATGCAACCCAGGAATTGAAGTTCAGAGGCACCATCGGCACGGTATTCCGCGCGCCGACCATCAACGACCTGTTCGCCGGTGCGGCTGACAACTTCCCGACCTTCAGCGATCCCTGCGCACCGCCCGACCCTGCGCCCGGTTGCGAGGGTGTGGCTCCCGGCGATGAACAACAGCTCCTGGCACGGGTCGGTGGCAACCCCTTCCTGATCCCGGAAACCGGCACCACCTATACCGGGGGTATCGTGTGGACGCCT